>NZ_CP060724.1:663752-995628 GCF_014397255.1 Weissella diestrammenae
AATGGCGTCCATCTCATTTTTAACATCATGCAATTCCTTGTAGCCTTGCATCACTGTATCCAAAACAGTGAATTCATCAAAAGCAAAGTGGTCTTGTACCAATGACGACATGCGTTCATTGGCTTCCATTGAAACGTTACCAGTTGTCGGTGCTAATTTACCTTCTAAGACCTTCAAGAAGGTTGACTTACCCGCACCGTTGGCGCCAATCACACCGTATGTGTTACCTGGCGTAAACTTTAGGTTAACTTCGTCGTATAATTTTTTCCCAGAAAATGCGACCGAAACATTTGATACAGTTAACATTTGATATACCTATTCCTCGTAAATTGTCTTTCTAATCTTACCATAGTCCCGCGCCCGTGATAAGTATCTCCCTTAATTCTGCGTACTTCTAACGTTAAAAATGTCAAATTTTCATCAATCGACATTACACATACTAGTCGCTTTACTTAATTTGAAAAGCCTCCAAATAATTTGAAGGCTTGGTTCAACGTGTTTTTAACAAACTAAAAAAATAAATACTAGCTTCTAAAAGGGCAATGAAAAAGCTCACTGGTAAGTTAGTCCAATAGGCCAAAACAAGTGCAACCCAAACACCACCAACGGCGAACAAAATCGCAAGTCCAATCATTTGCCAAACTGTACGTCCAAAGCGCATTGCGGCTGACGCAGGTAAAATCATCAGAATGAAAATCAATAGCGAGCCAACGACTTGTGCTGATACAGCAACTGTCACTGCAATCATCACCAAAAAAGTCACATTTAACGCAAGCTGATGCTCTAAACTGTATCGTGCTGTTGTCACATCAAAAGCAAAATGACGTAACGGTCGATATAAAAGCAATCCGACGAATAACACCACCGATGCTAGAGCGACAACTTGCCAAACATTTTCAGCACTGATACTAAAAATTGAACCAAACAAAATGCCAGTTGCCGCGCTGGCGTTCTTTTGCGAAAGTGCTAAAAATGCGACGCCTAGCCCAATGGCGACTGCACTAACGGCTGAAATCACCGATTCTGACCGTTGCTCGCTCAAACCAATTTGACCAATACTAACTGCGGAAACAATCGTGAATAACAACATCCCTAGTAACGGTGACCAACCCATAAAAAGACCAAAGGCAGCGCCCGCAAAGCCAATTTCACTTAGCACATGGCCAAAAAATGCCATGCGCTTTGCCACAACAAAGACCCCAATAAATGCTGAGACAACTGCAATTAAGGTGCCAACGACAAAGGCGTGCTGCATAAACTCATAATTAAACATGCTGTGTCGCCTCCTGACCTTGTTTCATTCGGGAAATTGCCGCGTCAGGTGATGTCCCAAATTCGCTTGTGCCTGCCGTCAAGAATAAATAGTCATCGGCATAACGTTGCACAATATCTGTGTCATGGCTCACCATAATAACACTCAATTCATGATGTTGGCGATAATGATCCACAACATCCATCAACTCAAATTTTGCGTGTTGATCTAAATTAGCCGTTGCTTCATCTAAAATTAAAATCTGGGGGCGTCTAACCAACGCTTGTGCCAAGAATGCCCGTTGTCGTTCACCACCGGACGCTTGGTCAATGCGACGATTAGCAATAGCCGTCAATTTGGTGTCTGCAATAATATGCGTCAGCCATTCCTTTTCAGCTGATGTGAACCAAGGGCGAATTCCATGATCCATGCTTAAACTCACATACTCTTTAATCGTTAAGGGGAACGCCTGCATATCAGCACGATATTGTGGCACATAGGCTACAACCGCTTGCGATGAATGCCATGTTAATTCACCAGCAGATACCGCCTGTTCTCCCAAAATTGCCCGTAACAGCGTGGTCTTACCCACCCCATTTTCACCAATTAAAGCTAAAATATGGTGCGCGGTCAAAGTAAAATTAACATCTTGATATAACCAGCGCCCATCAAAATTAATGCCAATCTGATGGCCTTCTAACAACTTCATTTTTGTAACGCCTCTTCTATCGCAGTTAAAATTTGTAATTGCCATGCAACGTAGGTTAAATGATCTGGTTTAGTTTCAGTTACCTTAACGATTGGCACTTGTTTTTCACGCGCTATCTTTAACGCATTAGCCACAACTTTCCCTGTTGTTTGCGTATTTTCAAAAACCAGTGCCACTTGACCTGATTCGATTTCACTTTGCCAGTTTCTAACCGCAGTTGGCGTTGGATCGTTTCCTTCGTCAACCGCCCGAGCGAATGCCTGATTCGCAATTTTAACATCAAATCCTGCCAGTGCATTATCATAAACCGGTTCCGTCGCCATCACCGTTTTTCCAGCTAGTAATTGTTTTACCGTCGCACGTTTAGCGTTTACCAGCGCCATTTTGGCGCGATATTTGTTTGCATTAGCCGCAAAGTATGCTGCCCGTTTTGGTTCCAACTGACTGAGCTTTTGTGTCAATTCACGCGTCAATCGGTCAACCATTTCCGCACGATACCAGAAATGTTCATTGTCCCCATCCTGATAGTTAAACAGCTGCCCAACATTAATTTGCTTGGCTTGTTTATTAGCACGTGCTAACTTAGTCGCCCAGACATCATATCCACCACCGTTAACAACCACTAGGTCTGCTTGTGCGTAAGTTTTCGCTGTTTGGGCAGTTGGTTCAAAGTCATGCGGATCAATCGTTGACTTATTCAAAATACTGGTCACTGTCCCAGCATTGCCCACAACCGCCTTTGCAATCTCACCATACATATTAAGACTGGTCACAATTGTGATGCCCTGTTGGTTAACTTTTTGGGCTTCATGATTCTGATAAGTACGATAACCAACTAGCGATAACAATAGCAACACGCCAATAATTGGTACGATAAACATGTAGTGTCTATTTTTTACCATGTGCATTCTCCTGCCGTAATTTTGTTTCTAATTGCGTCATGAATTTTGTAATCGTTTGTTGCTCGTCAGCTGAAAAATCAGCTAAAATCTGTTGATATTCTTCAATCGTTTCTCGATGACAACGCGCATGTTCCGAAGCCAAAGTGCCACCGGACGCCGTAATTGTCCAACGAATCACTCGACCATCCTGTTCATCTGCGACAGGTGTCACATACACATTTGGTTCAGCGTACAATCCTTTAACCGCTTTTGTCACAGCTGCTGCCGTCACTTCTAACGCACCAGCCAGTTGTGTGTTCGTCTGTGGGCCATTTTGTGCAAGAAGCATTAGAATATGTCCTTGCGTAGTCGTAATAATATCACCACTATTGCCAAATAAAATCTCACGTTGATTTTCAGAAATCAACCGGACACAATTTAAAAAACCATCAATCTGCTCAGCCACTGCTTCAATATTTGCCATTAGTCTCTCTTTCCTTAACCAGTTAATTAACTGGTTAATAATATAAAATAGATGCCCATTTTTGTCAAATCAAACTGTAATCATAATTATTTGACAGACCACCCGCTTTTAGTCGAGAAACTGCTTCTTTCCAATGAAAAACGCATCAATCAGCTACGCTGATTCATGCGTTTAACTCAATGATAAAAATATATTGAATCCCCGTTAAAAAACTAGCTAGGATGATACTTAAGAATCATTTGTAAAATTAATTTGGTATATGCAAGTGAACCATCAGGATTTGGGTGAACTGCATCTGGACCAAGCCAATCAGTATGACCAGATACCGCTGTGTGCCAATCAATAATATGCAGATTACGATAACGCTTAGCCGCATCGGCTAAATTCGCATCATTTGTGGCAACCCATGGTCGATCGGCATAGGCATTAACCCAATAAATTTGACGGTTCGGGCCGACAGCGGTCATGACCGCGTTAATCATATCTGGTTTCACCACACCATTAGTGCCAACCGCAATTAAAACATTGTCAGCCAATGTTTTATCATGTCCCATTCCGATTAACAAATCAATCACCGATTGCGTTTGGCGTCCCACTTCAGCGTTCACCACCATTTTAGGTAACACTTGTTGCAAATTAGGTGCTGCATTGAGTAATAATGAATCCCCCACGGCTGTGAAATTCAAATCGTTGAGTTGCGACAACGCTTGATCAGTTATTTCAAACCGTTGTGCAATCGCATTATTTTGTGTACTCTGATGCGCACCACTGGTTTGACCATGTTTCTTTTGTGCTTGACGCGCTGCTCGGTTAGCAGCTAGCATCTTTTGTTTATTTTGTTTTAAACGTTTTTCTAAGGCCGACATTGGCTTATCTTTCGCTGAAGCTGCTGTATGAATAGCAGTCACAGTCCCCATCATCAAGAAGAGACTCAATACGGCATAAACCCGTGATGCCCGCGTTAACATAAAATTTTGTTGTCGATAGCGGCGCAACCCTTGTTCAACAAATCGATAACTCAGCTCAGATAATAATAAAACAACAGCAATTTCAATCAAACTAACCAAACCATTTGGATGATGTTTGAACAGGCGTTCAAACGCAACAAATACTGGTAATTGATATAGATAGATGCTATAAGACCGCGTCCCGAGATAATTCAAATAACGATTATTCAATAGCTGACTAAATTGAGATGCGGGGTGTGCTGTAATCGCAACTAATACCCCCATTAACACTGTCACAATGTACATCCCACCGTAGTATGTAATCGACCATTGCCCATTCAGCCATACTAGCGCAATCAACAGCATACCCATCGTGCCCCAGCCAATTAAATTCATGCGTTTTTTCACTGTCTCGCGCACTTTGGGGCGCAATTGGTTAGACGGCCAAACGAAGGCCAAACTCGTCCCAATCAAAATCGCAAACACACGTGTGTCTGATCCATAATAAGCTCGATTGATATTATCTGGTGAATAAAAGAAAGCCAATAAGCCGGCTGACACCAGAGATGCCCCAATAATTCCCAATGAAACTCTCGTTCGACGCCAATTTGTTTTCAATAAAAACAAAACTATAAACGGCCAAATTAGATAAAATTGGCCTTCAATCGACAATGACCACAAATGTGTGAACGGAGAAGCACCGCCCCATTGATCAAAATATGAATCACCATTGACCGTTGCCCATAAATTGTACACATAGGTAACGTTGGTCAACAAAATTGCACGTAAATTGTACAGTAATGCCGGTAAATAGCTGATAATCATGGTTGAAGTTGCCATCAGCATCACAATTAGTGCAGGGTACAATCGCTTAATACGCCGTTGCCAAAAAGCTAAAATACGAATCTGCTTTGTTTGATCGTATTCTTGAATCAAAATATCAGTAATCAAATAACCAGACAATACGAAAAAAAGGGGACACCCAACCAACCACCCGCAATTTTATCTGGCCACAAGTGGAAGGCCATTACACTAATTACCGCTAGCGCTCTTAACCCATCAAAACCGGTAATATAACGTCGCTTGCCTTTCGTATTTTTTTTCATTATTTTGACACTGCCTCATCTTTATTTGAATAAAAACATAAATTAAAATATATCATGTTTTGCTCTTTTTATACAGTTATTATTCCCATTATTTACTGCAACATATTGATATGCAAGACGTCAAAGCTTGTCATATTTTTTGATTATTACTAATGGGCATCAAAAAACCTGTCACAACGAGTTATGACAGGCAATTCTTGCATTTTCTTACGCAATCAACCAACGCAAATAATTATGAGACCGGATACCGATAGTCTTTAATCGCTTATTTGCCCATATTTGACCCATCAAAGCTCATCTGACGTTAGCAAATCACATTAAATTTCATCATCCTCAGATGTCGTTGGATATGGACGCGCAGCGCGAATCTCAGCCCGACTACCGAATTCGCGTTCTCGGCGCAATTCAATATAGAACTCAGCCATTGTTGCTTGATAATATGGAATTACCCAAAAGGCAGCCAATCCTGCCGTTAATGCAACCAAGACCCACCATAAAATAAAACTGAATTGTAGCCAGAAATATTGTAATTTATGACCATCCATCATATCGCGTGAACGTGTAATATATTCGTTCATTGACTCAATTGGTAAACCGCGTTTAACGTCTTCAGCATAGATATACTCAGCTTGTGAATAGGCAATTGATTTAATAATACCAGGTACAATCAAAAGCAAACTCCATAGAATCGTATATAGGAATCGGATGCCCATCAAAACGACTGAATCAACCACTGTTTGCCGACCAAAAAAGTAAAACGATGCGGTAAGTGGCGAACGTGGTGCTTCGTCTGACCGTTGCCAGAGAATTAATGTCCAAACGACACCAAAGCTAATCACGCCAATTAGCACCGCTTCAATCAAACTCGACCATAATCCTTGACCAAGTGAATACAAATAAAAACTGGGCGATGTGATTGAAAGGCCTTCTGATGAGCGACCTTGCGTTGATTCAATGACCGTTTGTTGAACTGAACGTGTTGTTAAAAATAGTTGCCAAACAATTAATGGCCACGTCAAAAAAACAACTTTAAGCCAATCAGTCTTAACCCGTTGCCAACCTCTCTGTCGTAAATTGTAATTTTCTAGCATATTCTAAACTCCTTAAACATAACTGATTATAGTATACTACACTTCTCTCATCGTACTGTTGTTATGCCAACAATCGCCCCTAACTACTTGTAACAATACTCCCAATAAAAAAATCTTGGCCTATCAGCGCCAAGATTTAAAATAAATTATTGAATACCACCCATTAAGCGCTTAACCGTCTTAACCATAAAGAGCATCAAAATCCCCAAAACAACTGCAGCGGCACCAAATCCTAAGAAATAGTGAATTTCAGTTGATGGATTATACAAGCCAACGAATTGTGCGTTCAATGCTGAACCAACTGCTGAAGCTAAGAACCACATTGACATCATTTGTGAAGTAAAGACCTTAGGTGCCAACTTGGTTGTAACTGACAAACCAACTGGTGAAATCAACATTTCACCAATAATAATTAAGGCCCATGAACCAAGTAACCATAATGGTGACACACGTCCTGCTGTGCCCCAAAGTGATCCAGGAATAGCAAGCAATAAGAATGAAGCACCAGCAAACATCAACCCAATCGCAAACTTAAGTGGTGATGACGGCGCGTTCTTTGTCCATTTTGTCCACATCCATGCAAAGAATGGTGTATATAACATAATGAAGAAAGGATTCAATGACTGGAACCAAGCCGCTGGGAACCAAGAAGTGTCGGTCCGATTAGCTGCGAACGTTGCCAATACAACTGACCCTTGTTCTTCAAGCGCCCAGAATAAAACAGCACCTAAGAACAATGGAATATATGCAAGAACCCTTGAACGCTCTTGTTTTGTAACCTTCGATGACGTAATCATCTGAATGAAATATGCCAGCGGCACTAAGACCGCAATAACTGTCAATAGATTAATAAAGTCAGAAATTTGATTCCATCCCATTAAGAACATTAACGAGATAACTAATCCCAAAACGACTAAAGCAATCACAGTCCGGAAAATTAATGGCTTAATTTCTTCTGGTTGAAGCGGATCAGTTGGATAAAGCGCATCTGTTGGCAAATCCTTTTTCCCACCAATATAGTATTGAATCAAACCAAAGAACATACCAATTGCAGCTAATCCAAATGCCGCATGGAATCCCACGCTATTTTGCGTCCAACCAACTAGCAAAGGTGAAATAAATGAACCTAAATTGATTCCAAAGACGAAAATAGAGAAACCTGCGTCACGACGAGGATCATTGACACTATATAATGATCCAACCAATGACGACACATTAGGCTTTAGCAAACCTGTTCCAATGATAATTAAAGCAATTGAGCCAAATAACGCATTTGCACCAAATGGCAATGCTAACACAATGTGCCCCAACATGATGAAGACACCACCGATAAAGACGGCTTTACGCGAACCAATCATCCGATCGGCGATAAAACCACCAAGCGAACCTGATAGATAAACCATCGAAGCATAAATGGCCATAATCGAAGCTGCCACTGCTTTGGTAATGTGTAAATCACCACTAGCAATCAAATCCCACATGTAGTACAAAAGAATTGCACGCATCCCATAATATGAGAAACGTTCCCACATTTCAGTTCCAAATAGGGTCGCTAAGCCCCACGGCTGTCCTAAAAATTTTTTATCTTCTTTCACAATGAACTCCTAAGCTTTCTACAAAATATGTACAAAATTTAATAATGTTACAATAATAGCAGGAGTTACGGCATATTACAAGTTTTCTTAAGAAAATTCATTAGTTTTTATGGCAAAAAACAGTCAAAATAAATATAAAAAGCTATGATAAACATGGCTATAGAATGAGAAAATAACCATTATATTCAAATTAAACTTATTGTTTAATTATTTTTAAAACATTTAATTAATTTCTTGTTTTCAACTGTTAACGTTAACATTCAAAAGATATTAATTTTTATTTTTTTCGCTAATTCTATCTGACCTTTTCAAAAAACAATCAATAACAAAAAATACCATGATAACACCGAAGCGCTATCATGGTATTTAAAATTAGCTGGGGTAGTAGGATTCGAACCTACGCTACATGGTACCAAAAACCACTGCCTTACCACTTGGCTATACCCCATTAATGGTGGGAGGTAAAGGATTCGAACCTTTGAACCCGAAGGAATGGATTTACAGTCCACCGCGTTTGACCAGACTTCGCTAACCTCCCAAGATGTTAAATGCAACACATCAACAAATAAATATAATACAGACATTTTAATCATTTGTCAACACTTTGTAGCGAATTTTGTTTTTCCAACTTTCAATGAACGTTTCTGCCGTCCATTCTGGTATTCTGGCACGTTGATATCCGACACTCACATTATTATAAGCAATCGTTCCCAAATGTCGTGTTAGCAACGTTTGATGTGTATGTCCATAGTAAACCTGTTGCACATTAGGATACTGTGCATATAGCTGCGCATATTGATTTGAACCCATCACACCATTAATCATCAACCAACGCGCCACATGCTGCGGATAACTTAAATCTAGCCCATGGGGTGCAAAATGTTGAATAATGATTACTTTTTTCCCTGCCGTTTGAGCCGCATCTAATTGCACCCCTAATTGCTTTAAACTCAATTGGGTACGTTCTGGGTCCGTCATCGGTTGTTCAATCACACGATCATAATACAATCCGCGTTTAAATTGCACAATTTGATCTCTATCTGGTCCACTGGCAAACGAATAATCGTACCACCCATTATTGCCAATAATTTGCCAATTACCTAAATCCAAGGTTTGATGATGAAAATAATATGGACTCAAGGCTGTCTCTAACTCATCAAAAGACACGTCGCGCCCCATATCATGATTTCCAGCAATAAAGCGTACTAAAACCTGCGTGCCTACCGCAGTTTGTAATCGCGTGACATAATCAAGCGACTTTTCAAAACTATTGAATAAATCACCCGCAATTAAGTAAACATCTACTCTCTGCTGCAATAGATATGCAGCTTGTGCATCAATCATTGCTGACACATCTAATCGATTCACATCGAAGTGATTATCGCTACTGACTGCAATTTTCATCATTTCTACTTCACCTACTCGTCTAAGCCTACAAAATTTGCAGGCATCCGATCTGCTTTTAACACCAAATATGTTGCCAAAATCGTGATACCAATAATCAAGAGCGCGCAACCAACATTACCAATGCGCTGGGACATACTAACCATACCACTTGCCACCATCATACCAACAGGTCGTGAGGCCGAAAAAGCGCCTGAATAAGCTCCCAATTGTGTTGGATTCATCAACTTAGCCCGAATTGTTTGGCTTGGTGCGACGTTCATCATCTCACCAACCGTAAAAATAACCGTTGCTAGCAATGCTGGCCAAAATGAATTGACCAAAAAAGCAACAGCAAAACCGATGCCTTGAATCATCATGCCAAGTGCAAAAGCCATTGTCAGCGACAAACGGCTCATTAGACGCGTCACAACACCAAAAATCAAAACAATCATGGCTGTATTTAAAATCATCATCAATGACAACATTCGCTGGCCATATATACTGACGCCATAAATCATTGTGGTTTTGAATGATTCACCCAAATGCGTTGCCAAATAATAATCCGGTTGCATCATAACCGTGATTGCTGCGACTGACCCAATGAGAAAAAGCAAAAATCGACGGTCAGCAAGTACGCTCACATACGATTTAACACCGTCAAAAAACGTTGTCTGCTCTTGAACTGTTGGCACGTATGTTTCACTCATCAAAAATAACACAATCGCACCATTAATGAGACCAACGCCAACAAGGGCTAACATGAGTTCAAATAAATAGGCTTGAAAAAACCATCCCCCAATTGCCGCACCAATCATCACACCAATATTAATTACCCAATAAATCAATGCAAAAACAAAATTACGATTTTCGGTCGTTGATGCATCAATCATCATGGCTTGTTCAGCCGGATCAGCAAATGAAGCGCCCACAGACGCCATAAAAAAACCAATATAAGTAACATGGTGATTTGTTATCCATGGCGAATTCATTAACATTGCAATGAAATAACCACCAATCATCATTGCAGCCGCAACTAACATCACTGGTTTGCGCCCAATTTTATCGGATAAATAACCACCAACCAATCCTGCAAAGAAGCCTGACACTGCAATTAACAATAAGAGCATACCAGTAATAAAAGCACCAAAATATCGCACATAATAGATAGTCATATTTGGGCCAACGGCACTGCCTAATAGAACCGTTAAAAAGACCGTCAATGTTCGTAGCTTTAAGTTACGGTCAAACGACATGAATTCACGCATCGCTATCTCCCTTCAATACATAGTTATCGCTTAGTATAACAAAAAAAGCATCGATGTCGATGCTTTTAGTCAGTCTCTTCGACACCCCTTTAATGGCGTCACATTTTTCAGGTCACTGGTCACATACCAGCAATTACGCCTCAGGTTGAAGTGGCAGTTGAATGACGAAACTGGTTAAATCACTGTTTGATTCGACGCGAACATTTCCGCCATGACCTTCAATAATGCCACTCACAATTGCTAGTCCAAGACCAGAGCCACCCGTATTCAAGTTACGTGAACTCTCGACCCGATAGAAACGATCAAAAACACGATTTAGCGCCTCAGCTGGAATGGGTTGGCCGTTATTTTCAACACGTACTTCAACCATCTCAGGTGAAATAATTTGTGCTGACAAGCGAATGAATGTCGCACCTTCGCCGTACTTAAATGCATTCGAAATTAAATTCATAAAGACGCGCGCCAGTCGGTTTTGATCCCCGACCATCTCAATCCGATCTTGACTGGTTACCGCACTGACAACAATCTGATTTTCTTTAGATTCTAATTCATAGTTAACGGCCAATTGATTCAACATGGCCGTGAGATCCAATGGGGCAAAATGCAGTTGCATTTTAAAATCGCTCCCATTAACTTGAACATACTCATATAGGTCTTCCACCAAAGAGCGCATATGTTCTGCTTTATCAAAAGCGATACCAACATACTTTTCAACATTATCGGAACTACTGTCCATCTTGACCAACCCTAAATAACCAATTAATGCGGTTAATGGGGTTCGTAAATCATGTGAAATATTACCAATCATTTCATCTTTTGATTTCTCAATCGCTTTCCCTTGCAGTTGTGCGGTTTGCGCGGCATCAAAGACCCCATTAATACTTTTTAGGAGTGGTCGCATATGCCTTGAATGAACCCGAACCGGTAATTGCTGCGTTGCGCCATCAAAGACATGCGCACTCATGCGAACAACTTCTGCCGTAACTAAATGTAATAGCGCATGCTCATAAATGGTATACAAAGTCCATAACCAAATCATCGCACTACCTAGTGAAATAATCCCTATCGCAATTGGTCGATGCTGCCATAACCATTGGGATTCTTTTAGCCAGTTAATTGTCTGCCATTGCGGTTGAATGGCCATACATGCGCCAACAAATAGAAATAAAACCAGAATTGTTGCAATGATATCTTTAATGAGTACTAATCCCCAATCACTGGCTTTTAATTTCATGATTTATAAAACCTCGATTTTATAGCCAACACCCCAAACGGTCTGAACCACTTGATTGCCACCAGTCGCTTCATCCAACTTATCACGCAAGTGTGATACGTGAACCATTACAGTTTTCGCACTGACTACCGATTCTTGTTGCCAAACGCGCTCAAAAATATCATCCGCACTAAAGACACGATTTGGATGTGAAGCTAAGAGATACAAAATGCCAAATTCCAATGCCGTCAGACTGACTTCTGACCCGTCTGCCGTTTTAACCTCATGGCTATCTTTATTGATAGTGAGCGGCCCAATATCCAAAACCTCCGGAATATTTTGTTGCACGCCGTTTTGTGACCGACGCAAAAGTGCCTTCACACGTGCCATCACTTCTAAAGGATTAAAAGGCTTAGTGACATAATCATCCGCTCCAGTAATCAAGCCTTGAATTTTATCCATCGCACCAGATTTAGCAGATAGCATCAAAATTGGCACTGGGTTATCTTTACGAACTTCTTTGACCACCTCTGTACCATTCATTTCAGGCATCATAATATCCAAAATCACGAGCCCAATATCAGGATTGGTCCGTAATTTCATTAATGCTTCTTTGCCATCATAGGCAATCACTGGTTCATAACCTTCGTTTTTAACGTAAATCTCTAACAATTCAGCAATTTCATGGTCATCATCAACAATTAGTATTTTCATAGCCTTCATTCCTCTCTTGTCATATCATGCTTTTACCGTGATTATCGGTTTGGTCGTTGTGTACTACCCAAAAAGCCACCAGTAATGCCTGTGCGCTTGCGCCATGCCCTAAAGCCAAAGAAGGTCACTACCGCAATAATGAGGTAAACATATCCTGGCAAAATTGGATTAATACCCTTGGGAATCAATGAAACCAACAGATAGATTGCAAACCAAAGAATAAATGCCAAAATTGCCGTCACAATCCGTAGCCACCGATTAATCGTTGACGCTGTTGTTAGCTTAGTAATAAACGCAAATAAGATGCCACCTAGTCCAGCAGTGATAATTAAAGCCGTTAACCCGGCAGCCCCAGGGTTTTGTGAAGCGGTGCCAGTTTTTTGGAACAACAATGTAATGCCAAACATCAAAGAGAATAACATAAGGAAAGTCAACGTATTATCAATGGCCAAATCCCCAAATTTATAATTGGCATATGCCATCCCTGTTGCTTTTGTTTTTTGTTGTGCAGAAGCCGTAATTCCCAACGCCGCCTCTGGCGTCCCGTAAATTTGACGGGCCGTTTTACCAACTTTTTGACCAGCTAATAATTCATTTTGAATATTTTGCACCAAAGGCAGTTGCTTTTCTGGTACCGACACTAAAGTGACGACCGCATATACAAACTGCTGATTCCGTTTACTTAATCCAGATGTTGCCAAATCCTGACGAGTTGGCATTTTTAATTCATTTTCTTCAGTCATGATAATCTATCCTTTATGAATGCAATTGATTGTGATTTATATCTAGCATTAGACTTAATACATTATTTACAAGTTATGCCGACTATACGTTGAATAAAAACTCCATAATGTCGCCATCCTGCACAACGTATTCTTTTCCTTCTGAACGCAAACGGCCAGCTTCTTTAACTGCCTTTTCAGACCCATATTGATCGAGATCCTCAAAACTCATTGTTTCTGCTCGGATAAAGCCACGCTCAAAGTCCGAATGGATCACACCAGCTGTTTCCGGCGCTTTAGCCCCTGCTTTAAATGTCCAAGCTCGTGTTTCTTTGACCCCAGCCGTAAAGAAGGTCCGCAAATTCAACAAATGATAAGCTGCCCGGATTAATAAATTCAATCCAGGTTCAGATACACCAGCCATTTCTAAGAACTCAGCTTGATCATCCGCATCCATTTCTGCAATTTCCTCTTCAGCACGTGCAGATAAGCCAATCACGTCTGCACCCTCTGCTGCTGCATATGCTTCAATTTGCGCAAAATACTTTGAGCCCTGTGGATTAGCCATATCGTCTTCTGCAACGTTGGCAACATATAAAATTGGCTTGGTCGTCAATAAGAATAACCCATGCACAATTTTTTCCTGTTCTGCTGTAAACTCCGCCAATCGAGCTGGCTTACCCGCGTCTAATAATGGTTTGATCTTTTCTAAAACATCAAACTCAGCCTTCGATTCTTTATCCCCACCTTTAGCTGCACGCGAGACTTTTGCATATCGTTTATCAACCGCCTCAAGATCAGCCAAGACTAATTCCGTATTGATGGTCTCAATGTCATCAATTGGGTCAACCGTCCCATTGACGTGCACAATATTATCGTCATCAAAAGCACGTACGACATGTACAATCGCATTAACTTGACGAATATTTTCTAAAAATTTATTACCAAGCCCTTCACCTTGTGAAGCACCCTTAACAATCCCTGCGATATCTGTAAATTCAAATGTTGTGGGAATAATTTTATTTGTCCCGACAATTTCAGCAATCCGCATTAGACGCGCATCAGGCACTTCAACCATTCCGACATTTGGTTCGATTGTCGCAAATGGGTAGTTCGCCATCTCTGCGCCTGCTTTTGTAATTGCATTAAATAATGTTGATTTTCCAACGTTTGGTAATCCAACGATTCCTGCCGTAAGTGCCATGATTATTTTCCTTCATTTCTATATTTCAATTGACGTTAACAATTATCTTCAATTACTATGCTTTTCTAAAATCTTTTTAAAACGTTTGTCAAACTCACGTCGTGTCAACATGACAACCCGCTCACAATTTAAACATTTAATTTTTAAGTCCGCACCAATTCTGATAATTTGCCAACGATTCGTGCCACACGCATGCGGTTTCTTCATCTCTACGATATCGTTCAGTTCATACATTCATCATTACCTCTTTCTTGATAATGTGTCCGCTTTTAATTTAATCCAAATTGATATTTAAAACGTCAAAAATACGATTGAGATCATCATCAGACAAATAACTAATTTCAATTTTTCCCGCACCACGCTGATTACGGCTGATTTTGACTTTAGTTCCAAACTTATCTTCCAATGCATGCTGTGTTTCTCGAATAAATGGCGTTGGCTCTGCTACCATTGGTTTTTGTTCACCTGCTTCATTGAGCTGATTCACTAGCGTTTCTAGCTGACGAACCGTCATACCTTCGTTCATGACTCTTTTCGCTACCGGCACGACACGTCGTTTGTTGTGTAGACCCAATAGTGTTCGACCTTGCCCCATTGATAAGTCACCGGCTTGAATCCAGTCTTGGACTTCCTGTGGTAACGTCAAAAGGCGCAAGATATTTGCAACTGCTGAACGTGCCTTCCCTAACCGTTTGGCAACCTGTTCCTGCGTCAAACGCATTGTTTCCATCATCATCTTATATGCCGCAGCCTCTTCGATTGGTGATAAATCCTCTCGTTGCAAATTTTCAAGAATTGCTGCTTGCATCATTGTTTGGTTGTCATACGCACGCACAACGGCCGGAATTGTTTCTTTTCCAGCTAACTGTGATGCCCGAAAGCGACGCTCACCTGCCATAATTTCATAGCGTGAAGCATCTTCAGGCGCATGACGCACAATAATTGGTTGTAAAATGCCATTTTCTTTGATCGAATTGGCTAAATCACGCAGTCCTCCTTCATTGAATACGTGCCGAGGTTGATATGGATTAGCAACAATTTGCGTTAATGGTAATTCACGGACAGTATCGTTAGTTGCTGAAGTTGTCGTGACACCTTGTTGTCCAAACAAAGCGTCCAATCCGCCACCAAGTATATTGTCACCTAATGCTGATTTCTTTTTAGATGTCCCCATGAGCCTTTAAAACCTCCTGTGCCAATTTGTCGTATACTTCAGCGCCTTTTGACTTTGGATCATAATCGACAATCGCCAAGCCGTGACTGGGTGCTTCTGACAGGCGAACATTACGTGGAATGACCGTTTGATAAACCTGATTATCATGGAAATAATTTCTAACTGCCGTTTCCACTTCATTTGAAAGATTAGTGCGTGAATCAACCATCGTTAACAAGACACCTTCGATTTCCAAATCAGGGTTTAACAGGCCTTTAATTTGCGTCACCGAGTTTAACAACTGACCTAGTCCTTCAAGTGCATAGTATTCCGCCTGCACCGGAATTAGAATTGAATCAGCGGCAGTAAAAGTATTAATTGTAATTAATCCTAATGATGGTGGATTATCAATTAAAATATAATCATATTGATCATTGATACCTTTGATAGCTTCTTTCAAACGTGTCTCTCGAGCCATAACAGGTGCTAATTCTAATTCAGCACCAGCTAACCGAATCGTAGCCGGAATAATATCCAATCCAACGTGACTTGTTGGAATAATTGTCGTTTCCGGTGCTACACCATGTACTAAAACATCATAAATTTCATGTTCAGCTGCAATTGTTGATTTCTTCACACCAGCGCCCGAAGTAGCATTTCCCTGTGGGTCCGCATCAATAATTAAAACCTTTTTGCCAGCATTCGCTAATGCTGCACCTAAATTGACGGTTGTTGTCGTTTTACCAACGCCACCTTTTTGGTTTGCTAATGCAATAATATGTGCCATTTCCAACCCTTTCTCTGCATACGAATCAGTTGTTTTCAAACTGCAAACTTTTTAATCGATCACTTCAAGCCTTAAAGTGTCTTATTCTTAATATCACTAAATTTACGGGGATATTTTGTTGGTGTCTGTGTTATTTTTTTAATCACAACAATTTCTCTTGGGTCGCCATTAGGTAAATTAACAGCAACCTGATTCACAACTTGCCCACCCAATTGCGGAATCGCATTTTTTGCTGCAACAAGTTCTTCATTCACCCGACTACCTTTCATTGCCAAAAGAACCCCATTCACCTTGACTAAAGGTAACGTTAACTCAGCTAACATTGGCATAGCTTTTAATGCTCGCGCCGTAGCAACATCAAACGATTCTCTGGTATCCGCTTTGGCCTTACCGAATTCTTCTGCTCGACCATGAACTGCTGTCACCCCCGTTAGGCCCAATTTTTCAATCAATTGATTAAGAAAGCGAATGCGTTTTTGTAACGAATCAATAATCGTGATTTCCAACTGAGGGAAAGCAATCTTCAACGGAATCGAAGGGAACCCAGCGCCGGCGCCAACGTCTACCATTTTTAGTGGTGCCGCTGTTAATTCTGGATATGCCCAAGCCAAAGTCAATGAATCAAAGAAGTGTTTTAAATACACGTCATCTTGCGCAATAATGTTTGTTAAATCCATTACAGCATTTACCTCGACAAGGTAATCATAATAGATTTGATATTGTGTTATTTGTCGTTCACTTAAAACAACACCTTTTTCGGCCAAAGCGGCTACAAATTCTGCGGGATTCATCAACTTCCTCCATATTTTACAATTACTTTTAGAATAACCTAAACCCCTTGATAATTCAAGATTAATAAATTGAATAACGTTCTATTTGTTCCACGTGAAACACAAAAAAAACACCATTTTTGGTGTTTTTTTGTGTTTTCTTTAAACCGTATGTTCTGACTGACCAGTTTTAATGATTTTAATTGCATCATCCAGCGCAATTTGCGTCATATTATCAATTGCCGTATCAGTAAAAAATGCGATATGCGGTGTTAATAAAATATTTGGGTGTGCTTGGGCTTTGGCAATATTGATGTCAGGAATGGCACCATTTGTAAAATCAGCATTAAAAATTGGCCCTTCATTTGGCATCGTATCAAGTGCGGCTGCAGCAACTTGTCCGTTATCTAATGCTTCAAAAAGTGCCTCTGTATTAACGACCGGTCCACGAGAAGCATTGACCAACATCATTCCTGTTTTCATTTCAGCAAACGCATCTCGATTAATTAAATCAATCGACGTGGAATTGAGATCAACATGTATCGAAATAACATCTGACTGTTTCAGCAGTGTTTGTATATCGACATAGTCAGCCACATAACTCACTTCAACTCTTGGCCTAACATCATACACTAAAACCCGTGCACCCAAAGCATGTAATAATCCAGCGAGCGTGCCACCAATGCGCCCAGCACCAATAATCCCAACTGTCACTGAGTGAATTTCACGCGCCGCTAACCCAGCCCATAAAAAATTTTGCTTTGCAACACGAGTGTCAAATGCTGGCGTGTGCCGTAATAGCCTGAAAATTTGCATAAGTGCAAATTCAGCAACTGAACGCGGTGAGTACGCTGGCACATTCGAGATACTTAGGCCCGCATTTTTGGCACGATCAACTTCAATCATGTCATACCCAGCCGTTCGGGTTGTGATTTGTTTAATGCCTTGCACAGAAAGTGTATCGTAGAATGTCTGGTCACCACCGATTGGTGTTCTTTGTTGGATTAAAATGCCGTCAACCCCGTCAAGATCAACTAAAGTATCCGGATGCAATTCAGTATCAATTCGAACTAATTCCAATTCTGGATGTTGTGCTTGATAAGCATCAAGGGCCTTTTCTTCGTGTGCTTGAACGGAATACAAATGTAATTTCATGCTTCACCCCTTTTATTTCGTGTTAAATACGCGGTCAACCGATTCATTGCAAGCTTAATTTGCGGTAACGACGTGGCAAACGACGCACGTAACCAACCATTCCCAGCTGTACCAAAATATGACCCTGGAATGACCCCTACCTTTGCCTGCTCAGCAAGCATTTTTGCCGCCACATTATCATCACGCGGTAAATTAGTCGGTACTTTAAACCATAAGTAAAACGCACCATCTGGTTCCACATATTCTAATTTTAAGGCATCAAAGGTCGCTAACATTACTGATAGCCGTTCTAGATACGCTGCTCTCATTGGTAAACTATCGTTATACCCTGCCGAACTAAAAGCTTCAGTGGCTGCTGCAACTGCGGCGTTGGTCGGTGTGGTCACTAATAACTGATGAACTTTATCAATTTCATCAATTAAAATTTTAGGCCCAGCAATCACGCCCAAGCGATAACCGGTCATGGCGTGTGATTTGGAGACACCATTAAAGACGATTGTCTGATTTGGCAAAACCGTCCCCATCGATGTAAATGCTGTATAGACAATTTCGGAATAAATTTCATCAGAGATAACAATCAAATCTGTTTGTTCAAGAACACTAGCCAACGCTTCCAACTCTTGCTTTTGATACACAACGCCAGTTGGATTGCCTGGCGTTGCAATAATTAACGCTTTGGCTTCTGGATGTGCTGCTAATGTTTGTTGTAATAAAGCTGGCGTCAATTTAAAATCCGTTGCCGACATATCGACCGGAATCACTTTTCCACCAATCATCTCAGTGGTCGCTGCATAAAACGGAAAAGTTGGCATCGGAATAATGACACTGTCACCAGGGTTGAGCAAGGTTTTTAGTGTCGCATAAATTGCCTCTGTGACACCCACCGTGGCCATAACATCATCTGATGTATACGCCAACTGATATTTATCACTTAAGTATCGTGCCACATTTTGTCGAAACTGGACCGATCCTCTAGGCTGACCATAATGCGAATCATCTGCTTGGATTGAATTAATTGCAGCATTTTTAATATGTTCAGGTGTTGTAAAATCGGGTTCACCGACAGTTAAACGCACTAAACCCTCAATACCACTAATTTCACGTGAAAACCGTAAAATTTGATTGTCATTCGCATGCCGTACCGCTTGATTTAAACGAGTCAACAAACCTGATTTCAGCTCAATCATTCACATTTACCCCTCATTTTTTCATTTAATTTTAATTAACATACGCTCTTCAAAGCCAAAATACCAATAATAAGTTCTCCCTACACAAAAAAAGCACCTTCAAACGAAGGTGCGCTTATCACTTACTATTTTGACGCCCATTTATCGAGCAAATAGATTATGCTGCCTAATATAAACATTCCCAGTCCCCAGATAATAATAGTCGGCGTAAAACTTAACATCAGATACATCGTGGCAATGAACGCTAAAGTTGGTAACAAGTACCCACCGGGCAATTCGAAATCGTGCGACAAATCTGGTGCACGCCTAAGTTTAATGACTGCTAGAATCGTTGGTACATATTGAACGAACGAAGCGAGGACAATCAATTTTACTAAGAAAAGATACCCACCGCTTAATACCATTACAATCGCAATCCCAATTGACATCATATTAGCAACCCACGGTGCACCAAAACGATTATGTTTACCAAAAACAGCCGGTAGAAGGTGTTTCTCATTTGATAATGATGCCATCTCAATCGGCGTATTAAACGATCCCGCAACAGCCACGCCTAAAATTGAACATACCATGCCAATCAAGATAACAAGTTGCCCAACTGGGCCAAAAATCATTGCGAAAGCTTGAGCTAAGGGCACCGTTGCATTCGACAGTGCTGATCCCATAATACCAATCACTACAAATTGGACTGCTAAGTATAGCAGTGTCACTACCGCCATGATTAACATCAGGGCTCGCGGCAAATTTCTTTTTGAATCATGCATTTCGCGTGCAGCAATTGGTAAAAAATTGAAGCCCGTAAAGATATAAAAGATAACGCCGAAAGCACTTGTAAACGCAGCTACTAGATTTGCCTGCGTGTGAATGGTCGTTGGTAGATTCAGAGCTAGATTCCCTGAGTGAAAGAAAAATGCACCGACTATCACGAAACCAACTAGGACGCTCAATTTTGCGACGGTCGCAAAATCATCCAGCATAGCCATGAAACGGACGCCGAAAAAATTTGCGATTCCCAAAATTAACAACAAACTAACCGCAACACTATTAAAAATAAGCGACTGCCTAAGCAGTGGTAATGCCATCTTTAGTGCTGTTAACAACGCGCATATCTCAGCGCTTAATGTAATAACACCTAATAACCAACCAAACCAACCCACTTGAAAGCCCCAAAACCGACCAAATGCCAGGTTAGCATAGACCCATGCGCCACCATCTTCAGAAACTTTAGCGCTCATCACAGCATAATTTAATGCAATTAAACAAACAACCAGTCCCGCAGCAAAAATGACCAACAAACTTAATAACCCTAATTCATGGTATATCTGTCCGGGCAGGAGAAAAATACCTGAACCAATAATGCTATTAATACCCAATAAGAAAACCGCAAAAAAAGAGAGTTGTTTGGTCTGTTGCATATAACGTATTCCTTTCATAATAACGCATAACAATGCGTCGATGCGTTCGTTAAATTATTTACTCCTACGGGCCCGCCAATTACGTCTGCTTAATCAATGGGTGCTACCTGTTTTGACTGCACCCTGATTTTTCGTTCTTCAGCCATCGCAACAAAAATTAACATAACCGCTGCAATCACAAGTGCGGCATACATAACAACGAAAGTTGACTGCCATCCATGCAAAACGGTCCCAAAAACACGCAATCCTGACGCCTTAGGATCAGCAATATAACCCAAACCAACTTTGGCTAATGAATCACCAAATAGATAGGCAAAAGTTCCGGTTAATCCGTTGGCAACTGACAATGCTTGCTTTGGAACGAAGCCAACTACAGAGACACCAATTAGCAATTGTGGGCCAAACACAAGCCAACCCATAATAGATAATGATGTAAATAATGTTGTTTGACTATATGCCGTTGTATACATGTGTAACACAAAGAATTGGAGAAAAATTGAAATTAACGCAACCGCAATTCGACGGCCTTTCAATAAATCAGATAACCATCCCCATGACAACGAGCCAATCAAGGCACCCATTTCAAAATAAAAAATAGTTGATACAGCCGCATTATTACTCATGTGCAAAGCCTGGACTGTGTAGAGTGGTGCCCAATTATCAATCCCAATTCGAACGATATAGACAAAGACATTTGCAATAGACAAAATCCATACCCATGGGTTTTTAAGCACAAAGGCTTTCAATATTTCTCGTTTCGTCATTTGTTCCGCTTGTTGGTTTTCAAGCGATTCAGTTTCACTAAAAATCGTAGCAGCTGAATCCCAGCCCATTTCTTCTGGTTCATCATGCCCAATAAAGAGACCAGCAACACCAATGATTACAACAATCAATGCTGGAAAGATAAACATACCAGCCACGTTACCATGAAATAGGTGATTGGCACCCCATAAAGCAATTAATCCGGCTAGTCCGCCACCAATATTATGGGACGTATTCCAAAATCCTAACCAACGGCCGCGCTTCGTTTGTGGTGTCCAACGAGAAATCGTTGAATACGATGCTGGGCCCCAGGCGATTGGAACAAACCATTCAATCCCCATAGAGCTAATAAAATACCAGTCGTTGCATTTTGGGTGAGTAAAGCAATTCCAAACAATAACGACAAAAAAGCAGAAACTAATAGGAAAAATGAAATCATACGTTTAGCATTATGGCCATCGACAAATGTTGACATTAAGGTTTTCCCAATGCCGTAAGTAATCGAAAACGCTAAGCCAATGATTCCAATTTGTGTGGTTGTTAACACCCCACCTTCGACTAATATTGGCGTAGCCGCCTTTAAATTATTCCGAACCAAATACATACCTAAATAAACAAAGAATACAACACCAAAGGCTTTGATAAATTGCTTAAACCACGCTGATCGTTCTTCAGAAATCGTGATATCCAGTCGCACTGGATGCCGTAGCATAAAAAAATTCTTCATCGTCCTGATTCTCCTAAAATAAGCTAACTTTTATCCATTAAGTTGCCAAGGATTTTTAAAGGGATTGATTAGACCTTTACCTAAATCAGATCGTCGTACAACTTATGCAAGCGCTTACATAATGATACCACATTTTGTGAGCACCATTTATTTTGTATTTTTTTATTGTCATCAAATTAATCCAATTATTCGTGCTTAAATAAGCCATTAACTTTCACCAACACAACTAAAAAAACCACAAAAAAAGCCACGTAGCCGTGACTTTTTTATTTTATGAGCGACGATATGCCATCAAATCATGTGATAGCTCAGCAGTTGCTGGATAAACTTCACGATACGTTTGATATACTTGACGATATTTTGCGACATTTTCAGCAATTGGCGTGTATTCTTTTCCAAATGAAGCAAAGTTTTCTGCAGCATCTTGCACTGATGCAAACCAACCAAGTCCAACTGCTGCTAGAATTGCGGCTCCCATTCCAGGCCCCTGTTCATTTTCCAAAACAACAACCTTTTTGTTAAAGATATCCGCTTGAATCTGCAACCACAAAGGTGACTTAGCCCCACCACCAGAAGCAATCACAGTGTCAAATTTTGCACCAGCATTTTCATATATTTCAAAAATATCCTTAAATGAGAAAATGATACCTTCTAATACTGACCGAACAAAATCATGGCGCTTATGCATTGAATCAATGCCAATCCATGCCCCACGAATATCACCATCAGCGTATGGTGTCCGTTCACCAACTATATATGGTGTAAATAAAAGGCCATTAGCACCAACACTTGACTTTGAAGCTGTCGCCACAAATGGCGTAAAATCCTCTTCCGGCGCAAAAGTTGACTTAAACCAGTTCAAAGAATGCCCAGCTGAAAGCGTGACCCCCATTGAATAGAATTTATTTGGAATAGCATGATTAAAGAAATGAATTTTTCCTTGATAATCAACATCAGCATTATCTTCATACTTCAACACAACACCAGAAGTTCCAATTGAAGACCAAACCATATTTGGCTTTAAGATGGCAGAACCAATCGCACCAGCTGCATTGTCAGCGGCACCCCCAAAGACCTTGGTCTCAGTCGTTAGTCCTGAAAACAAAGCATATGATTGTGAGATATTCCCGGCATAGTCAATACCTTGAATAATCTCAGGGAAAAATGAAGCTGGTAAATCAAACGCTTCTTGAATTTCTTTTGACCATGTCCCCGCAGCAACATCCATCGCCACGGTTCCAGCTGCATCAGAAATTTCCATCGCCAGCTTACCAGTCATCCGATACCGAACATAATCTTTTGGTGTCACAAATGTGCTGGCTTGCGCAAAGATCTCTGGTTCATTTTCTTTAACCCACAAAATTTTAGGTAAAGTGAACCCTTCTAGCGCTTTATTACGTGTCACTTGGATAAATTCATCCCCCAAGGTCTCCGCGATTTCTTTAGTTTGTGGCGTTGTTCGCGTATCATTCCACAAAATTGCTGGTCGCAACACTTGCTTATTTTCGTCTAACAATACCAGACCATGCATTTGACCAGAATACGAAATACCCTTAATGTCTTCCGCCTTTAGACCATCATTTAAAATTAATTTGACAATCGCCACGGTTGTGCCATTCACCCAGTCTTCTGGATTCTGTTCTGAATAACCTGGCTTTGGTTGTGATAATGGATAATCAAATGATTCTTGTGCCACAATTTGACCTGAACGATCAACAGCCGAAACTTTAACGGCCGACGTTCCCAAATCTACTCCTAATACAACTTCACTCATATGCTTTATGTCCTTTGTCTATTTTTTTATCCCAATTAAAACAAGGACTGAGCTAGATAAGTAGCCCAGCCCTTGCTGTATTATTGACACTAATCAGCGTTTAGAATTACTTGTTAAAAGTTGATCCCAAAACTGAGTAGATGTAGTTATTCAAAGTTGCTTTGATAGCTTCCAATCGTCCTGACTTAACAGTCGCAAAGATTTCATCACTCGTCTTGTTTAAGATATAGTTCTCAAAGTCAGCAAAGTTTGCCTTACCAGCTTCAAAGTCAGCACCGATACCTGAATCAAATGATGAGTAACGATCCTTATAGATATTCTCTAAGAAATTGTCTTCAATCATCTTAGTTGCGACACGGAATCCGGCTGCGTAAACATCCATTCCTGCCATGTGGGCATAGAACAAATCTTCAGGCTTAAATGATGCACGACGAACCTTCGAGTCAAAGTTCAAACCACCAGTTGGCAAACCACCATTCTTAATGAATTCGTACATGACCAATGTGGCTTCGTAAATATCATTAGGGAATTCATCAATATCCCAACCAGTTTGCTTGTCACCCATATTGGCATCCAATGATCCCAACAAACCAGCTTCACGTGCAAAGCGCGCTTCGTGCTCATAAGTGTGACCTGCTAAGTAAGCGTGGTTTCCTTCTAAGTTCAACTTAAAGTCATCTTGCAAACCATACGTGTACAAGAAGGCAATCGTTGTTTGTACGTCAGTATCATATTGGTGAGCAGTTGGTTCCTTTGGCTTTGGCTCCAACAAGAATTGACCAGTATAACCAATTTCATTTGCGTACGCCTTAGCCATCTTGAAGAAGGCTGCGATATGATCTAGCTCACGCTTGGTATCAGTATTCAACAATGATTCGTAACCTTCACGTCCACCCCAGAATACATATGATTCTGAGTTCAAACGCTTAGCAATTTCAAGTGAGTGCTTGATTTGAGCACCAGCATAAGCAAATACGTCTGCGAATGGTGTGGTTGCGCCACCAGCCAAGAAACGCTTATTAGTGAACAATGAAGATGTGTTCCAAAGCAATTTCTTACCAGTCCGCTTCATCTCAGCTTCGATTAAGTCAACAACGGCATCCAAATTTGCATTTGTTTCGGCCAATGTCTTTCCTTCAGGTGCCAAATCACGATCGTGGAATGCAAAGTATTCTACGCCCAACTTGTCCATAAATTCAAACATGTACTTAACCTTTGACTTGGCATGCTCCAAGTCAGACATATCATCTTCACCGTTTACATCCCAAGGACGTTCAGCAGTTCCGTCACCAAATGGGTCAACCATACGTTGATCCATTGTATGCCAGTAAGCAACTGAGAACTTCAACCAGTCCTTCATTGACTTAGTTTCACCATTAATTGTGAACTTCTCTTCTGGATTATAGAAATTGAAGCCTTTTGAAGCTTCGAAATCTAATCCTTTTGCACCACCAATAAATTCTACCTTAGGAAAGTCGAATAATTCTGACATGTTGTCATCCTCCAAATTTTGATTACATCAAGTTTATTGTATGCGCTAAAAATTTAGCGTTTAGTTGGTTGGTTTATGCAAACAACTAACTTACAAAACCTATTATAAACAGGTCATTTTTAGTTTGCAACCCTTTTCAGTAATTAATTCCTTTTTTTCTAATTTTTTTGATGGTCAAAATCACTTTTCGTGCGCATAAATCCCCTTATATCCTTGCATTCACAGCAAATATGCGCAGACAAAAAGCACCGTCCCTAAGGGCGATGCTTGCTTACTGTCAATGATAAATTAGTCTTATGCCTCGTGCGAAGCAGCCAATTCTTCGTTCATTTCCTTGACCTTTGCATCAGTCAAAGGATAGATTGCCATGATCAAACCAGCAACAATTGACAATGCAATTGGTGCCCAAATCATTGAGATCTCAATTCCAGTCAATGCTGAAGTCATTTGTACCTTTGCTTGTCCATTAAAGTGAGTTGCTGCAAGAATGAATCCTGGCAAAATACCACCCAAAGCCAAACCAATCTTGAAGAACAATCCCATGATGGCATTAATAATCCCTGCCACACGCTTCTTTGACGTGTATTCACCATAGGTAACAACTTCAGGCACCATTGACCACATAAATCCAGTTGCTGAAGTCAATCCCCACTGTTGTAGGAAACGACCAACATAACCAACCGCAATGTTATCTGGTGTCTTTGTCCAGTACCACAAAATCAATTGACCAACGATAAAGATCCCGATAAATGTAAAGAAGAAACCTTTCTTTCCCAAGACATCACGCAACTTAGGCCAGAGGAATACCAAGAAAATACCTGGAATTGAACCAATCAACCCAATTGATGCCATCCATTCTTGATGCCCAATTGAAGTCTGCATGAAGTATGGCCAAACTGTATTACCAAAGAACATAAACGTGAAGGCAACCAAGAAGAACAGACCAAGAATCTGTAAAGCCTTATTTGAAGCAAATTCTTTAAATAAATCAGAGAACTTAACTGAATGTGATTCTTCAGCCGTCGGAACAACACGTTCTTTAATCCCAAAGTATGTGATCATCAATGCGATGAACCCAAGGACCATATAAACGCCGTAGACTTTGAACCAAGCCGTTTGAGCAGAAGCAATCCCATAGTTTCCTAGCTTTAACTTCAAACCAAACAGTCCAGTATCAGTCAATTTGGCATTTGGTGATGCTAATTGAACAAACAATGGGAACAACGTATATACTAACAAGTTAGCTGTATTAGCCAATGTCATTCGAACAGTTGTTAAACTTGCAATTTCATCATTATCACGCGTCAATGATGCAGAGATTGAACCGTATGGAATATTAACAAATGAATAAACCATAGCCGTTGCCATATAAGATACTGTGGCGTAAATCACATTGCCCTTAGCAAAATCTAATGGTAGAAATAGCATGGCAGCTAAAATTGTCAATGGAATACCAAACCAAATCAGGTAAGGTCGATACTTACCATTCTTTGGTGATGACTTATCAACGATAGTTCCAACAAATGGATCCCAGAAAACATTAATCCAACGAACTACCAAGAAAATAGTAGCACCTGCAGCTGCAGAAATCGCGTTAATATTGGTCATGTAGAACAATAAGAACCCGCCGACAGTACCGAAAACAAGGTTTTGGGCAAAATCACCCAAACCATAAGCGACTTTCTCACCAAAAGAAATTTTAGCGAATTCGTCTTGCTTTTGAACGTTTGCGTCCATAATAGAGACTCCTTTTAAAATTGACATAAATAGATAAATTGCATATGAATGATAATCAGTCGCAAAAAATGTAACCGCGTTCATCGTTCATGGGCTTGATTGTATCACGGTTAGTTTTGTCAAGCAACTATCTAGGGATGCCTAAATTTAGACGTTTTTATGAATATTTATTAAAATTGACATGCACTCAACTAGACGAACTCTTAATAAACCGTTATTATTAATATATTAAATCGTTTAAAATAAATATTTAAAAGTCCGTTTAATCGGACTTTTTATGTTAGTAACCCTTTCCCTCTGTCAATAGATAGGGTTATCATCTATAGTGTAGAATTAGTAGCTCGCCACAACTAAGGCGAGTAGAAGGGATATCAAATATATGGTCTCAAAGGTCGATCAAGACTCAATGCGGGAAGCCAATCGAAAGTTAATGGTTCAAGCCCTATTCAATGCCCAACAAACTTCACGTGTAGAAATCGCAAACACGATTAACCTTCACAAATCAACCATCACAGCTATTTATCGTGATATTGAAGATGCCGGCCTCATTGAAGACTTAGGCGAAGGCCCTTCATCAAATGTAGGTGGTCGACGACCACGGTTGATTCGCTTTAACCACAATTATGGTTATGTTGTCACTTTTGACCTAGGACATAGTCATCTACGGTATATGGCTGCAAAATTAACTGGTGAAATTATCACGCGTGGTGAAATCACAATCACCAATATGTCACTTCCAGAAATCGAACGTGCAGCCCTAGCGTATATTGCACAACTCGGCCAGTTGAATACAGATCATGGTTTGCTGGGGGTTGGAATTGCCATTCACGGTGTTGTCGAAAACAACCACATTCGATATACACCTTATCTCAAAGAGATTGTTCAATATGATTTAGCCAATGAGTGGCAGTCAAAACTAAATGTACCTGTCTTCCTTGAAAACGAAGCCAACTTAGCCGCAATCTATTTGCGTGACTACCAAGACTACGCGGGTGATATGGTGCTCAACAATTTCATCACGATTAATATTCATGATGGGATCGGGGCTGGTATTATTCAAAATGGCGAGTTATTCATCGGTGTTCACGGCGAAGCAGGAGAAATTGGTCGAACCGTTATGTTGAAAAACAACTGGATGCATGAAGGTTTTGTCAATCCCGTCCATTTAGAAGATTTATTTTCTGAAGATGCCTTACTAGCTCGAACAATCAAATTAGCCAATTTACCAAGTTTAAGTCGTGAAGAATTTTGTCAGCTCATTGATAATCAGGACCCAATTGCAGTTGCTGTACTTGACGAATGGTTACAAACAATGGCTTCTGTCTTTTACAACATTGTGCAGCAAACTGCCCCTGAGGCCGTCTTTGTTCATTCCAGAATTCTGGGAAAACGACCGGTATTCTTTAATGTTCTCCGCAGCTTTTACGACAGTATTACACCTAAAACTGAAATTCCGCTCATTTTTGCTAGTCAAGCGGTTGATCGTGCCACGCTAGCCGGTGGCGTTGCAATGGTTACTCGAAAATTGCTTGATTTAGAAGGCTTTCGTCTCGTATTCCAAACCGATATAAAAAATGAGTCTAATTCATAGAAAATACACATTCATTTTATTCCAAATGAATGTGTATTTTTTTATATGAATGGGTGTAAAATTGTAATATTAGTGTTTTACATAAGGAGTATCTATGGCAATTCGAAAAAATATGTTACCTGGAATTATTGCAACGATTA
Organism: Weissella diestrammenae; assembly: GCF_014397255.1. Lineage (NCBI taxonomy): Bacteria > Bacillati > Bacillota > Bacilli > Lactobacillales > Lactobacillaceae > Weissella > Weissella diestrammenae. Next base: position 693,012 of record NZ_CP060724.1, read on the forward strand.
TTTTATCAGTGCTTGCAAAAATTATTACCCCATTCATCTCTTTTTTAGGTGCTGAGGCCATTGCAATGATTGGTGGAATTATTCTTGGGAACACCCTTCTAAAAGGGCAACGTTGGCACAGCGGCGTCAAATGGGCTGAAAAATACCCCATTGAAATTGGGATTGCCCTTTTGGGCCTGACAACCACTTTGTCCACCATTCAAGCACTTGGCTTAAATGGTATTGGGTTTATTCTCATTTTAATGACCCTAACGATTGTTTTTGTCACATGGATTGGTCTTCGTTGGTTCAAAGTGTCACCGGGCGTCGCGATGCTAATGGGTGCCGGTAACGCGGTCTGTGGATCCTCAGCCATTGCTTCGGTTGCGCCAGCGATTGGTGCAACCGATGATGAACGACGTACATCGGTTGCGACAGTCTCAATCATGGGGGTTATTTTACTACTAACCTTACCAACGATTGGTCCATTAGTTTTTAATCACGACAATCTCTTGATTGGTGCCTTAATTGGCGGCACTGTTCAATCAGTCGGTCAAGTCGTTGGAACTGCCTCGCTTGTCAATTCATCAGTTGTCGCTTACGCAACATTGTTCAAAATGGTTCGTGTCATTCTGTTGTCCGTTGTCGTCATCGCATTGGCTAACTTTGCACATCGAAAAGATGTTATCGCGGCACAATCTGAAATGAAACCTGTGCACCAAAAAGTAAAAATTCCCTGGTTTATCATTGCTTTTATTATTTTAATGCTCATTAGTTCATTCATTACGTTACCGCATGTCATCACCATTTCAGCTAAAGAAACAACTGGTTTCTTTGGAATTGTAAATTTAGCAGGAATTGGACTCAATCTTAAATGGGAGACCATCAAGGCTGCTGGTGGTAAATTGTTTGCCTTTGGTTTGGTTACGATTGTTTTCCAAATTTTAGTTGCAATCACTTTAATCAAAGTAATCATGTAAAAGAAAAGAAGTTCCACGTGGAACTTCTTTTCTTTTACTTTGTATCACTTGTCGCTTTTTCTGGCTTAGGTGCACCTTTCCAAGCTGCAATTGATGCGCCTTTCTCATTCTTATTAATGTAATCACCGACATTTTTTTGATGATAAGCTTTTACTAATGCTTTAATATACCACTTATTCTTATCCTTCTTTTGCGCTGCGATAATATTAACCCATTGATGCGTTTCTTTATTATTCGCAGTCCAAACATAAATGGCTGAATTTGGATCTTTATGTGCTGCTTGCACAAATGTTGCCGAAATAACCGCTGCATCCACTGAATGTAAAGAGGCAAGCGTTTGATCCGCTGCTAATTCCTTAATTTTAACCTTTGAAGATGATAAAACATCTTTTGCCGTTGGTGACGCCACACCAGACTTTAATTCAACTAGACCCGCTGCTTTTAATAAAAACAGAGCACGGGCTTCATTTGTTGGATCATTTGCAACTGCAACGGTTGCACCAGTTGGAATTTCTTTGACTGATTGATATTTATCTGAATACAAACGTCCTGGGCCTAAGGTGGTTTCGCCAACGGCAGTTAACGTCGCATGATGTGCTTTATTCCAATTCTTTAAAAACGCATAATGTTGATACGCATTGGCGTCTAAATTGCCTTCATTCAATGCTTGATTAGGTTGATTGAAGTCTGTAAAAGTCACTAATTTAATTGACAAGTTATCTTTCGCTGCATTTTTCTTAACCAATTCCCAAACGCCTTGATCCACTTTCGAAGGCGAATTAATGCCAACTTTGATTGTTTTTTTTGCATGTGTTGCTGCTAAGACTGATTGTTTATCCACAAAAGTTAAAGCAGTGCTTGCAATTGTTAAGACGGCCGCTATTTGTATAACTGATTTAATTGAACGTTTCATTCTAAAATACCTCTTCACTTGTAAAAATGCTATCCTCGCGACAAATTAAACGACTACATTAACGAGCCAGACGTCTCTAATCTTCATTAATAATAGTGATTCAAAAATAAAAAAAACCGGTATCATCGTGCTTATACGACAATACCGGGACGATTACTCGTGTTACCACCTGGCTTTCGTGACAATTAAGTCACGCTCAAACAGTACGCCTTTTACTGGATCGATCAACAGTTTAGGAAATACTGATACGCAATAACGGGCGTACCCGATTACAGCTAACAAATGCTCACCGTAATATAGACACTCTAAGACCATTTTCTTATACCATTGTTCGTCAATTTACACCGGCCATTGACTCTCTATGCAACTTTGATAGAATACTTCATCTCTTCATCGTGTTTGATATAACAAGCATACAGCACTTAAAATTAAAAATCAACTTATAATGTGGTATTTTTTATAATTCATTTTTAATTTAAGCGTCATTAAACATTGACTTATTCCTTTAAAATAAGTACTATTATAAACATTATCAAAAGAAAAAAGAGGCCATTCAATGAAGCTATTTCAACGCATTTTCAAGCAAGAATCTCGAGAAGTCTATATGCAATCAGATAGCCATTTTGCTAAAACGCTGGGCGCTAAAGATTTGTTATCACTTGGCGTCGGTACCGTCATTGGTACAGGTATTTTTATCCTACCTGGCACAGTTGCAGCAACCCAAGCTGGTCCTGCGATTGTCTTGAGTTTTATCATTGCCGCTATTATTGCCGCCCTAGTTGCCATGGCTTATTCTGAGTTTGCCTCAGTGTTACCAGTTGCTGGATCAGCTTATTCATTTGGAAATGTCGTTTTCGGCGAAATTATTGGTTGGATACTAGGATGGGCTTTGATTTTAGAGTATTTCCTCGCTGTCGCGGCGGTCTCAACCGGTTGGGCAGCTTACTTTGCTAATTTCATCTCGCCAATCTTTAAAATCCCAACTGCCCTGTCCGGTCCATTTGATCCGGCACATGGCACATATATTAACTTATTTGCGGTCCTAATTGTATTACTCATTGCTGCGATGCTTTGGGGCGGCATGCGTGAATCAAAACGTATTCAAAACTTCATGGTGGCACTCAAAATTATTATTATTATCTTCTTTATCATTGTCGGCCTATTCTTTATTAAGACTAGCAATTACACACCATTTATCCCAGCACGTTTACATGGGGCATTTGGTTGGCATGGTGTTTTCACTGGGACAACGATGGTCTTCTTTGCCTTTCTTGGCTTTGATAGTCTTGCATTGGCTGCCGCTGAAGTCAAACAACCTCAACGTAATTTGCCAATTGGAATTATTGGCACGCTCATCATTTCAACAATTCTTTACGCTGGTATGGCATTTGTCATGACTGGCATGGTGAACTATACAAAGTTAAACGTCGCAGACCCCGCTGCTTTTGTCTTTCAATCAGTAGGTGCACACTGGGCATCATTGATTATTACCCTCGGTGCGCTAATTGGGATGTTTACAATGATGTATGCCTCACTATTTGGGTCGTCGCGTCTCCTATATTCAATGGGCCGTGATGGTTTACTGCCAAAAGTTGGTCGCCTAAATCAGAAATCCGATCAACCAACCACTGCACTGGTCATCGCGACAATCATCATTGCTATTTTTGCTGGTCTAATTCCATTAAATCAGTTAGTTGAATTAGTCAATTTTGGCACAATTTTAGCGTTCTTAGTCATCTCGTTTGGTATCATTCCGCTTCGACGACGTGCGACAACCGATTTACCAAACTCTGGCTTCAAAATGCCTGGTTACCCCATTTTACCTATTATTTCTGTTCTCTTCTTACTATTTTTGGTTACACAACTGCAAAATGTCACTCTGATTTTTGGTGGCATCTGGTTCTTAATTGGCTTAGTAGTCTACTTTGCTTATGGTATCCGCCATTCCAAAATGAGCGATTAATAATACATCAATTCAAAAAGAGGCAAGTGTCCCATTCTTTAGGAACTCTTACCTCTTTTATTTATTGAACAATTAATCCGCGCTAGGTTAAATTTACATACCACATCAAAACAATCCCCATTAATGCGCTAGTATTGAATATAAAATAGGTCATGATATTATGCCAAATATTATTAGTCCGTAAGTATATCAATGACAAATATAAACCAACAAACATATAAGGAATCGTTGCCACAACTGACCCACCAAAATTATTAATGTGAATGAGCCCAAAGAGAATACTCGAGATAGTGACCATCAAAATTAGACGTACTAAGCTACCTTTAAATCGATACATTAAAACATGACGATACATAATTTCTCGATTAGCGGAGCTACTAACGCAGAAGCGCTGGTTAAAGTGACTAGCAGAAGATTCTCGATTGGCATATGATCACTCACTGTTACGATTGCAAGTGGACCAAATTCTCGAACAATAGCCAAAATTAGTACAATAACACCGGCATTGATAAAGGCCAAAATCAAATTAGGCCATAAACGTTGTCTGTATTTTTGCCAGTGATTTGCTAATAAATCACGAAACAAATAAACAACCAATATGACGAAAATATAATGTGTAACTATCACTAATAGATAATCAGTCAGAGAGTTACGTTGTCCAACAATAGTTAAAAGCCAACTGATTAAAAAATCTAAGGGTACTATCAATAAAACAATTAAGTTCCGATAACTAACTCTTTTGATGTCCATAAATACCTCCCTGATATTAATACATTACATAAACCATTCAATTCTATTTTATATGTCTATTTCATCAACATATACAGCAAAAATAAATCTGTTCCACGTGAAACAAAACGATTGCCTTAATTTATTCCTGGCTATTGTAAAAAGTAAGAAAAATTCGTACAATGAATAGCGTTAGATTTTACTAGTTGAATATAAAATTTAAAGACGAAAGGAACCTTTAATAATGACCAAAGCTAAATCAGAGTATTGGCAAAACATTGTTGATCGTGCAAATAGTCATACTGGCAAGCAAGTGCCTTTCTTTACACTTGCGCCCATGGAAGCAGTCACTGATACCGTATTTCGACGAGTTGTTGACTACGCTGCTGCACCCGATGCCTACTATACGGAATTCGTTAATGCACGCAGTATTGCTCATCCCAAAGCAAAATTTTCTGTTCAAGGTCGCTTAGCAGTGGTCGAACATGAAAAACTACCGATTGCACAAATTTGGGGGAATCGGCCTGAAGATTTCGTGACCGCCATTGAGGAGCTAAAAAAAGATGGTTATCAGGCGATTGATATTAATATGGGTTGTCCTGATGGTACAGTCATTAAAAATGCCGGTGGATCTGATTTAATCAGACATCCACATGATGCAGCCGCAATTATTCAAGCTGCAAAGACCATTGGCCTTCCTGTATCAGTTAAGACTCGAATTGGTTTCAATGAACTCGAAACATACAAACGGTGGTTACCATTTTTGTTGCAACAAGATATCCAAGTATTAACTGTTCATCTCCGAACACGAAAAGAACAGTCAAAAGTTCCTGCACACTATGAGCTAATTGATGATATTCTTGCCATGCGTGATACGATTTCACCACAAACCCTAATTCAATTCAATGGTGATATCAAAGACCGTCAAGCTGGGCTCGCGCTCGCAGAATCACATCCCGGAATCGATGGCATTATGATTGGGCGTGGCATTTTTGAAAATCCATGGGCATTTGAATTAAATCCTCAACCACACTCACTGGATGAAGCACTCGAATTATTGAATTTACAACTTGATTTACACGATGAAGTGACTAACTTATATGGTCCTCGTCATTTTCAAAAATTAAAGCGTTTCTTCAAGATTTATGTCCGTTCTTTTTCATATGCCTCAGACCTGCGTCTTGCACTAATGGAAACACAATCAACGACTGACGTTCGAAAAGTTTTGGCTGAGTTTGATGCCCAATGGCAGGCACATAAGGTACAACAAGCAGCTAATTAGTCAATTAACTGATATTTACGGGACTGATAGATTCACGGTACATCGATTCTAAATCTATTCATCAGCCACTACCTTAAACAATTTAATTTTAAAAGCCGTATCATTTAATTGATACGGCTTTTTTATTTTATTTTTTTGATGATCTTCGCCATTCCTCCTGATTTTGCATCAGATAAGAATAAAAACTCGCCACCACTGAGATTAAATCTGGCAGAACAAGTAGCAAAAAAACAACTAATCTCAAAAAGGGCGTTGTCGGATGGATATACCAAACAAAAAAATAATCCAGTGCAATCGTAAACACCAAAGACCCCGGTGTTGCACGTACAAACCCATCAATAAATATTTTCTTCATGTTGACTCCTTTACATATATTTTTTTAAGAATGCCAACTTTAACTTAGTATGCGCTTCATCCATGAAATCATATATGCCATGGCTCGCATTTTGTACCAAGCATATTTCTGCTCGTGTCCCAATTTGCTCTGTTGCAGCCGCAATCATGACTTGTGTTTGCTGATATGGCACCACTTGGTCTGCTGTGCCAGCCATCCCCAAAATGGGTGGCATCTGGGGGGAGAAATAAGTCATTGGATTATATTTTTGGACTAATTCAGGCACAGTACTTGGCGCCTTACCTCCAAATAATTGTCCCTCAAATGACACATCAGTCCCTGTTTCAGCGTACTTAGGCTGAATACCACTCGCTTTAAATTGTGGCACAAACTGATCGAATTGATATGGCCCATACATTGCAATAATTGCTTTGACTTGTTCAGACGCCTCTGGTGCTATGCCAAAATCGCGCGCTTCCAGTGCATCAACTGATGCTGAAACACCAGCTAACACTGCTAAATGTGCGCCTGAAGATTCACCCATCAGTGCAATTTTATCAACATCTAAGTGATAATTGTCCCCATTGGCACGTAACCATCTTAGTGCAGCTTTAACTTCATAAATTTGAGTTGGAAATGGTGCTTGCCAGATTAATGAGTAATCAATACTGACGATTGCAAACCCAGCCTCAAGGAATCGTAAAGCTGGATTTAATTTAAATGACCGCTTAGCACCTAGCCACAAGCCGCCCCCATAAATATCAACCACGACTGGAAAACGTTCATTCTTGTCGTTTGGTAAAAAAATGTCCAAACCGTGTCGATTGCCAGTCATATAGGCTAAATCTAAATACTGAACTTGACTAACACTAATGTCTGCTGGTTGATACTGATACTGTCGATCAATAAATCGTTCTTGCATCATAAATCACCTCCTGATATTGCAAAGAAAAAGAGGTCAGAAAATTTCTGATACCTCTATTGTACGTTATTTCGGAATTTTGCGTATACTAATCATAATCATCACTAAGTACCAAACAATCGCGATAACTGTGGTCCAAAACGTTTGCCGTTGAGAAAGTAAAATAATAAAAATACCAGCCATAAAAATAAGGGTTAGATAATTTGAAACTGGGGCAAATGGCATTTTAAATCGTTTCTCACCCTGAAGGTAATCCGTTGATTGTCGAAACTTAATATGTGTGTAAACCAACATCATATACATGATGACAAACGCCGCAGACGCAACGGAGGTAATCAATTCAAACGCATCACCAGGAAAAATAAAATGAACAACGACAGTTAAGGCAATTAGAAGAGTCGACACTGTGATGGCATTAACCGGCAATTGACGCTGATTCAGTTTTGAAATCTTCTGACCAGGACTAGACAACGAAAACAACATTCGTCCAGTCGTGTAAATCGAACTATTCAATGAAGACGCTGCAGCCGTCAGAACAACGAAATTAATTATCCCCGCTGCTGCTGTAATCCCAATTCCAGAAAAGACCTGAACGAACGGTGATTGGGCAGCACTGTATGCCGTCCATGGTTGAATAGTCATAATGGCTAATAGCGCACCCACATAAAAAATTAGAATACGTATGATAATACTATTCACTGCTTTCGGAATGGTGGTCACTGGATCTTTGGTTTCAGCGGCCGTCATTCCCACAAATTCAATCCCTAAAAATGCAAAGAACACCATTTGGAATGCGGCCAATATTTTATGTCCATGATGCGCAACTAATCCATGTTGCCATAAATTACCAATTGACGTCACACCTTCAACGGTTCTCGTATGGGCAATCGCCATCATAATTCCCGTGGCAATCATCGCAACAATGGCGATAATTTTAATCATTGAAAACCAATATTCAGTTTCACCAAATGCAGAAACGGTGACTACATTAAGGCCGTATAATATCAATAAAAATCCGATTTCAAATAGCCACGAGGGGACATTGGGAAACCAAAATTTCATATAAACCCCAACAGCTGTCAGTTCGGACATGGCAATTGTTATCCAACCAATCCAATAAGTCCAACCCATCACATATCCTGCGCGCGCCCCTAAATATTTTTCAATATAGTTAATAAATGTAGGATTATTTGGATCACTCAAAATTAATTCACCAAGGGCTCGCATCATCCAAAACATGAACATGCCAACAATCATATAAATTAAAACGATTGCTGGGCCAGCCGTTGCAATCGAATGTCCCGCTCCCAAAAAGAGCCCGGTTCCAATCGTACCACCAAGTGCAATCATACTTACATGGCGAGAGGTTAAGCCACGATTCATCTGATCCGGTTCACTTGTATCAGTCTGCTTCTCAGTCATTTAATATTCTACAGCTCCTTTGCTTAGTAACATGCTATTCATTTTACCACGAATAACTCATTATATTAGTCTTTTCACAGAATGAGGTATATAATATACTTACTTTTAATCAGTCGAATAGGAGTCGTCCGATGCCTTTATCAGCATTCCCTTTGTTAGAACAATTGAAATTAACCCATCAGGAAGGACTGCTTTTTGGTGGTCACTATGGCTTAGAAATTGAAGTTCATCGTGTTAATCAATTCGGTAAAATTAGTCACGCCCCTCATCCAAATTCACTTGGTCATCGTCGTTATCACCCATACATTACAACTGACTACAGTGAATCACAATTAGAGTTAGTCACTCAACCTGCACAATCGCTCCATAACGCACGTCATCATCTACGGCAAATCCAATATGTCGTCCAAGATTCAATTCAATCAGCAGAACGTATCTGGCCACTGAGCATGCCACCTCATTATGATACAAGCGACTTAAAGTGGCTGGATTCGACTTTTGAACGTGGATGGTATCAAGCATACCGCGATTGGTTAAAAAACAAATATGGTTCAACACATGCCACCATGACTGGTGTTCATGTTAACCTCTCTTTGTCTTCTGATTTAATCGCAATTAATTTTCATGCACAGCAAACAGAAACAAACTTAGTTGAATTTCAAAATCTGTTATACTTCAATCTTGCTCAGGCGTTTGTAGCACATCGTTGGCTGCTTGTTTATTTGTTTGGGGCAAGTCCGATTAATTTCAATCCGACAACCGATTCTAGAATGACATCCGAGCACCGTCAGGTTAGGTCATTGCGTGACAGTCAATATGGATTTTCAAATGATCCTGATGTCAACATTACTTATACCAAAAACGTGGCAAACGTCTTAGCCCAAATAACGTCTGCTATCGACAATGGGACGCTTTTTTCACCTGCCGAGTTTTATGGTACAATTCGTTTTAAAGGCGATGATATCTTAACCCAAGGTGTACGTTATCTAGAATTACGCGTATTAGATACTGATCCCTTTGACCCAGTTGGTATTTCAGGAACAACTTTATCAATTATTGAACTACTAACGGCCTATTTCACCGCCCAAAATAAGTCGTACTCAGAAAATGAACTTGAAGAAGCGTTGGCGCTTAGCAATGAAATTGCATTACAACATCCTTTTGATAGATTACCAAATCTTGACGCAGCAAAAACATTAATTCAAGATTTAGCTCTTTTTGCAAAGCATTTCTCGCCACGATTTGATGATGCATTGCAAGAAATAACTAATCGAATTCAAAATCCATCACTTACACCAGCTGCGCGTTTAATTGCAAATAAAAACTATTCAACTGAGCAACTTGCCTTAGATTTAGCCAATAAAAGAGCCCAGATGTTCCATGTGGAACAAAACGCCACCTATTTCAACGAGATATTTGGTGACACGCCCCTTGCTGTAACATACATGCAAGCTATTAAAATAGGCTTGACGATTGTTAGTTATGATAGTTCACATTTAACACTACAATTCAAAGCGCATACAGAAACCATTAAAACTTCAGTTGATTTACTCAAATTATTCCCGGAAATCAACGTCAGTCACAAATGATAAACAAAACGAGGTTCACATCATGACAACAACACACCCATTTAACTTTGATTCTTGGTCAACTTATCTTCAGCAACAGGAAAGTAAACCGATTCAATGGGGGAAAGGGCATGACCATCTTGAACATCCACTCTATGATGCAAAGATATTCGACCTTATCAAAGCATTTGAACAGTCAGATTACTTCGACCAAAACTTTGCTCGAACACTCATGCAAAAAGGCTTCTCCGAACAAATTTCGGAAGCTGATATTCGAGAGATTATCAATGAGACAACTGACTTTTTCACATTACGCGCTATCACATCACTCATTATCTATAATGAGCGCCATATTGAAGGTCTCTGGGCAGCGATGATCGAAAACGGGCTCCTTAACCGATTATTAGTCAAATTAAATACACAAACACCAGATGGCTATCCAATCTGGTAACGAAATAAAACGCCTACATGGGATTGCATCCAATGTAGGCGTTTTATATATTTATTAACCAGATAATTAGTTATCTGAAACATTTTGCGCAGTCGCTTCTCTTTCGCGATAGAAAAAATCCCAAAGATAAACCACCAAGGTGCGAACAATTGCATAAGCTGGAATAACCAAAATCATCCCCAGCGCACCTGCAACATTTCCAGCTGCCAACAATAAAATAATAATTGTAAGCGGATGAATATTTAACCGACCACCAATGATTCGAGGATAAATAATATTTCCATCAATTAAATGTACAATCCCAACGACAATGATGGTCCACAAGACTTGCCAACCGCCCATTGTTAAGGCGACAAATAAAGCTGGTACAATCCCAATATATGGCCCCAAATAGGGTACGATGTTGGCAATCCCAGCAATTACACCTAACAACAATGCGTATTTTTGCCCGATCATCACATACCCAATACCAGTGGCAACACCGACATAAATCATCTCAAATACTTGTCCCATAATGTAATGTGACAACGTATCATGAATTCGCTCTGCAACTTCACCGACATCATCTTGCCGGCTTGGAAACCATTTCTTAATAAATGGCACTAATTTATGGCCATCGTTCAACATATAAAATGTCATCACTGGGACTGTCAGCGCATAAACCAAATAACCAATAATTGAACTTGCAATTTGCCCTGCACCATTAGCCATGCCATTGATGATGTGCGTACCATACTTTTGAATGCCTTCTTGAATAGTATTGGAATTGACACTAAGACCCAACGTTTTAATCCAATGCCATTTTGCTGACATTTCAACCCAATGTTTACCTTCATTAATAAATACTGGCGCCATCTTGATTAGATTACTAATTTGATCGACGACTTTTGGTAATAACGCAGCGGCCGAGGCCCCAACGAGAACTAATAAAATGAACACCATTAGCAACGATGCTGCCCAACGTGGTACATACGTCGACTTGCTCAATTTTATCTTCACAATGAGATTAACAATCGGATTCAAAATATAAAATAGCAATCCAGAAATTAAAACTGGAATAAATACAGCACCAATAAATTTAAATATCGGTTCTAGAATAAATGATAATTGTGATACGACTAACAGTAATAGTGCAATCACTAATAATTCAAGCGACCAAAACAAAATTGTTTTTTGTCTTAATTTGTCTAACATACTTACCTCATTTAATAATTGAAAATATCTGATTCATTGATGCAAGTTGCGTTTCTGTTTGCACCATATGAGAAATATTTGTAAAAGGAAATGTGCCCCTATGCATGGACGAAATGAAACGCTCGATTTGCTGATCATTGCCCTGCACAAACACCTCAACACTACCATCAGAAAGGCTCTTTACAAACCCAACTAAACGATATTCATCAGCCAATTTCTTCGTTGCCCAGCGAAAGCCAACACCTTGTACAAGGCCATCAATATTTAAAATAATTGCTCGTTGCAAGATACCACCCCTGTTCCACGTGAAACACACTAGTCGCCTTCGCGTTCAAATTCTTGACGTACAATTGGCAATAATTCAAGCCATGTAGACTCAAACAACGTTTGAAACAAGTTATCATTCCACTTATCCGAAAAAAATGGGTGATAAAAGTATGTCAATGCCATCATGATTGTCATACCCCGCTGTTGTCTGAATGAATCCCATGCCATGATTCGTTCAACAGCTTCAGCAAATTCCCAAACGCGAGGTCCAATGAGATCATTTTGTTGTTTAACCTTCAACCGATAAAAATGCATCATTTCAGGATTGGATTGAAACGCAGTCTCACGGGTCGTTAACAATAATTGCAACCAGTCATGCAAGGCAGTTTCACGCTCATCAATCGGTACCCGACTGGCTTGTGAAATAATTGGGTGGTCAATACCACTCAGCCAATCTTCTTGCATGGCATCAAATAGGGCCTCTTTATTAGGGAAATGCTTATAAAGAGCAGCATGTGAAATATTCAATTTCTTTGCAATATCTGTTAATCGCGCTTTTTCAACTCCTTTTTCAAGGAGAACATCTTGCGCTGCATCAAAAATATCACGATCGGTAATTCTTGCCATGTATATCACCCTTTATATATTATCTACCCATTATAAAGCAATCAAGAAAACTATGCGAATTAAACAATTATCGACTATAATTAAAGGTAGATTCTGATGTAAGTGTATTTACGTCAATTACTAAATATGGAGGAAAATTATGACATTCAAATCATTAACTGACACTTACGAACTAAGCAATGGTGTCAAAATTCCAATTATTGGGTTTGGAACATGGCAAACACCAAATGGTGATGTTGCCTATCAAAGTACATTAGATGCTTTAGCGGCAGGCTACCGCCATATCGACACCGCCGCAATTTATGGTAACGAAGAATCAATTGGGCAAGCCATAATTGATTCAGGCATTGATCGAAAAGAACTGTTCATTACCTCTAAATTATGGAATGATCGGCACAGCTTTGAAGGGGCTCAAGCTGCCTTAGAAGAAAGCTTAAACAAATTACAATTAGACTATCTTGATCTGTATCTCATTCATTGGCCAAATCCAGTCGATATTCGTGACAACTGGCAACTTGCTAACGCAGAAACTTGGCGTGCCATGGAACATGCTTACGAAAGTGGAAAAGTTCGAGCCATTGGTATTTCGAATTTCCAACCCCATCATTTTGAATCATTATTAGAAACTGCGAAGGTCACACCGCAAGTTAACCAACTTTTTGTTAATCCTTCAGACCTTGAAACTGACGCTGTTACCTTTAATCAACGCCATAATACACTTACCGAAGCATATTCACCTTTAGCTACTAATCGTTTGTTAAAGGTCCCAGAGCTAATTGCAATTGGTGAGAAATATGGAAAATCAGCTGCTCAGGTAACATTGCGTTGGTCGTTACAACATGGATTCTTACCATTACCAAAATCAACGCATCAGGAAAGAATTGTTCAAAATACACAATTATTTGATTTTGATTTAACGCCAGAGGATATGGCCAAGATTGATGCACTTTCAGGCGTTGCTGGATTGCATACAAATCCTGATGAAACGGATTTTTAAAAAGATAGGGAAATTAGAGCAATCTAATTTCTTTTTTATTTAAGAAACATGCTAAAATATGACTTATTAACTAATTAAAGGAGTGAGGGCACCCCTCTTTGTAGAACGAAAATGGCATATAATAAAAGACCAAATCAATTTCCAAAAAAAACACATGTTTCACGTGGAACAAAAAAAAATGACAACAATAATGTTCAAGTTAAAATCGGGGATAAATTATTAATTACAATCAAACGGTTAGGTATTAATGGTGAAGGTATTGGCTATTACAAACGTAAAATCACTTTTATCCCTGGCGCCTTACCTGGCGAGGTCGTTGATGTCAAAGTAACAAATTTCACTGAAAAATTTATTGAAGCTGAGATTCGAAAATTCAAGCAAAAATCACCAGATCGTGTGACACCTACTGATTCTCAAGAAGTTGGTGGTGTTGAATTAGCTCATCTAGCATACCCAAAACAACTCGAATTTAAACAAGATATCATTCGACAAGCTCTTGAAAAATATAAACCAAAAGGTTATGACAGTATCAATATTAAACCAACAATCGGTATGGATAACCCTACAAAGTATCGAAATAAAGCACAATTTCCAATTCGTCAAATGAAAGATGGCTCGATTTCTGTTGGTATGTATCGTCGAAATTCACATTTTTTGGTTGACTTACCAGTCGTATCAACTCAACATCCTGCAACGCTCGAGACGGTACGAACAGTGCGTAATATTCTTCAAAAATTAGCAATACCAATTTATGATGAGAAAAAAGAAACTGGTGTGATCAAAACATTAGTTGCCCGTGTGAGTGAATCGACAGGCGACGTACAACTAACACTTGTCACAAATACACCCACAATTCCCGATTTATCCCAATTGATTACCCAAATTCATGCGGAATTGCCTCACGTCGTTTCAATTCATCAAAACTTTAATCCAGGCGACACATCACTGATTTGGGGTGATAAAACAACACATCTCTGGGGTGAAGATTATATTACGGAAATGATTGATGGAAAAACGTTTAAATTGTCACCGCGTGCTTTCTTACAATTAAATCCAAAGCAAACCAAACGTTTATATGCGGAAGCTCGAATGGCATTAGACCTACATCATGCTGAAAAATTAATCGATGCCTATTCAGGTGTTGGTACAATTGGTATTTCCTTAGCAGATGCAGCTGGAGAAATCCGTGGTATGGATACCGTACCAGAAGCCATTGCCGATGCTAATCAAAACGTGATCGACAACCATGTCACAAATGCAAAATATTTTGTCGGCGCTGCTGAAGATTTAGTCCCCCAATGGGCTGCAGCTGGATGGCAAGCCGATGCACTGATTGTCGATCCCCCTCGTACAGGACTTGATGACAACTTACGCCAAACGATTTTAGCGCATGCACCTGAAAAATTTGTGTATATATCATGTAATGAATCAACTTTAGCTCGCGACCTCGTTGATTTGGTGAAAGTTTATCATGTTGACTATATTCAGCCTATTGATATGTTCCCCCAAACCGCACGTTGGGAAGGGGTCGTCAAATTTACAAAAAAATAACATCATACCGCATAACGTCATCAATTAATCACATTATTTTTACTAAATAAATACATTTCGAATGTCTTCTATAAATACTCTTTAAATATATCTATAACTCACGTATAATGAAAAACAATAATATTATGGAGGAGCTCAATGGCTGACGCAAACAACAACGAAAGCATCCTCGTCTTAGACTTTGGATCTCAATACAATCAATTGATTGCCCGACGAATTCGTGAACTAGGTGTCTATTCTGAATTGAAACCGCACACCCTATCAGTTGACGAAATCAAAGCATTAAACCCAGCCGGTTTAATCTTTTCAGGTGGTCCAAACTCAGTCTATGACACTGATGCATTCACAATTGACCCAGAAATTTATAACCTTAATATCCCGATACTTGGGGTTTGTTATGGTATGCAGTTGATGGCCCATCAACTGCCAGGTGGTAAAGTTGCCCCTTCTGATAACTCAGCCGAATATGGTGAAACAACAATGCAAGTCACTTCTGATGATGCGTTGTTATTCCAAGGGACACCCCAAGAACAAGTCGTTCTCATGTCGCATGGCGATTATGTCGAACAAGTACCTGAAGGTTTCACCGTTGTTGGGACATCAGATAATACACCGATTGCAGCGATGCAAGACGTATCACGGAATCTATACGGTATCCAATTCCACGCTGAAGTTCAACATACTGCATTTGGCCATGAAATTTTAGAAAATTTTGTCAAGAATGCCGTACATGCCAAGCAAAACTGGTCAATGGATGATTTTATTGAACAACAAATTGCTGAAATCCGCGCCACTGTCGGCGACAAGAAAGTCTTGCTTGGCCTATCTGGTGGTGTTGATTCGTCAGTCGTTGGCGTATTATTACAAAAAGCCATTGGTGATCAACTCGTTTCAATCTTTGTTGACCACGGACTACTTCGTAAAAACGAAGCCGATGAAGTCATGGCCTCACTCGGTGGTAAATTTGGTCTAAACATTATTAAAGTTGATGCGCAAGAGCGTTTCCTTAATAAGTTAGCCGGTGTTTCCGATCCAGAGCAAAAACGCAAAATTATTGGAAACGAGTTTATCCAAGTTTTCGATGAGGAAGCGACAAAACTCAAAGGGATTGACTTCCTTGCACAAGGAACCCTCTATACCGATATCATTGAATCTGGTACCGACACTGCACAGACAATCAAGTCACACCACAACGTTGGTGGCTTGCCAGAAGATATGCAATTTAGCCTCATTGAACCACTAAAGACACTCTTCAAAGATGAAGTACGTGCCCTAGGTGAAAAATTAGGTATGCCGCATAATCTGGTTTGGCGTCAGCCATTCCCTGGACCTGGATTAGGCATTCGTGTTCTTGGTGACATTACTGAAGCCAAACTTGAAATTGTACGTGAATCTGATGCCATTTTACGTGAAGAAATTGCAAACCATGGTCTTGATGGCGAAGTTTGGCAATACTTCACTGTCCTAACCGGCGTTCGATCAGTTGGGGTCATGGGTGATGGTCGTACGTACGACTACACGATTGCGATTCGAGCGATTACATCAATTGATGGTATGACTGCTGACTTTGCAAAATTACCATGGGACGTGCTGGAAGAAATTTCACGTCGAATTGTTAACGAAGTATCAGGCATTAACCGCGTTGTCTACGACATTACAGCTAAGCCACCCGCAACTGTCGAGTGGGAATAATCTCATTTTGAATACAAAAACCCCCTTAAACAAGTCGTTTAAGGGGTTTTTTTAACAACAAACAGAAATCGTTATCTTACTCGTCATCTTTTTTACGTCGTTTATACATCAACACGATTAACAAGATAAGTAAAATAATAATGATGCATACCAAACTTACAATTAATATGATCACCCAATTAATTGTAGACTTCAAGTGACGTGCCTGACTATTGGCTAGCTCAGCTGTTTTAGCACTAATCACAAAATTTTTACCAAAATGCCAAGTATAATCACCAGAGGTCGCGACCATGTCGAGATGATATTTTCCAGGCTTAAGACGTGTATTACCTGTCGAAAGCGGCAAATTGACTTCACTTTGTGGCGCAACTTCAAGTTTTTTTTGCACGTCAGTATAGACTGTCTTTTGTCGATTATTGGTTGTAATGGTTGCTTTAACCGTCATTGGTGAAATGACCCAATTGGTCGGATTTTGTAGGGTCGCCTTAATTGCCGTTTCATTTTTAATTGAAAGTCCCGCTTGAACACGATTCAATTTTAAATCTAAAGCCGGCTTTGTATGTTCTTGCGCTCGGACAACAACCGGAATCTGCATATTATAATGATTTTGAATCGTTTTCTGCTCATTATGATTGGTAGCATTAATTTTCTTGACATTAATTGCTCCCAAAACAATCCCCGCCTGATTTAATTTTGGGGATTGGACCATCACTGAGACCAATTGCGATTGCTGTGCACCAATCGATACTGTCTGTATGCCTGCATATAAACGGGATAATTGACTCGCTTGCTTCTGTGTCCCGTTTTCAGCATAAACAATCTCACCTAAGTCATTGGTTAGACTGTTAAGTAAACTCACTTCATAATCAGCAGTCTGGTTGGTTGAATTAGTAATTTTAATTGTGATTTTACCGGTTTGGCCCGGTGGTACCAATAAATCATAATGCTGTTGTGACTGCGTCTGACCGTTTTCATTTACTTGTTGAATTGAAAAACCAGCTTTGGTATCAGCCATGACAAAATTGCTCATACAAACAAGACTCAAAACAACAGTCACGAATAAGCCAATCCATTTTTTCATATGCTACTCCTTATAATAACTATTTAATACTAATAAAAAATAACAGAACTCATATCAAAAGACATAAGGCTGTTATTGATTGATTAATTAAATGAACGTGATGATGCGTCTGCTGACAAAGTCCAGTCAATGTCCATTGATACTGCATTAGCCTTATTAGCTTTAGCTTGGTCACCGGTCATCGCCATAAGCGTATTTGATGGATCAACAGACACTTCTTGTGTCTTAGCGAATGTACTAGAAGCACTATCACCTGAAAATACGGTACCAGCTGTCGCTGACAAGTTCATACCATTAACTGTTAACGTAGCCACTTGGCTATCAGTGCTACCTTGAATTTTCCATTTACCTTGAGCAACTGTGGTATCCACAAGTGTTGCTTTGTTACCAGTTGTTGGTAATTCAAGTGAAAATCCGTTGGCGTTGTATGCAATCGTACCAAAATCAAGATCGTCAACTTTGTCTAAAGTCAATGTTCCATCTTCAATTTGAAGTGTTCCCTTTGATGTTGCACTTTGGTCAGCACTAACAACTGTAACAAAAGATCCCATAACCGCAACAGCAGCTGACAGCATAGCTAAGTTTTTAACTAGTTTCATAAATAAATAACCTCTTTAAATGAATTGAAACACAATATTAACACATTAATTAGTCATAGTAAAGCAGATAAAAATATAATATAATGTCATAATTAAATAATATTTATACAAATTTAATCCCCAAATAGTTAACAATGAGGTTTATCCATGCAAATTAAAAATACCCTATCATTTTGGATTAGAATGCTGCTAATTTTAACTTCAATAAGTATTCTTGGCTTCACAATTAATGGCTACATACACGCTAAAACAATTAATACCAAAAACGGTAGTAAAACCATTGTCCGTCCAAGTGCTGAATATCCATTAGGCGCTGCAACATCAGCAACATTTTATGCTGGCGGTGAGATGGTTTTTGATCCAAATACGACCACAGATATTAAAGGTCAATTCTATGCTGGAGAATACCGGTTTGGGTTTGATTTTAACACTGAAGATTATCCTTATACCCCCAGTACAAAAATTCAAAATTTTTCAAAAGACACCACCAGCCAATTACCAGATCATTTTGACCCATCATTGATTTCTGCCAAACGTTTCTCAAATTCGTTCATTCGCGTGCTTTCAAAGCAAGATAGTATGGTTGGCACTGATAACCAACCTTTACATTATGTCATGGGTGATAACGCAGACAATAATTCTATCTCAGATACTGAGTTGTCATCAATTCTAAATCAACAACAAGACGCTATCAATAACTTCAAGCAGAAAGATTATACCATCAATAATCAATCTGCCACCCTTGGTGACATTGATTACTTCAAAAAGAATAATGTCAAAACGGCACAAGATGCAGTCAATAACGTCATTCACGTCAGTGATTATTATGCGAGTTTAACGGCAACGACCTACAATAACGATGGTGAAATTAATGGCTATCGCGAAAGCGCATTTAATAGTGCCATTAAATCAATTACGACCAACACAACTGAAATCAAAGCAACGAATGACAACTATGCTAATACGCCAGCGATTCAAATCAACGTTGATATGAATCAAACTGATAAACAAGGCATTGCAGCGATTAATATTGATGGTCATGCAAACAATCAACTCTATCAAAATGCTCAAGCGATTGTGATTAATTTATTGAATTTTGATCAAACAAAACAAAAAGTACCTTATTTCATCTTGAATTATCATAATTTTTCATCCTTTAATTTTGGCCAATCTGCTTGGTTATCCGTTAATGGTTATACAACCGAACAAGTTAAATCGGCACAAAAAGCTCCAGAGGCAAATCAATTTTTCCCAAGTACAACCTCTGGAGATGCTGATCATTCACTATTTAGTCAACGTTATGATTTATCGAATTCACAAAACACCAAATTAAAGTATCACACTGCCTCACATATTTTGCATAATTTTAGTACGCTCGCAGGTGACGATGCGGCTGAAAACACCAACTCGATCACATTAAATGCCAATTCTGGCACATCAAATGGGTATGCCTTTATTGGGACAATTTTAGCCCCCAATACAAGTGTCATTATCAAAGGAGATGCTGAGGAGAGTTTCGTTGGAAACGTCATTACGGCTGAAAATTTACTGCTTAGTTTGAACGGTCTCAATATGAATACAGATAAATCATTTGGCGCAAGCTTCAATCAAGATGGTGATTTTCCTGGTACCAGCGAAATTGAAGACACGACTGATGTACCTCAGATTACATCAATCGGCCTACCAGATAATGTCAATTTTGCACCTGAAAATACAAGCACAAATTATAGCTTTCAATATTCATTGAATAATAACGATGCCATTGACCCGCCATCAACTACGATGCATGTGTTAGATGGTCGGAAATTTTCGAATACGCTTCGAATTGAGCAACCTGCTAACTCAACTAACGTCATTTGGGCTAAAATGAACAACACAACTTGGAAGAAATATACCGTGAATGGTAAAAATCCATTAGCACCTAACAAAACTGACACAGCACAAAGTACAAGCCTCACTATCGATGACGTAACTGAAGATTTAAAAACAAACGATATAGCAACCGATTATGATGATAAAACAGTTTACGCCGGTGAAAACATTAACGGTACCTACCAAATAGACAATCAAGATCGACAATTCATTGGACAACACCTATCACACATCAATCAAATTGCATTCGTCGTCGCATCAGAATCAGACAATCTTTCAAAGATGTCTGACGCAGAAATTAAAGCTAAGTATGCGAATACGATTACCAAATACACGCTTAATGTACATGGTGATATATTAGTCAACTATCCGAAAACTTTTGATTTTGGTATCTATAAGCTTGGTTCGGGAAATAAGGATTCAAAACACCTTGCAACAGGTATGCTCTATGTCGAGAACCCATTTTATCAAAATTGGCGGTTAGACGTGACCAATAATACCTCGAAAGACCAAAGTGCTTTTAATCCCTTACTCCTTGAAAAGTCAACGGTATTCTCAATGCAACAATATGTATTAGACTCAAATACAGATGACTCTTGGACCCCCAGCAACCTAGTTAATTTAGGTTATTTAACTAATGCTGCTGAGCACGGTACCTATCTCTTAACTTTGGATACAAAGACTTCATCTGGTTTATCAAATCATTGGCAAGATGTTCAACCATCTAAAGATGATCAATTCTATAAAAGTACAATTTTACTTGATTTTAATCCAACATATTCAGATGGTTACGTAAAACGCACTGGTACATTTACTTTTGATGCCAAGTGGACATTAAACATACCTGACAGAACAACACCACTGAATAAAATAAAAATTAAATAAATGTTCCACATGAAACATTTGATACTTATATCCTACAGGTTGCTTAATCGTCTGGTATAATTAAGATATAAATAGGCAAAGGAGAAATCAGATGGCTGAGAAAAATCCGATAAAAAAAGCTGTAGTTAATGCTGATACACTAGCCCACTTGGCAAATGAGCCCTTTGAATCAGCAAAAACAACCCCAAGTATCGAAGCAAGCGTTCAAGATACCCGTGCCGTGGATGAAATTAACGCAGAATTAAAAACATTCATTAAAAAAAATAATTAACACAATTAAATGCATGGCATCAATATCTAAGTGTAGTTAGATATTGATGCCATTTTTTAATCAAAAATAAAAAAGCCTTCAAGCACAGTCAAACAACTGAAAATGATAACTCAATTTCAATGCTGTCATTTGCTAGACTTGATACGACTTATTTTTCTTCTAAAAACAAACGAATAATCTGTTCTCTAACTTTTGGTATCGCTAAACTGATTCCAAAACAAAACAATAACAACAAAATAATTGACCAATGCAACCAAGCTGGTAATTCAAACTGCCCAAATGTATACCCAATTGACAATAAGGTCACAGACCAAACGCTACTAGCAAAGGCAGCCAGTCGAATATAATCGATAAAGGCCAGTCCGAGTTGATGTGCAGTTAATGGAACTGCAGTTCGAATAAAGGGGATAAACCGACCAGCAACAATAAATAATAACCAGCGACGATGATGAAAACTATTTGAAAGTCGTTGCATCAATCGGCCATTAAGATGTCGATCAATAAATTTTATTCGTCGGCCTTGTCTTAATAACCATGCCCCAAAGAAATAATTCACCGCATCCCCAAGTAAAGATGCGATTGCAAAAACACCCATTAATATGAATAATTCAATTAAATTATGATGTAGGCCAACAATGCTACCAATCGTGACTAATAACGCATCTCCTGGAATCCAACCAATAAAAATACCACCAGTTTCAATAAAAATTAAAGCAAAAAAAATGCTAAATTCAAGCAGACCAAATCCGGATTTCACATTGATAATCTGGTTTAACCAATTTGGCAAATCAACGGCTAAGACAGTCATCATAATCACCCCACAACCCTTTATTATGCATCCCTATTTATTGTACACTGTAACAAAGAAACCTTAAATTAAGGTATAGCAGGAGAAAAAACAATATGTTTCTTATCAACGGCGTTAAACGGTCATTAAAAACGTACGAGTCAATTTCATTACTCCTCATTGGTTTATTCCTCAATGGGGTAGGGAATGGATTAGCCGTTGCAACAAACAGTGGTTCAGCTGCTTGGACAGCCGCCTCAGCAAATTTGCAAAATTTAACCCATGTGCCAAAAGGCGTCTTCTTATTTGCATTTGGTTTTGCGGCTGCCATTTTAGTCATCATTTTAACCCAGCAGTTTAATTTTTTTCATTTTGTCGGTGGTATGATTTTTTTATTTTTCTTTAGTTATTTAGTTAATTTTGCCAGTCAATTTTTTACTTTTATTCAGCCCTTACCATTCATCATTCGCATTCTAATTGATCTGCTTTCAGTTGTCATTGTAGGCATTGGAATTTCATTAACCATGCGGGTTCGACTCATTACCCATCCCTTAGATGATTTAGTTATCTATACCCGGTTTCAATTTTTCAAAGGGAATGCATTCATCTCACAGGTTATTAATTTCACCATTCCAATTATCATCTCATTACTAATTTGGCAAAAAACCGGTGAATTAGTTACCCTAAATATTGGAACCCTTGTATCATTTTTTGGCATCGGAACCGTCATTGGTTGGGCTGATCATCACATCATACCAACTTTGATTTATCGTGAAACGGTTATCTAAGCTGATATTAATCCACAGTCAAGACTAAGGTGGATTATTTGACTGTCAATCCATCCATCGCCTGATTTAAAAGTTCATCAACTAAGACATTACCGGTACTCGTTGCGTGACCTTTGACCCAAATAAACTGCAACCGCTTTGCTTGTTTAATGACCAAATCATAAACCATTTGCCACGCTGCTAAATTTGCAATCGGACCGCTTTTCTTTTTCCAGCCATTTGCCTGCCAACTATACATCCAATCAGTTGTTGTATCCAACACATATTTCGAGTCACTCACAATAACGACCTTCTCAGGCACTTTGAGCGCTTGTGTTAGGGCATTAATCAACGCAAAAATTTCCATTTCATTATTGGTTTTCCCATAATACGCGCCTGAATCTGTAAAAACCGGATTTTTCATATCATTGCCTTGAAACACCGCAATTGCCCAACCAGCTTTGTCCGTTGCTTTAACGTGACCGCCAACAACATTCCCAGTATTTCGGCTGCCGCCATCAGTAAAAATATAATATCGATCAGGCTGCCAATTAATTTTTCCATCATACGCCGTTTGATAAGTACGTGCCTCACCTCCATGTTCGGCGTTTTTCTGTTGTTTAAACCATGTTTCAGCTGCTTCCTGCGTCTCAAATCCTTTATACTTTGGTGCTGGTTTCGTTTGCGTATATGCTTTAATCTCTGACCAAGGCTGTGTATAAATACCTTCGTATTGATTACCGATAATTACATATGATTTCATCTTTTGAAACCCTTTCTTTTGTCCTTCGCATTAACTTTGCTACACTTAAAATATATATCATAATAATTGGAGTTGCGATATGCTTAACTACATTTTCACTTATTCATCCCACATGCCTGCTGGCTATGGATTTCGCCATTTTTCAAGTACCCACATTTGTATTCTAATCATTTTAGCCGGTATGATGTTTGCATTGATTCGTCAATATCAACAATACACACCAGCACAACGGCAACATTGGCGCCAATTCTTAGCGTTAACAATTCTGCTATTAGAAAGTAGTCGGGCGGTTATTCTAATCATGACCCATCAATTTACGCTAAATGAGTTACCCTTGCATCTCTGTGGCATTGGGATATTCATTATTGCTTGGGATGCTATTCACCCAAATGCATTTGCACGCGAAATATTATATAGTCTCAATTTATGGGGTGCTTTCGCCGCCCTTATTTTTCCAGATTGGCAAGTCTTACCGTTGATCAACGTTTTCCTTTGGCAAAGTTTTATTATCCACGCTTTACTAATCACGTATCCACTTGCTTTGATGGTAACTGGTGAATTTCGTCCAAATTGGCGTCGACTTTGGCAACCAACCCTATACTTAAGTGGCATCATACCAATCATTCTCATTTTCAACCAACAATGGCACACCAATTTTTGGTTTTTAAATACTGCTGCTGCACAATCGCCATTGGCACCAATTCAACACTTAACTGGCTCATTCTATTTACCAACACTCATCCTTTGTCTAATTGCGCTATGGTTCTGTTTATATTTACCATGGACTTTAAAACAAACAAAAGTCATCGAACCACTAACTGATTAGGACCGATTGCTCAATAACCAGTTTGACTATCAAACGCCCCATACACCGCGTAAGAGACCATCAATGACAATCTGCCGTATTATTATATCAAAATCAAATGCGCCTCAATAAATATGACATCTCATTCTCCCATATTTGCACTAAGAAGAGCACCAAACAATCAAAGCAATTTTTTATTTAGCGCTCATCTTGACGCCATTTGCTATGATTCAATTCAGCTGAAGCGAAATTAACTCATAACAATATCATATAAAAAAGACGTTTCATACAACGTCTTTTTTCATCTACTTAAATATCCCCATCAATAAATGGATCTGTCGCGATAGTTTCTAACACACCAGCATGATTATTATCTGCCACGGCTAATGGAAACATTTCAGTTAATCCTTCGTCCCCATTTGGCATCGCAAATGGATATTTGGCAGCTTTGAGCATTTCTAAATCATTCAACCCATCACCAAAGGCCACTAAATCATCCGCTAATGCCAAACCATAATGGTTAGCCACATACTGTATGCCAGCTGCCTTATTAATTCCAGGACCAACAATATCAACCGAACCATATCCCGAAGTCGTCACATGTGCATGCTCACCCAGCTTTGCTTGCGCTTGTTGAATGAATAACATCGTATCGTCTGCTTCAAAACCAAATGTAATTTTTAAAATTGGCTCTTCAATTTCACTTAAATCATCGATATAGGTCGTCACACCGACTAAGCGGCGAAAAACAAGATTAGTAATGGAAAAATCTTTATGTCTTTTCAACATATATTTATGATGCGCACTAACAAAAACCGCACCGCGCGTTAATTTAAAGGGCATTGATTCAATCGCATCTACTGCATCAATCACTGCAGTTGACGCTAACGTTTGCGTATGTAAGACCGTGCCATCGGCTGCAACGACCAAAGCCCCATTATTAGCCACAATGTCAATTTTACCAAGGTAGTCCGCAAAGTCTTTTTGAATCATATCAATATCACGCCCAGTCGCAACAACAAAGTGTGCTTGCTGTGTCTCTAACTGCGCTAAAATTTCTGTGAAACGGCGTCGATTAAATTTCTTATAGTCATTTAAGAATGTGCCGTCTAAATCTGTTGCAAATAATTTTGGATATGTCATCTTTCATTCCTCACTAGCCAATAATGACTTCTTCTTCTGGATATTCAAAATGTTTTGCCTGTGCACGCACATCCAAAACAGAAAACATCACGGTATACAATCCAACTCGTCCGATGAACATCACAATCATCACAATAACTTTACCAATCCATGTTAGATGTGGTGTTAACCCAAGCGACAAGCCAGCGGTTGAAAACGCTGAAACAACCTCAAATACAATATATTCAATTCCTGTACCTGCTGGCAACTTTTCAGTCAAGCTTAACGTAAATGCAGCAAGGAAAATAAAAACAATCGCAACGACTGCGAGCATCAGCGCCTTATTAACCGTTCGTTTTGAAAATTGTCGGTCACCAAAACGCACAGCTTCTTGCCCACGTAGAGATGCCCACACCTGTGAAATCAAAATACCCGCAGTGGTTGTTTTAATACCACCAGAGGTTGAACCAGGCGTTCCACCAATAAACATCAAAAAGATAAGCAACATTAGACCAGCAGTCGAAAGATTGCCCGTTGAGATCACCTCAAGTCCAGCAGTACGTGGGGTAACAGCGATAAACAGGGTATCTATAACCCGATTAATCCACGACAAATGCGCTGAAAATGTCCCTGCTAATGCTTCTGAAATCAGTAAGCCAACGAACCCAATCCCAATTAACCAACCTGACATGACAAGCGCCAAGCGTGTATGTAGCGTGACTCGTTTTTGCTTTTTAAACATTAACAGATCCCGCCAAACCAAAAAGCCCAATGATCCAGCTAAAATAAGCAGCATTGTCACAGCTAAGACATAAGGATTGGTCGCAAATTGACTAAATGGTAATTTAAAGAAAACAAACCCAGCATTCGCAAACGATGAAATGGCATGCGCAATAGCATAATAACAACCTTTGAGCCAACCAAAACGTGGCACAAAATCAATCGCTAATAAAATTGCCCCAATTCCTTGAATAATACCTGATAATGATAATACATAGCGTAAAACGGATTTGACATCCGACAAGCTTCTTAAATTTAATGCTTGTTGTGCAAGCAACCTTGACTTTAAATCTAACCGGCGTCCAGTTAATGCAAATAATAAGACTGCAAAGGTCATGAACCCCAGCGCGCCAATTTCAATCATTATCAAAATAATAATTTGCCCTGAAACGGTCCAAGTTGTTGCGGTTGACAACGTTGTTAATCCAGTAATCGTGGTTGCTGAAACAGCTGTAAAAATTGCATCTAGTAAAGAAACATGCATATGCCCCTGATGAGCAAATGGTAACGTCAATAAAATACTACCAATAAAGATAATGATCAAAAAGCCGATCGTTAACAATTGTGGTGGTGTTAATTTTTTGATTAATACATGCATAATTCGTAATCCCCTTATACAAAAATTATACCTCATTATGTTCACAACTATCTGGAGAAAATGTGGACAAGTATGTGTGTAACTTATTAAGACTGTGGATAACTTGTTGAAAAAAGGCTGACTTGTTACATGAAAATAATTCACAGGGTGGAAAAGTTGCTTGTGGATAACTTGTTGAAAATTAATTGTGCTATGCAAGTTCTTGATTCTTAGCCGATAATAATGTGCATGCCATTTTTAAAACCTGTGGATAACAAATCCATCAACCACTCAATTGTCTAATCACACAAGTCGGTTAAAAGATGTGGATAAAATCTTTGCTATACCAACATTCTTCACTGTCTAAACAAATAATCCTCATATTTTATATACTATTTCCATTGATTGTTCGTATTTTTATATTTCTTAATGTGGATAACCAACGCATCATTATTATTTGCTCGGCAAAATTCACAGATTAATTACTCATAAACACTATTAAATAGCTATTTAAAAAGTTATCCACAGGTTTTATTCACATTGTGTATAATGAGAAAAATCGATTATCATCAACCGCTAAAAACAGTGTTATAATGAGATTTATACTATTTCACATACATTTTGTACGCTTGTGGAAAACATAATCATATAAAGGATTACTAACAATGGGCATTAAAATTATTGCTGTTGGGAAATTAAAAGAAAAATTTTTAAAAGATGGCATTGCTGAGTACAGCAAACGATTGACCAAATTTACAAAGCTATCAATCATCGAAGTGCCAGATGAAAAGGCACCCGAACAGCTTTCTGAGAGTCAGATGTTACAGGTGATGCAGCGTGAAGGTGAAAAAATTCTCGCTAAAATTAAACCACGAGATTATGTCTACGTCCTTGCTATTAACGGTGATGAGAGACAGTCTGAAGAACTTGCCCATGAGCTTGATCAGTTAGCCATTCAAGGACAGTCAGACATTGTATTTGTCATTGGTGGTTCTCTGGGTACAGCGCCAGAAGTCAATCAACGTGCAGACACTTTAATCAGCTTTGGGAAATTCACCCTACCTCATCAGCTCATGCGGCTTGTATTAACTGAACAAATCTATCGCGCCTATATGATTAACGCAGGCTCACCTTATCATAAGTAATTACACCATATTGCTTTTCATGACAACTTATTCGTATCGGATACTAGAAAGAGGATATTCATGGCACAAACATTCGCAGTCATTGGCCTCGGCCGCTTTGGCAGTTCATTATTGGAGTCTTTAATAAATGACGGTCAAGAAGTCCTTGCTATCGACAATAACCAAGAAACGATTCAAGAATATATGGACATTGCAACCCATGCTGTCATTGCCGATGCCCAAGATGAAGACTCTTTAAAAGAACTTGATTTACCATCATTAGAGCACGTCATTGTTGCTATCGGGCATAACCAACAAGCATCAATTTTAGCAACAATTCTATTAAAAGACTTAGGGTGCAAACATGTCATCGCAAAAGCTGAAAACAATTTGCATGCGCGAGTCCTATCAAAAATTGGAGCAGATGAAGTTGTTCGTCCTGAACACGAAATGGCACAACAAGTTGCTAATCGACTAGTGTCACCAAACTTATTGAATTACATTACCCTTAGTGATGAATACTCGATTGGTGAAATTAAAATTTCAAATTTCGAATTTGTTAATAAAACCATTGCTGACCTCGATATTCGTTCTGAATACGGTTTAAACGTCATTGCAATCAAGGCCCATGAATCGTTCATCGTTGCACCTGAAGCTTCTTATGAAATTCACATTGGTGATGTTTTAACGGTGATTGGTACTTGCGATAATGTTCAAAAATTTGATCGTCTAGTAACAGGTAATTAATTGACATACAGAAGGTATCTCAAGTGAATAACATTGCCAGTCCCAAACACAAAAAATGTTAGCTACAATGATAACGATTTAACCATGACGGCGACATAGACTGACATTTTACTTGACGCCACCGCAAGCACTTTATATACTTAGCCTATTAAATTCATTCTGGTATTGAGATTAGTGGATAACTTTTGTAAGCCATATTCAGAGAACTTGTGGTGGTGTAAACAAGTAATGGTAAAAGTTGTTGGGCCTAATTGAACCAATTGATCTGATGCAATTAAGTTGTTTATCTATCGCATTCCGTGATAGATAAAAAATAGGGTGGAACCGCGTTGATCTAAAACGTCCCTATGTCAAATTAATTTTTGGCATAGGGACGTTTTTCTGTTGCTATGTCACTCTTGTCGCCTAGTCATGAAGATACAAGTGAGGTTTATTATGGCAGAACAAACACAAACACGTGAACTAAAGCGCGGTCTCAATGCCCGTCATGTTCAGATGATTGCCATCGGTGGTGCAATTGGAACGGGCTTATTCTTGGGATCTGGTACCGCAATTAAACAAGCCGGCCCAGCACTAATTTTAGCCTACTTCATTACTGGTATCTTTGGATATCTTATGATGCGTGCTGTTGGTGAATTATTATTATCAAATACAAAGATTCGATCATTCATAGATTTCGTTCGAATTTATCTCGGTACCAAATGGGAATTCGCAATTGGTTGGGCCTATTGGTTAGCTTGGGCAAGCTTAGCAATGGCAGATTTGACCGCCACAGGGGTTTATTTACGCTACTGGTTCCCATTTATCCCGCAATGGTTAACACCATTGATTGTGATCATTATTCTGGTTGGTTTAAATCTAACAACCGTTCGTTTATTTGGTGAATTAGAATCTTGGTTTGCTTCAATCAAAGTAATTGCCATTATTGCCCTAATCATTAGTGGGTTAATCATGATTTTTACTAATTTTCATCAAGGTATAACAACTGCTTCATTCTCAAACTTAGTCAGTCATGGTGGTTTTTTTGCTACCGGATTTAAGGGTTTTCTAATGGCCTTCCCAATGGTTATTTTTGCTTTTACAGGAATTGAGATGATCGGTTTAACTGCTGGTGAAACTGAAAATCCAAAACGTGATATTCCACGGGCCATCAATTCAGTGCCGGTTAGAATTGCCATTTTTTACGTTGGTGCAATTACAATCATTATGTCAATTTTTCCTTGGAATCAAATTAATACCAGTCAATCACCATTTGTTCAAGTATTTTCAGGATTAGGGATTCAATTTGCCGCTGCCCTTGTCAACTTTGTTGTTTTAACAGCTGCTTTATCTGCAGCTAATTCCGCAATTTTTTCGACATCACGGACCTTATATGTCTTGGCAAAAAATAATCAAGCTCCGAAATCACTTGCTCGTCTATCTAAAAACAATATTCCAATCACAGGCATGTTAGCCTCATCAGTCATTTTCCTCATTGTGGTTCTTTTAAATTATTTCTTCCCAAATCAAGCATTTACCCTAATTACGGGCGTCGCAAATACATCATTTATGTTCGTCTGGGTATTGATTATGGCTGCGCACATTAAATATAAGGCCTCTGAAAATGTCATCGAATCAGGGTTTAAAATGCCTTGGTTCCCATTGACAAGTTATGTAACAATTGGTTTTTATGTGATCGTACTCATTATTTTATTGCTTAGCCCAGCAACTACCGTTTCAGTTATTCTAACTTTTATTTTCTTTGCAGCTATGGTCGTTGGTCATATGTTAATCCGGCCTGAAGATAACGAATAATTGTGATTACCCGTGATTTCTTATTAAAGGTCACACCACTTAATTTCAATAAATTGAAAGAGTTTACTAAGGTCAACCAATCCAACTTAACAAAGTACCTAAATATGCTACAATGAACAAAGTTAATTATGAAATGAGGAAAGCACGTAATGAAGGCCTTTAAAGAAGTGATGTCATGGATTATCCCAATTGTATTAGGACTAATTATTGCATTTGCAATCCGTGAATTCTGGTTTACAATTGTTCGCGTTGATGGCACATCAATGGAACCTAATTTAGTTAATAATGAACGCGTCTTGGTACTACGGACTGACAAAGTACATCGTGGTAGCGTTGTCGTCTTTGATGCAAAAGGTTCTGACCCAGAAGTAACCGAAAGTAAAGACTATGTTAAACGTGTCATTGCGCTTCCTGGTGATACTGTTAGTGCGAATAATGGTGTAATTAAAGTCAATGGTAAAACTGTTGATCAATCATTCATTCCATCAAGTGAACAAAAAGCAACAAATGCCGTGAACAACGTTGGTAATTGGGATAGTCTCGCTGAATTAGGTCAACATATGAGCTGGGTAAAAAATAATCAGAGCGTCAAAGTACCAAAGGGGTATTACTTCGTACTTGGTGATCACCGTTCAGTTTCAAATGATTCTCGTTACTGGGGATTCGTACCAAAGAATAAACTCGTTGGTGTTGTTAAAGTTGGTTTCTGGACAGATAAAGATAAAAAAGTCGCTATTAATCAAGAATATAAGCACTTCTTTAAAACAACGACCACTAAATAATGATTTAAAAAGTCCCGACATTTAAAAACAATGGGAAATTGCCCCCCTAAGCTGAATTTATATCAGCTTAGGGGGGTAATTTATTTCAACAAGTAGCTCAAGCCAAATTGAATACGAATAATAACCATTATTCGCAAATGTTAATAAAAACACTAATGATTAACAACATCTAATCATTAGTGTTTTCATAATAAATATCATTATTATCCGTCAAATATTTCTTAACGTTTCTTTGAACGTGTAGCCTTACGAATTGCCCGCTCACGCGCACGCTCCGCTGCCTTTTTAGCTTCACGCTCACGACGAATTTCAAATGGGTTTTGAATCGTCCAAGTTTGTGCAACTTGGAAGGCATTTGAAATCACCCAGTAAAGTGACAAAGCTGATGGGACATTAATCGCAAAAATAAAAATCATAATTGGCATAGCATAGGTCATTGTTGTTGTCATACCATTTTTTTCAGGCTGACCCAACATCACCAAGTATGATGATGCGAAAGTAAACAAGGCCGCTAAGATCGGCAAAATGAAAGTATGATCATGCTCTCCTAATTGTGTCCAAAGGAATGTACCAGTTTGCAAAACTTTCGTATTAAAGATTGATTGGTACAAAGCAATCAGAATGGGCATTTGAACAAGTAACGGCAACAGTGAGGCAAAGGGATTAACACCAGCCTCCTTATAAATTGCTGACGTTTCTGCTTGCATTTGCCGCATTTGTTCTTGATCACGACGATTAGGATATTTCTCTTGCAATTGTTTAATAATCGGCGCTACTTCTTGCATCTTCTTCATTGATCCCGTTTGATAGACCATCAAAGGCAAAACCAACACGCGGATTAATAAGGTAAAGACGATGATTCCAATCCCATAATTATTGTTAAACCAGGCTGAAACCCCTAGAATCGAACGGGCAAAATTACCAATAATGGTGCTCCCCAAAAGCCATGTCCTATTGCTGGTCCTTGATACATCATACCGGCCACAACCATTACTAATAATGCAATTACAGCAGCAATAATAGATTTACGGTAGTTAGCTAACTTTGGTAACTTTTCAGCTAAATTCATAATAATCTCCAAATATTCAATTAGTTATTGTGATATTAAACAGCTACCTCGATTGGTAGTTGCCTACATTAAGACATCAAGACATCATTTTTCTTCTAATGTGTCATCAATTTTCATTTCACCGGTCGTAGTATCTATCAAAAAAAGGTTGGCAAGATGAAAGGCATGCACCAAATTTTGTTTGATAACCGGCATCGCTTGATCATGTGCCAAGGGACGCGCAATTACTAAAATATCAACATCTTGTCTCATCTCTGGCATTAATTCTAAAACACTTTGCCGAATTCGCCGTTTTACCCAAACACGTTCATGTCCGCGCAAGCCGACCTTCTTTGAAATGGAAATTCCCAAGCGCAAATGTCTTTGTTCTGGTTTCTCCATTGTATAAATGATAAACATCTTATTCGCAACTGATTGATGCTGCTCAAATACGGTTTGAAAATCTTTCTCTTTTTTTACCCGGTAACTCTTACGCATTTTATTCTCCTAAAAATGATAAATGATCATTAGTAGTACTGTGGTCATATCAGAGTAATTATTTTGCTTGATAACAAAACACGGGTGGTTCAGCCAATTGGCCGAACCACCCGTGCGCGTTATTATCAGTTTCCTAATAGAGACCTGCCCAATTAGGCTGACAATACCTTGCGGCCCTTTTGGCGGCGACGTGCAAGCACCTTGCGCCCGTTGCTAGTGCTCATGCGCTTGCGGAAGCCGTGCACGCGTTCGCGATGACGCTTCTTTGGTTGAAATGTGCGCTTCATGTGATTACACCTCCCATTCGTAGTCAGATTTTGTCTGTTTTCTCTTAATACCAAAAACAATTCAAGATTTATAGTATCATCTCGTACCATATAAAGCAAGTAAAATCAGTGTTTTAATCATTCCACAAACATCTTTAATATTTATTTTATAATCTAAGTTTTCCAAAACCTAACGCTACGTTATGTGGATTAATTATGACAATCTAACCCTCCGTTAGACGTTTTTCAACACTTTCCACAAGATATCCACAGTTTCCACAGATGTGCACAATTTTTTATGTTGTTCCTGTGGATATGTGGAAAACATTGTTAATAACCTAATATTTACGACTACCTTTTACACATTAAGCCCTTAATAACCGTATCTCGCACATGGTTTTCCCAGTTTTACACATTTGTTGTCATTTTGTTATAAACAACCTTGTGTATTTCTTGAAAACGTTACTAACAGCCTGTGAATATCTCATTCTGTTACTTAATTTCCCACATTAATCGACTCTAATAACGTTAACCTGTGGAAAACTTTTTTAAATACTGGTAAAATAGCTTTATGTTTTAAATGCACACAGTCTATTGTTTCAAATATATCGTGTTCATTTTGATTCTCAAATTAATTTTAATGCATAAGGAGGCTCTCCCATGGATCATATCCAGCTTTGGGATGCCATTAAAGAAGAGCTACGCCAAAAGATCGCGCCAGGTATGACGTTTGAATCATACGTAGAAGGACTCACACCACTTAGTCTTGTGGCGTCTACAAATGGAACCAATTTATATTTATCCACTCCGCATAAAAACGTTGCCGACGACTGGAATACACCTGGTGGTCAGTACTACTCACAATTTATTGCAGCTGCATTACAAGCTTCTGCAACTATTAGTGGTACACCAACGGTCATTTTGCCAGTTGTGACATACATCGATCAAAAACTGACAACTACCCCCATTCAACCTGAATCTACATCTACTCAAGAACCCACTTCTAATGTAGAAAAGCAAATGCCAGAGAGTTCAAAATTAAATCCAAAATTCCGCTTTGACACATTTATTGCTTCGACACCCAATCGTGAGGCAAAATCAGTCGCTGAAGCAATTGCCGAACACCCCGGCGAAGAATGGAACCCGTTACTACTTTATGGTAACCCAGGACTTGGTAAGACCCACCTCATGCAAGCCATTGGCAATGAATTATTACGCCGTAATCCTAAAGCCGATGTTAAATTCATTACAACTGATGATTTTATGAATGATTGGACTGATGCTTTACGGTTTAATAAACAAAATGAATTCAAAGATAAATATCGTAATGTCGATTTACTACTTGTCGATGATATTCAATCATTAGCTGGAAAAGAAAACGTTCAAGAAGAATTTTTTAATACATTTAATGCGATTACCCGCGCTGGGAATCAAATTGTGCTAACTGCGGACAAATTACCTAAAGATATTAAAGGGATTGAAGATCGACTTGTTTCCCGCTTCGCAATGGGTTATCCAGCAAATTTGACGCAGCCAGACTCAGAAACAAAAATTGCAATTCTAAAGAATAAAGCTGAAGAAATGAACATTGAAATTTCATACGATGTGCTTTCTGAAATTGCAAACGCTGTCGATACAAACGTGCGAGAATTAGAAGGTGTTTTCAAACGAGTGGTCGCAAGAATTCGATTTAGTAATGATCCAGTCACTGTTGAATCAATTCGAGAAATACTAGCAGGTTTGGATTTTGAACGCACAAACATCATTTCAATTGAGATGATTCAAGACGCAGTAGCAAAGTATTTCAATGTAACAACCACTGATTTAATCGGAAAAAGTCGCGTCAAAGAAATTGTGATTCCTCGACAAATTGCCATGTATCTCTCACGTGAAATCACGCAAGAATCATTACCAGCGATTGGTCGTGCCTTCGGTGGAAAAGATCATACAACCGTTATGCACTCAACTAGTAAAATTGAAGAAGCTGTTTTAGAAAACAAACAATTAGAGGCGCAAATGCAAGAAATTCGAGCAACGCTTCAAAAATAGCTTGTGGATAACTATCAAGTTATCCTTTACTTATCCACAGGTTTATCTACAAGACTCAAATACTGGTATAATAATGACTGAGTGTCTTTTCCACATTTTCCACAGGGCCTACTATTACTACTAACTTCTAAGTTAATAAATAAGTCATTACACAGCCCGCATAAATTAAAAACAAAATCTGATTCATTTCATGAGGAGTTCTACACATGCAATTTACAATTAATCGTCAAGCGTTTATAAAAGCATTAAATAATGTTAATCGTGCCATTTCATCTCGAACAGCAATGCCAATTTTAACAAATATTAAAATGATCCTAACAGACACGGGGTTAACACTAACTGGATCAGATACTGATATCTCAATTGAAACAACGATTCCCGTGTCTGATGATATTGCAAAATTAGTTGTCACTGAAGTTGGCGGAATTACATTACCCGCAACTTTCTTCTCAAATATCGTTAAGCGGTTACCAGGTGAAGAAGTAACATTAGCAAATACATCTGGGCTTGAAGCAAAAATTACATCTGGTTCTGCCGAATTCGACATTCATGGACAAGATGTCAATAATTATCCACATTTACCTGAGGTTGATATTCAAAATAATTTAATTTTGCCAGCTTCAACTTTAATTGAAGTCATTGGTCAAACGGTTATTGCTGTTTCAAAGCAACTTAGTCAACCAATTTTAACAGGGGTACACTTTATTTTAGCTAGTGGTAATTTAACAGCCGTTGCAACTGATCGTCACCGATTAGCACAACGAACGCTAGCTTTTGGAACGAGTGATGTTAATGCAGATATTATTATTCCAGGCGCCTCACTTTTGCAGTTACAAGGTATGTTGGAAGAAGTAGAAACAGTTGAAATTCGTGTGGCATCAAACCAAGTGATTTTCCAATTAGGACCTAATACAATTTTCTATTCACGATTGTTGGAAGGTAATTATCCAGATGCTTCACGCTTAATTCCAACAGAAAAACGGACAACAATTACAATTAATGCACGGGAATTGTTGCAAACGATTGATCGTGCGGCTCTGTTGTCTCACGAGGGTCGTTCAAATGTAATTCAATTCATGGTATCTGATGCCAAGTCGATGATTTCATCAAATTCACCAGAAGTAGGAAAGATTGAAGAAGAAATCTTTGCTGCTGAAACTGCAGGTGATGAATTGACGATTTCATTTAATCCAGATTATATGCGCGATGCGTTGAAGTCATTTGGAGATGAACAGATTCAAATTGGCTTTAAAACAGCATTAGATCCATTCACCCTTGTACCAACAAATAACGAAACAAACTTTATTCAATTAATTACGCCTGTTCGGACGTACTAATTTCAGGTCATGATCATCTAAAATGACAAAAGCATGACAAAAAGCCATAATAAGCAATCATTGCTCATTGTGGCTTTTTTTGTATTTTAACGTCAAAATGGCTTAGATTGTAAATTAAAGGCTAAAAATGAAATTAATAGTAAAAAAATGGTATAATTATATCTATGGTCGCACCTAAATTGATAGGTGCCTTAATTTTGAAAATCACAGATAAGTGATAGAAAGGACATTATTTTGGCAACTGAATTGTCCATTAGAACACCTTATATTACCTTGGGCCAACTTCTTAAGATTTCTGGCACGATTGATATGGGTTCTGAAGCAAAATGGTATTTACGTGAATACCAAGTCCTAGTCAATCAAGAACCTGATGACCGACGTGGACGCAAATTATACCCAGGTGATATTGTCGCCTTACCTAATGGGGAACGATATATTATTAATGGCGATGGTGCAACGCCAAAGTTTGAATAATGCAATTACTGTCATTAAAACTGAATAATTTTCGTAACTACGCAGACGTTGATGTCACATTTTCATCTGGCGTTAATATTTTTTTAGGCCCCAATGCACAGGGAAAGACGAATTTATTAGAAGCAATTTATGTGCTCGCATTAACGCGATCACATCGCACACGATTGGATAAAGATTTAATCGGTTGGGGTGGTAAAGAAGCCATTGTAAGTGGTGTGATACAACGTGCTTATGGTGACGTTCCTTTGTCATTAGCTTTTACCTCAAAAGGAAAAAAAGCACGAATGAATCATTTGGACCAAGCTAAACTTGCCCAATACATTGGTCAAATGAATGTGATTTTATTTGCGCCAGAAGATTTAGAATTAGTAAAAGGTTCACCACAGATTCGACGTCATTTCATTGACCGAGAATTTAGTCAAATGAGTCCAAAATATTTGTTTGTTGCGAATCAATATCGAATGGTATTGCGACAAAGAAATCAGTATTTAAAACAATTAAGTACTAAACAAGCAACCGATGAACTTTTTTTAGATGTTTTAACAGAACAACTAGTGACCTATGGCAGTGAATTAATTTTACGTCGCATAAAATTACTCACGCAATTAGCAGCAGCGGCAAAACCGATTCATGCTGCAATCACTGAAAATCAAGAAGTATTAGAAATTAAATACATGTCACAAGTTGATGATTCATCATTGCAGTCACAAGAAACGATTCAAGCTGCGTTAAACCAACGCTTTGAAAAAATTAAAGCACGTGAAATTTTTATGGGTACCACATTGATTGGGCCACAACGTGATGATTTACAATTCTTAGTGAACGATCATGACGTTGCGACTTTTGGTTCGCAAGGTCAGCAAAGAACGACTGCACTGGCTGTTAAGTTAGCCGAAATTGATTTGATGAAGGCTGAGACAGGTGAGTATCCAATTTTGTTACTTGATGATGTGTTATCTGAACTTGATGCGAGTCGACAGACGCATCTTTTAACAGCAATGCAAGACAAAGTCCAAACATTTATTACGACCCCATCATTAAGTGACGTCGCAAAGCAATTAATCAAAGAACCAAAAATTTTTAATGTGAAAGCAGGTCAACTGATTGACGACAATCAATGAATTTAAGACACTTGCTTAAATAAAAGAGATGTCAATCATACCTGGAAATGAGGAGTATTCATGGCTGAAGAAGAGCAATTAACACATGATGTTGCACCAGAAGATACTGGGAAAATGAACACAAATGCTGATGATTATGATGCTAGTCAGATTGAGGTGTTGGAGGGATTAGAGGCTGTACGTAAACGTCCAGGAATGTATATTGGGACAACAACAAGTCAAGGACTACATCATTTGGTTTGGGAAATTGTTGATAATGGTATTGACGAAGCAATGGCAGGATTCGCTGACCATGTAACAGTTGCAATTGAAGCTGATAATTCGATAACTGTGACTGATAATGGTCGTGGTATTCCAGTTGATGTTCAAAAGAAGACAGGTATGTCAGCATTGGAAACTGTTTTCACGGTGTTACATGCTGGTGGTAAGTTCGATGGTGGTGGTTATAAAGTTTCAGGTGGGCTCCATGGTGTTGGTGCATCAGTGGTTAATGCACTTTCAACACAGCTTGATGCAACGGTTATTCGAGATGGCCAAGGCTACTATATGTCGTTTGAACGTGGTCGAACAAAACAACACATTACGAAAGTTGATGCTGCAGGGAAGCAGGTTAGTCGAGGTACGATTGTGCACTTTGTGCCGGACGCAGATATTTTTCAAGAGACAACTGTTTTTGATGCAAAAATCTTGATCGAGCGTGTGCGCGAATTAGCATTTTTGAACAAAGGACTACGAATTTCATTTGTTGATAATCGTGAAGAAGAACCTAAAAATCAGACCTTTTACTATGAAGGTGGACTCAAAGAATATGTTAAATATTTGAATCGGAATAAAACAGCAATTTTTGAAGAACCAGTATATGTTGAAGGTACTGAAAATGGGATTGAAGTTGAGGTAGCACTACAATATACGGATGATTATCGTTCAAACGTGCTTCTATCATTTACAAATAATATTAATACATGGGAAGGTGGTACGCACGAGACTGGATTTAAAACAGCGCTCACACGTGTTATCAATGACTATGCTAAACAGAATGGACAACTGAAAGAATCTGATGATACATTGACGATTGATGATTTACGTGAAGGCTTAACAGCGATTGTTTCGGTAAAGCATCCAGATCCATTATTTGAAGGGCAAACCAAGGCAAAATTAGGCAGTTCTGACGCACGATCAGCTGTGTATCGTATGTTTAATGAGACATTCAAACGATTTATGTTAGAAAACCCAACAGTTGCAAAGCAAATCGTTGAAAAAGGAATGTCAGCCAAAAAAGCACGCCTTGCTGCAAAACGTGCCCGTGAAGATTCACGTAAAAAGACCGGCTTAGAAATTTCTAATCTCCCCGGAAAATTGGCGAATAATACATCAAAAGATCCCGCAATTTCAGAATTATTTATTGTCGAGGGAGATTCAGCCGGTGGTTCCGCCAAACAAGGTCGTGAACGCTTGACACAAGCTATTTTGCCAATTCGAGGGAAAATTTTGAACGTTGAAAAGGCACAGATGAAGACCATCTTGGCTAATGAAGAAATTCGTTCACTCTTTACTGCGATGGGTACAGGTTTTGGCGATGAATTTAATGTTGAAAAAGTCCACTATCATAAATTGATTATTATGACCGACGCCGATGTCGACGGCGCACATATTCGAACACTTTTGCTAACATTAATTTACCGTTATATGCGGCCACTTTTGGAAGCAGGCTATGTTTATATTGCTCAACCACCTTTGTATCAAGTACGCCAAGGAAAATTTGTTAAATATCTTGATTCAGATCAAGAATTAAATGCACTCTTACCAACGTTACCAGCTAGTCCAAAACCAGTTGTTCAACGATACAAAGGACTGGGAGAGATGGATGCCGAGCAACTTTGGGAAACCACAATGGATCCTGAACGTCGCCGTATGCTTCGCGTTGAACTAGATGACGCAGAAGAAGCAGATCAAATCTTTAGCATGCTAATGGGTGATAATGTTGAACCACGTCGTGAATTTATTGAAGAGAATGCACGTTATGCTGAACTAGACGTATAAACTGACAAAGAATTGCGCAGTGATTGTGCATATTTTGTTGATGATATCAGTGCTCAGTATCAGTGGGACAAGTTCAAGTTGAATGAGATTAAAGGGGTAAACAATGGCCGAAGAAGAAAGACAAGACGTCGGGCGAATTAAGAACGCGCCCTTAGGCGATCAAATGCGTAATTCGTTTTTGAATTATGCAATGTCAGTAATTGTGGCGCGTGCGTTGCCAGATGTGCGTGATGGATTAAAACCTGTACACCGTCGAATTTTATACGGTATGAATGAGTTGGGTGTGACGCCTGATAAACAACATAAGAAGTCAGCACGTATCGTTGGGGATGTTATGGGTAAATATCATCCACACGGTGACTCGGCAATTTATGAAGCGATGGTACGAATGGCTCAAGATTTCAGCTATCGAAATATGCTAGTTGATGGTCATGGAAATTTTGGATCAATTGATGGTGACCCTGCGGCCGCCATGCGATACACTGAAGCACGATTATCAAAAATTGCAACTGAGATGCTACGTGACATTAATAAAGACACCATTGATTTTGTCGATAATTATGATGGTACAGATCGTGAACCATCCGTTTTGCCTGCGCGTTTCCCTAATTTATTAGTTAATGGTGCAACAGGTATTGCAGTTGGAATGGCGACAAATATTCCACCGCATAATTTGGGTGAAGTGATTGATGGTCTGCATTTGTTAATGAAAAATCCAGATATTACGACGACGGAATTGATGGAAGCTATTCCAGGTCCTGATTTCCCAACTGGTGCCATTGTGATGGGCAAGGCTGGTATTCGTAAGGCTTACGAAACAGGTAAAGGTCATGTCACAGTTCGAGCAAAGGTTGAAATTGAAACTGACCGTAGTGGTAAAGAAAAGATTATTGTGACTGAACTGCCATACATGGTTAATAAGGCACGCTTAATTCAACGGATTGTTGAATTAGCGCGTGATAAACGAGTTGAAGGGATCGCAGGTGCCAACGATGAATCCGATCGTGAAGGTTATCGTATTGCGATTGATATTCGACGCGATGCCTCAGCTTCAGTTGTATTAAATAATCTTTACAAAAACACGTTGCTTCAGACTAGTTTTAGCTTTAATATGTTGGCCGTCCAAGATGGTGAACCAAAACTGCTAGGATTAAAAGATATCTTAGTTGCTTATTTAAAGCATCAACAAGAAGTGATTACGCGTCGGACAACATTTGAATTAAAGAAGGCTGAATCACGTGCGCATATTCTAGAAGGATTAAGAATTGCGTTGGATCATATTGATGCTATTATTTCGATTATCCGTGGCTCAAAGACAGCAGAAATTGCTAAAAACCGTTTGATGACAGAATATGCTTTGTCAGATAAACAATCACAAGCAATTTTGGATATGCGTCTGGTCCGGCTAACCGGCTTAGAACGTGACAAAATTGAAGAAGAATATAACAGCTTAATGGCTTTAATTACTGATTTGAAAGATATTTTGGCCAAGCCAGAGCGAATTGATGAAATTATTTATCAAGAATTGTTAGAAATTCAAGCTAAGCATGGTGACGCACGTCGAACAGAACTACAAGTTGGTGATGTGACAAACCTTGAAGATGAAGATTTGATTGAGCAAGAAGATATTATTGTGACATTGACAGCTGGTGGATATATTAAGCGTGTCGCCACGTCAGAATTCCGTGCACAAAATCGCGGTGGACGAGGTGTTCAAGGAATGGGATTGAATGATGATGATTATATTGATCAGTTAATTGGAACTTCAACACATGATACGCTACTATTTTTCACGAGTATGGGAAAAGTCTATCGGATGAAGGGTTACGAAATTCCTGAATACGGACGAACGGCCAAAGGTATTCCAGTGATTAATCTCTTGGGTAAGTTGGATGAGAATGAAAAAGTCACTAAGGTTGTTAGTGTCCAAGGTGAAGCTTCTGAATCATCTGCATTCCTCTTCTTTACAACACGTAATGGGGTTGTAAAGCGAACACCCGTTTCAGCTTTTGGCAACATTCGAACGAATGGGCTCAAAGCGGTAACATTGCGAGAAGATGATGAATTGATTTCTGTTATCATTAGTGATGGCAATCAAGAAATTATTATTGGAACGCATAATGGCTATTCAGTTTCAT
Source organism: Weissella diestrammenae (assembly GCF_014397255.1). Classification (NCBI taxonomy): domain Bacteria; kingdom Bacillati; phylum Bacillota; class Bacilli; order Lactobacillales; family Lactobacillaceae; genus Weissella; species Weissella diestrammenae. Next base: position 735,610 of record NZ_CP060724.1, read on the forward strand.
TTAACGAAACCGATATTCGGTCAATGGGACGTGCTGCGGCTGGTGTCCGTGGTATTCGTTTGCGTGAAGGTGATTTTGTTGTTGGTGCCGACGTGCGTCATGCCGGAGATGAAGTCTTAGTGATTTCTGAAAATGGTTATGGTAAGCGAACTGCCGTTGAAGAATATCCAGTTAAGGGTCGCGGTGGAAAAGGAATTAAAACAGCGAATATTACTGAAAAAAATGGGCCATTAGTTGGGATTGTAGTTGTAAATGGCACTGAAGATATTATGCTAACGACAGACCAAGGGGTAATGATCCGTTTTACCGTCGAATCAGTTTCTCAAACTGGCCGCGCGACACAAGGTGTTCGTCTGATGCGACTTGGCGAGGATGCAAAAGTGGCCACTTTTGCAGAAGTTGAGCATGAAGAAGATGATACGCCTGTAGTGGAAGAAAAAAGTGGGGACGATGAGACTGCAACTGATAAATCAACGGCAATCGTTGAAGAATTAGTCGCACGAGCAGAAGATGATAGTCATCAAGCGCCACAAGAAGATTAGAATAAAATGTAAAAAGTCTGCAATTATTTGCAGACTTTTTTATTGTTGAAAAATGAATTAGTTGCTTAAATATGACGAAATTGAGATTTTTTAAATATTTGCGAATTACTTACTTTTTAAGGGTGGTAAATCGACTATTGAGCCATTATAATTCGAAGTATAAGGGTAAAAATACATAGATAAAAGCAATAAATTAAAGGGAGAATACATATGACAATAAGCGTGATGAGCAGCGAAATGCTGCGCGAATCAGTAATTTATTTTATAAAAGAACGTGATATCTCAATTAGTAATATATTAAAAAATGTTGATATTTCAAGGTCGAGACTGTATGACTATTTGCAAGGACATGGTAGGGTCTCAGCCACTACATTTATGAATTTATTATTAATCATTGGTGTGACACCAGATGAATTATGGTTACGCGTTTATACTGAACATCCAGAATTGGTGAGTGAATCGGTTGCTGATCGACAAAAAATTGATGCAATTGATTTGAATGTTGCCAATATTAAAGCCATTATTTCAACGTTAAAGAAAAATTATGATGCTGTTTTTTTAATAAAGTTAATTGAAAATATTCATGCCAATTTAAAGCAAGATGAACAACAAGAACTACTATGTTTGTTAGCACAACCGATTGCAAATAGTTTAAATGCGTTGGAATTTTTTGCAGAAGCTGATTATAAATTGTTTCACTACTTAGTAGATTACACATCCTATGAGGACGTTTATCATGTTACAGAAAGAATGCGGCGACACATTGATCGCATTATGAAAGTCATTGAAAATGGTGGCACGATTCACGAACGAATTTATTCAAATTACGGAATTCAATATATTGCATATAGTCAGGTCCGCTTCTTAATGGCAGCATACCGAAAACATGATTTGAATGCAATTAAGGAAACAACATATTATTTAACTGATTTACCAATACATAAATTAGATTGGCATCGAAGCTTTATGAAAAAAATTATTCAAATTATGCAGTTAGCATTTTCTGATGATGAAGAAGGCGCAAAACTATTATGGCAAAAATTGGATTATACTATTAATTTCATGTTGCCACTAAAGGAGCAATGTGCCTATCGATCGTTACTGACAAATTCATATGATGATATGATTTATCAAACAAGATGTGGTGCCATTTCAGGATAGAAAAAACGCTAGTGCTTGCGTAGACGTTTTCTGAATTTAATCTTCAGTTAACGATGAGCAAGTACTAGCATTATAATGATGCGTAGATTTAAAAATGGTAGACCATATTAATATGCAATATACCAGCATCGATGAATTGATCACCAAATGGTAAAAAGCCAAGTTTTTCGTAAAATCTTTGTGCTGAAACTTGGGCACCAAGGTCGAGATAAGCGACACCAGCGCTTTTAGCATCATCAATGATGGTTTGCATAATTTTATTGGCATAGCCATGACCACGTTGGTTAGATAGGGTTGCAACGCGTTGAATATGCCAACTATTTTTTTCTTGATTGACTAGGACCCGTGCGGTAGCAATGGCTTTATCATTAATGAATCCCACATAGTGAGTCGTCTGATTATCCAAATCGTCAATTTCAAGTGCGAGTGGGACATTTTGTTCTGTCACAAACACATCGCGACGAATACCAAGCGCTAGGTCGCTTAATAAACCGGTACCGTATTGTTTGCTAACGATGAGTTCTTGATTTTCCATGAAAATAATCCTCCGAGCTTTTAACCTTAATCTAAGTTGTTTATTATATAATAGTACAGTTACATAAAATAACAATAAAGTCATTAAAGACAAAATGATACATTTACATTGATATCAGGTTATGTGAGACGGGGGAAAAGGTGTTGAGACATTATAGTCGAATTGATTGGATGAAATCTAGGGTGGGCTTTGTCCTATTACTGGTGATTTTATTTTGGGCAAAAAGTATGCTGGCATACGCATTGGACTTTAATTTGTTTAGTGGATCAAGTCCAATTCAAATTGTGACCACATTAATTAACCCATTACCTTTACCATTACTACTAATCGGGTTGGCGTTTTATTTTCGTAAAGCAAGGTTGTTTTACCCAATTGCTATTCTTTTGTATTTTCTAAATACATTATTGCTATATCTTAATGTCATTTATTATTGTGAGTTTACCGACTTTATGTCGGTAGCTACAATGCTTGGTTATAACAAGGTAAATCAAGGGTTGGGTGCATCAGGACTGGCGTTAGCAAATGGTCATGATATTCTCTTTTGGATTGATATTGTCATTTTTGTGATTCTATTTGCATTAAAGAAGTTTCGTTTTGATCGGACGGCAACGCCTAAGTTCATGAGTTTTGCCTTTACAACTGGCGCCATATTCTTGTTTATGGTGACCTTAGCATTAGGCGAAATTGATCGACCACAATTGATTACGCGTCAGTTTGATTCGACCTATCTTGTAAAGTATTTGGGGCTCGATGCTTTTACGGGTTATGACGGTTTACGTTTACATGGCGTACGAGAGGAACGTAAATCGGCTAAAAAATCAGACATTGATAAAGCTTTGGCTTATGTTAAAAAACATAATTTATCAAACGTGACAAAGTATACCGGTGTTGCCAAGGGGAAGAATGTTTTTGTGATTCATTTGGAGTCTTTTCAACAGTTCAGTCTAGGCCTAAAAATTAATGGGCAAGAAGTTACGCCATTTTTAAACAGTCTCTATAATTCAGACTCGACAGTTAGTTTTGATAATTTCTTTAATCAAGTTGGACAAGGAAAAACGTCCGACGCTGAAAACATGCTTGAAACAGGTACTTTTGGATTATCGCAAGGTTCATTGTTCGCTTCACATGGCGCAGATCAAACATTCGAGGCAATGCCAGCAATTCTACATCAAACAGCAGGCTATTCATCAGCCGTATTCCATGGCAATAACGCAAGTTTTTGGAATCGAAATAATGTATATAAAAATATGGGTTATCAATATTTCTTTGATGCTAGTTACTATGATACTTCTGGTGAAAAAGCGATGGGGTATGGATTAAAGGATAAGCTACTCTTTTATGATTCAATTCCATATCTTGAACGTCTCCAACAGCCTTTTTATGCGAAATATATCACGGTGACAAACCATTTCCCATATGCTTTAGATGAACAAGACAAGGATGCTAATTTCCAAACGGTTCAAACAGATTCGTCAGTTGTTAATGGTTATTTTGAAACGAATCACTATCTTGATCAATCAATTAAAGAATTTTATGACTATTTGGATAAATCCGGTTTAGCTAAGAATTCGGTTGTCGTTCTTTATGGAGATCACTATGGTATTTCAAATACCGAAAACAAGTCGTTAGCAACTGTTTTGGGGAAGACGGCTGATAATTGGACAAATTGGGATAACCAGCAGTTACAGCGGGTACCGTTTATGATTAATATTCCTGGTTGGCACGAAGGCGGGATTAATCATACCTATGGTGGGGAGATTGACGTCATGCCAACATTATTACGAGTCCTAGGCGTTAATAATCCAGAACAGTATGTTAATCTTGGTCAAGACTTGTTCAATAATGAGCGTAATCAGATCGTCGCTTTCCGGAATAAAGATTGGATCACGCCAAACTATAGTATGGTCAGTGGTGAATTATATGATCATTCAGGGGCATTAATTAGTAAGCCGACAGCGGCTGAAAAAGCAGAAGTGAAAAAGATTCAGGCTCAGGTGAATAAGCAGTTAGCGATTTCAGATTCAATTAATCAAAAAGACTTGTTGCGCTTTTATCAACCTAAAGGTTTTAAGCCGATTGTTGCTAAAAAATATAACTATTCAAATGGACTGGCAAAATTAGTCAGGCTTGAAAAAACATTAGGACCAAGCGCAACGGATCAATTCACAAAAAATAATGATGAATCAACTCAATCGTTGTATAGTACTGATGCACCGGAGAAAGATCAACCGCGTTCTGACACATCACGGATGAAACAGATGAATCCAGATAGTGGGGATACGACTGATGGCGGTGATGATACACCTAATCCATAAATTATTAATTTAATCGATACGAAACAGTTAATTATCAGAAATGATGATGAGCTGTTTTTTGTTTAATCATAAAATAAGGGTCAATTTAAGGGTGTGATTGATGCTTTGAATAGGTATCAGCATTGATTAGTTTCAGGCATAGCTAGTAAAGCATTGTTTTTGCTTGACAATACTGTTAAATAACCTAACATTTAATGTGGATAGTTATTATGAATGAGTTGATGGGGAGAATGATATGAAGTATTTATATCGTAAAGAACATTTGAAGGCAGGATTTAATTCTGAAAATTATCAATTCAGGATTGGGGAATTAACCTCAATGACGGGGGTTTCAGCACGCCAACTTCGCTACTGGGAAAGTAAAGGGATTATTGAATCTATTCATCGTTCCGGAGAACAAGAAGGACGGGTGTATAAATTTAAAACGTTTATCAAAGTCATGATGATTAAATATTACCTTGATACAGGTTATACACTGAAGTCTGCAGTTAAAAATGTGGAGGAAAAACAGAAGTATCTGACATTAACTCGCCATATTATTTTTAGTGCATTAAATGGGATTGTTGAAGTAGATGGCACGGTGATGCTTGATTTAGGTAATTTTGATGATGATGGTCAGCAACGATTGTTAGCTTATTTTGATGATGATCAGCAAAAAGTGCGGTATCAATTAATTGATTCAGATCAGATGGGAGATGAAGATGAGTAATTGGCATGGCTTTTATCGACTATCAATTGAAGAGCGAATGAAGCAACTTATGGCAAAGTTTCAGTTATCAACTGAACAAGTCCAATGGCTAACTGCGCATCAGTCTCTCGTTGGAGACACACAAATTGAAAATTACATTTATAATTTTGAAGTGCCAACTGGTTTATTATTTGATTTGCCGGTGAATGGTGGGATGTTTGTTGTCCCTATGAGCACTGAAGAACCAAGCGTGGTTGCTGCGGCCAACAATGGTGCTAAAATGTTACGTACCGGGACGGGCGTGATTGCAGAGATGACAGAACGCTTGATGCGCGGACAAATTATTGTGACCAATTTAGCAAATCAAAAACAGTTCGCACAGTTTATCGCAGACCATACGGATGAGATAATTAGCATGGCTAATCAGGCTAAACCGTCTTTAGTTAAACGTGGTGGAGGCGTTAACCGGTTACTCATTGAAAATATTGGACCAGCTGAGACGATTTTAAATGTTTTGGTGGATACAAGTGAAGCAATGGGTGCCAATATCGTTAACACGATTTCAGAAACAGTCGCACGCTATTTGCGGGAAAATGGTTATCAAGTCTTGATGGCTATTTTGTCTAATTTAACAAATGAAGCAATTGTTAAAGCCAAAGTATCAATTCCTGTTGATGGACTAATCGGAAAGCATGAAGTGGGTGGTTTGACGATTGCCAAAAAAATCGCTTTGGCCAGTCAGGTTGAACAAATGTCACCATTTCGCGCTGCCACAGCAAATAAGGGCTTACTTAATGGAATTGAAGCAGTTGTTTTAGCAAGTGGAAATGATACAAGAAGTGTTAGTGCTGCATTACACGCGTATGCAGCACAGTCAGGTCAGTATCGCGGATTAATTCATTGGCAACTTGATGAAAATAATAAAAATTTGATTGGTACAACTGAACTGCCGTTGATGTTAGGTGTGGTTGGTGGTTCAATTGGCATTGTGCCGGCAGTTAAATTGAATCATCAATTGATGGGAAACCCTTCGGCTAAACAACTGGCTTATATTGTTGCTGGTGTTGGTTTGGCACAAAATTTAGCCGCTTTACGCGCATTAGTAACGGAGGGCATTCAAGCCGGACATATGCAATTACAAGCAAAATCATTGGCAGTCCAAATTGGTGCAGTGGGGGATGAAATTTCACGCTTAACAGTGCAACTGCAAACCATGCAGACAATGAGTGAACAAGTAGCAAAAGAACAATTAATGAAGATACGTGGGGAAGTAAAATGATTTTTTCAAAAGCAACACAACAGTTATTGGCTCAATTGAATCAAATTTATCCAGGTTCAGTGATTTTGCGTGGGCAAGATACAAAAAGTGGTGTCATTACAGCTAATCAAGTGACAACAGATATGCTGGGGACACGCTTAATGATTGAAGTTAATGATGCAACGGCACCTGACTTTTTAGCAACTCGAGAGATGCTAATGATGTTATTAACATTAAATGGTTATCCACAAGCATATTTTCAGTTGATAACTAAAGATGAAGCAATTACTGAACAATTAATGGTAATGTCAACTTATCTTTATCAACCGGCATTACATGCAATAGTGTATCGAGAACAGGTAAAACATAATGTCTTAACGCCAGATGTGGTCACAGCTTATACCAAAGGGGTTATACAAACGTTAACCAAAGAAAATGATAGTCGAGATGAGGCAGCATTACGGTTATTGACATTAATTGATGCAAAAGTATTGATGGGTGCCGTTCCTTTTGACGTACAGGACTTATCAGACACATTTGTTGATTATTATCCTGAGGCTTGGGCAGCTGCAGAGTTAATCTATGATCAAATGAGTGCTGAGCATATCAAAGATCCATTTACGGTACATCAAGCAATTACGACGCTTTTCAAAGCGTTTGATGCCCAAATGATTGCATGGAATTTACCAGAATTGCATAATCAAGAATTTACAACAATTACGCCTGTTATTTCAAAGGAACAAGCACAGTTACCAGTATCTGAAGTATTTGGTATTCGTCATGTTGATTTATTGAAGCATGATTCCAAAGCGACAGCATTCGTTGGTGAATTGAAGGATTCTGGGCAGAATAGTTTTGTTGTTAATGCACCGTCAGAGGATCCGGCAGCCTTTTTCAAAGCATTGTATGCACTACCCGTTGAAGAATTGTTTAGCCAACTAAAGCAGCCATTCACAATCAAATAAGCGCAATTAACCTGGATTTCTAATCGCGGGTTTTTTCTTTATTTGTTAAGGAATGATTAACCTAAAAATTACTTCAGGAAAAAGCTTGACTTATACTGCAATACCGTCTAATATAAATATCGTTGTTGAAACAGAAAACACTTCTTACTTATGAATTAATTAAAAAAAGTTGTTGACATTGTCATCACACTTTGGTAAGATATAAAAGTTGTCTGATTGAGACAATAACGTAGAACATTGAAAACTAAATAACGTTTCGATGAAACAAATGTGCAAGTGTATCACGTAAAAATGATACAAACATTTGCGAAGTCAATTTCGCTAGTAAATTCGTTTAACATCTGTTAAACAACAAAAAAAGATTGAGTTATACTCAAGCTGATCAATTTAAATTGAGAGTTTGATCCTGGCTCAGGATGAACGCTGGCGGCGTGCCTAATACATGCAAGTCGAACGCACTGTGGTTTGATGAAATGAAGAGCTTGCTCAGATTTGATTCAGACATTGCAGTGAGTGGCGAACGGGTGAGTAACACGTGGGAAACCTACCTCTTAGCAGGGGATAACATTTGGAAACAAATGCTAATACCGTATAACAATGAGAACCGCATGGTTCTCACTTAAAAGGTGGTCATGCTATCACTAAGAGATGGTCCCGCGGTGCATTAGTTAGTTGGTAAGGTAATGGCTTACCAAGACGATGATGCATAGCCGAGTTGAGAGACTGATCGGCCACAATGGGACTGAGACACGGCCCATACTCCTACGGGAGGCAGCAGTAGGGAATCTTCCACAATGGACGAAAGTCTGATGGAGCAACGCCGCGTGTGTGATGAAGGGTTTCGGCTCGTAAAACACTGTTGTAAGAGAAGAATGACATTGAGAGTAACTGTTCAGTGTGTGACGGTATCTTACCAGAAAGGAACGGCTAAATACGTGCCAGCAGCCGCGGTAATACGTATGTTCCAAGCGTTATCCGGATTTATTGGGCGTAAAGCGAGCGCAGACGGTTATTTAAGTCTGAAGTGAAAGCCCTCGGCTCAACCGAGGAATTGCTTTGGAAACTGGATGACTTGAGTGCAGTAGAGGAAAGTGGAACTCCATGTGTAGCGGTGAAATGCGTAGATATATGGAAGAACACCAGTGGCGAAGGCGGCTTTCTGGACTGTAACTGACGTTGAGGCTCGAAAGTGTGGGTAGCAAACAGGATTAGATACCCTGGTAGTCCACACCGTAAACGATGAGTGCTAGCTGTTTGGGGTTTCCGCCCCTAAGTGGCGAAGCTAACGCATTAAGCACTCCGCCTGGGGAGTACGACCGCAAGGTTGAAACTCAAAGGAATTGACGGGGACCCGCACAAGCGGTGGAGCATGTGGTTTAATTCGAAGCAACGCGAAGAACCTTACCAGGTCTTGACATCCTTTGACCACACCAGAGATGGTGCTTTCCCTTCGGGGACAAAGTGACAGGTGGTGCATGGTTGTCGTCAGCTCGTGTCGTGAGATGTTGGGTTAAGTCCCGCAACGAGCGCAACCCTTATTGTTAGTTGCCAGCATTTAGTTGGGCACTCTAGCAAGACTGCCGGTGACAAACCGGAGGAAGGCGGGGATGACGTCAAATCATCATGCCCCTTATGACCTGGGCTACACACGTGCTACAATGGCAAGTACAACGAGTCGCCAACCCGCGAGGGTGCGCAAATCTCTTAAAGCTTGTCTCAGTTCGGACTGTAGGCTGCAACTCGCCTACACGAAGTCGGAATCGCTAGTAATCGCGGATCAGCACGCCGCGGTGAATACGTTCCCGGGTCTTGTACACACCGCCCGTCACACCATGAGAGTTTGTAACACCCAAAGTCGGTGGGGTAACCTTTTATTAGGAGCCAGCCGCCTAAGGTGGGACAGATGATTAGGGTGAAGTCGTAACAAGGTAGCCGTAGGAGAACCTGCGGCTGGATCACCTCCTTTCTAAGGAAAATCGGAAACTTGCACATCGTTGAAACGTTATTTAGTTTTGAGTGTTTTACACTCAATAGTATCATCTGGGGAATTAGCTCAGCTGGGAGAGCACCTGCTTTGCAAGCAGGGGTCAGCGGTTCGATCCCGCTATTCTCCATTGGCAACTTCGGTTGCCAATATCATTAGTTCTTTGAAAACTGAATCATATTAGTAAATTTAAAATTTCAAATTATTGAAAATCAATAAATTGAACCGAGTAATCAAGAGTTGATTGTCGCAAGACAATTGACAGTGTATTACACCGCGTTATTTTGAGTTTTTATACAAGTTCATCACGATAGCAATATCGTGATAATCGCAAGTGACTGAAAGATGTCACATACTCAAAACTTAAATCATCAACGTCAGTTGATAGGTTAAGTTATTAAGGGCGCATGGTGGATGCCTTGGCACTAGGAGCCGATGAAGGACGGGACTAACACCGATATGCCTCGGGGAGCTGTAAGTAAGCTTTGATCCGGGGATTTCCGAATGGGGGAACCCAACTTGTTATGCAAGTTATCACTAGTTGAATCTATAGACTAGTTGAAGGTAGACGCTGTGAACTGAAACATCTCATTAGCAGCAGGAGTAGAAAGAAAAATCGATTCCGTCAGTAGCGGCGAGCGAACCCGGAAGAGCCCAAACCAAAGTGCTTGCACTTTGGGGTTGTAGGACTACCGTTGTGGAGTTACAAAATTGTATGTTAGTTGAAGTGGTTGGGAAGCCACGCGAGACAAGGTGATAGCCCTGTAAACGAAAGCATGCAATCTCCCGTGTAGGATCCTGAGTACGGCCGGACACGTGAAATCCGGTCGGAATCTGGGAGGACCATCTCCCAAGGCTAAATACTACCTAGTGACCGATAGTGAACCAGTACCGTGAGGGAAAGGTGAAAAGCACCCCGGAAGGGGAGTGAAAAAGTTCCTGAAACCATGTGCCTACAAGAAGTCAGAGCCCGTTAAGGGGTGATGGCGTGCCTTTTGTAGAATGAACCGGCGAGTTACGATTACATGCAAGGTTAAGGTGGAAAGACCGGAGCCGAAGCGAAAGCGAGTCTGAAATGGGCGTCATAGTATGTAGTTGTAGACCCGAAACCAGGTGACCTACCCATGTCCAGGGTGAAGGTGTGGTAAGACGCACTGGAGGCCCGAACCTGTGCATGTTGAAAAATGCTAGGATGAGGTGTGGGTAGCGGTGAAATTCCAATCGAACTTGGAGATAGCTGGTTCTCTCCGAAATAGCTTTAGGGCTAGCCTCGGAATGTAGCGTATTGGAGGTAGAGCACTGTTTTGGTGCGGGGCCCATCTCGGGTTACCAAATTAAGATAAACTCCGAATGCCAATTACGTATGTCCGGGAGTCAGACAGTGAGTGATAAGATCCATTGTCGAAAGGGGAACAGCCCAGATCGTCAGTTAAGGTCCCTAAGTGTGTGTTAAGTGGAAAAGGATGTGGAGTTGCATAGACAACTAGGATGTTGGCTCAGAAGCAGCCACCATTTAAAGAGTGCGTAATAGCTCACTAGTCGAGTGATTCTGCGCCGAAAATGTACCGGGGCTAAACACACCACCGAAACTACGGGTGCCAACTAAGTTGGCGCGATAGGAGAGCGTTCTATGGGCGATGAAGTCAGACCGTGAGGACTGGTGGAGCGCATAGAAGTGAGAATGCCGGTATGAGTAGCGAAAGACAGGTGAGAATCCTGTCCACCGTATGACTAAGGTTTCCTGGGGAAGGCTCGTCCTCCCAGGGTTAGTCGGGACCTAAGGCGAGGCCAAGAGGCGTAGTCGATGGATAACTGGTTGAGATTCCAGTACCAGGTGAACATGTTTGAACGATGGAGGGACGCAGAAGGCTAATGGATCCCAGCGAATGGAAATGCTGGGTTAAATCGTAAGTTTTGGGAGTAGTTAAATGCTTATCCCTATAAGAACAAGCGATGATGAGGATCGAAATTAAGTAGAGAAGTCCATGATGTCACGCTGCCGAGAAAAGCTTCTAGTTAGTGTTTACCTGCCCGTACCGCAAACCGACACAGGTAGTCGAGGAGAGCATCCTAAGGTGTGCGAGTGAACTCTCGTTAAGGAACTCGGCAAAATGACCCCGTAACTTCGGGAGAAGGGGTGCTCAGCGCAAGCTGAGCCGCAGTGAATAGGCCCAGGCGACTGTTTATCAAAAACACAGGTTTCTGCAAAATCGTAAGATGACGTATAGGGGCTGACGCCTGCCCGGTGCTGGAAGGTTAAAAGGAGTGCTTAGCTTCGGCGAAGGTGCGAATTGAAGCCCCAGTAAACGGCGGCCGTAACTATAACGGTCCTAAGGTAGCGAAATTCCTTGTCGGGTAAGTTCCGACCCGCACGAAAGGCGTAACGATCTGGGCACTGTCTCAACGAGAGACTCGGTGAAATTTAAATACCCGTGAAGATGCGGGTTACCCGCGACAGGACGGAAAGACCCCATGGAGCTTTACTGTAGCTTGATATTGAGTGCTTGTGCAGCTTGTACAGGATAGGTAGGAGCCGTAGAGATCGGAACGCTAGTTTCGATGGAGGCGTTGGTGGGATACTACCCTCGTTGTATGATCACTCTAACTCGCATCACTAATCGTGATGGAAGACAGTGTCTGGCAGGCAGTTTGACTGGGGCGGTCGCCTCCTAAAAGGTAACGGAGGCGCTCAAAGGTTCGCTCAGAATGGTTGGAAATCATTCGCAGAGTGTAAAGGCACAAGCGAGCTTGACTGCGAGACTAACAGGTCGAGCAGGTACGAAAGTAGGACTTAGTGATCCGGTGGTTCCGCATGGAAGGGCCATCGCTCAACGGACAAAAGCTACCCTGGGGATAACAGGCTTATCTCCCCCAAGAGTCCACATCGACGGGGAGGTTTGGCACCTCGATGTCGGCTCATCGCATCCTGGGGCTGTAGTCGGTCCCAAGGGTTGGGCTGTTCGCCCATTAAAGCGGTACGCGAGCTGGGTTCAGAACGTCGTGAGACAGTTCGGTCCCTATCCGTCGCGGGCGTAGGAAATTTGAGAGGAGCTGCCCTTAGTACGAGAGGACCGGGGTGGACGTACCACTGGTGTATCAGTTGTTCCGCCAGGAGCATCGCTGAGTAGCTATGTACGGATGAGATAAACGCTGAAAGCATCTAAGTGTGAAACTCGCCTTGAGATGAGATTTCCCATTCGAAAGAAGTAAGACCCCTTATAGATGATGAGGTAGATAGGCTAGAAGTGGAAGTGCCGCGAGGCATGGAGCGGACTAGTACTAATGGTTCGAGGACTTAACCAAGTTGAATAAAACGTGGTGGTTCAATTTATTTCACAAATTTACAAACAATATGATTCAGTTTTGAGAGGATTAAGCTTCTCAATTTAATAAACGTGTCGTGACGATGGCACTGAGGTCACACCTGTTCCCATACCGAACACAGAAGTTAAGCTCAGTAACGCCGAAAGTAGTTGGAGGATCGCTTCCTGCGAGGATAGGAAGTCGCGATGCAAATGAAATACCCATCAATTTGATGGGTATTTTTTTAATCTGAAATTAACGTTTTAAATGGTGTCACTGGATTGCTTTTTCAATTAGTTGTTGGACTTTCATTTCAATCGCAGAATGCCATTCAGTTAAGGCATAACTAGTCGGCCAAAAATCACCTTCATCGAGATGGGCGTCTTCTTGAAATCCGAGCGTTGAGTACCGATAGCCAAATTTTGAGGCTGGTTGAAAGAATAAGACAACTTTTCCAGCTTGATTAGCATAAGCTGGGAAACCATACCAGGTTTTAGGCTTTAAATTAGGGGCTATGCGGGTGACTAATACATGTAAATTGGCAGCGATGATTCGTTCATCATCTTGCATGTTAGCAATTGCCTCTAGAACATCTGCTTCGCCATTTTTCTTTGGGCGCGTATTTGCAGCAGCCTGTTCTTGACGTAATTCTTCAGCACGTTGCCGAATCGCTTCTTTTTCAAAATCCGAAAATAATTGACCCATCACATTTCTCTTTTCTAGTTTTAGTTAAATGATAGCATAAAGTGATTTGAAATAAGCACAGTTTGTAGAATTAATTCTGATATAATGTAGTAAGTGTTCGCTTATATTGAGGATAAACCACGTAGTTTAGTTGAATGTGTAAGTGAATGCCAAATAAATGCGCGCACTCATTTGTGTTGCGGGAGGAAATTATGACGGACAAAAAAACATTTTATATAACAACGCCCATTTATTACCCATCAGGAAAATTACATATTGGGAATACGTATACAACGGTCTTGGCAGATTCGGCTGCAAGATATCATCGCTTGTTGAATGAAGATGTTTACTATTTAACAGGAACGGATGAACACGGTCTAAAAATTGAACAAAAAGCTGATAAGATGGGAATTTCGCCCAAAGAATACGTTGACGGTATGGCAGCTGATATTCAAAAGCTGTGGCAATCATTAGATATTACAAATGATGGATTCATTCGGACGACAGATGAGATTCATGAAAAGGCGCTGACAAAGATTTTTAATCAGCTATTAGCACAGGGTGATATTTACAAGGGCGAATATGAAGGTTGGTATTCGGTTGATGATGAAGAATACTTTACTGAATCGCAATTAGCTGAAGTCTATCGTGATGGTGAAGGGAAAGTCATTGGGGGTAAGGCACCTTCAGGGCATGAAGTTGAACTGGTGAAAGAAGAATCATACTTTTTTGCCATGTCAAAATATGCTGATTGGTTGTTAGACTATTATCAAACACATCCAAAGTTCATTCAACCAGAAACACGAATGAACGAAATGATTAACAATTTTATTAAACCTGGTTTGGAAGATCTTGCAGTCACACGTACATCATTTAAATGGGGTGTACCGGTTGAATCTGATCCAAAACACGTCATTTACGTGTGGATTGATGCATTATCAAACTACATTACTGCTTTGGGCTATGGTTCTGACGATACAACCCTCTATGACAAGTTCTGGCCAGCCAATGTCCAATTAGTTGGAAAAGAAATTGTTCGATTCCATACTATTTATTGGCCAATTATGTTGCATGCCTTAGGGCTACCATTGCCTGAAACGGTTGTTGGACACGGTTGGTTGACGATGCGTGATGGTAAGATGTCTAAGTCAAAGGGAAACGTCGTTTATCCAGATGTTTTGGCTGAGCGATATGGTGTTGACGCTGTACGTTATTACTTATTGCGTGCCATGCCATTTGGTAATGATGGTATTTTTACACCGGAAGACTTTGTCGCTAAAGTCAATTATGACTTAGCAAATGACCTTGGAAATCTATTAAACCGAACAGTTGCAATGATCAATAAATATGAGGCAGGGGTTATCCCAGAGTTACAGACTGGTGCCACACAATTTGATGCAGAGTTGATCGAACTGACAAATACGGTGATCGAGAACTATAATCTCAATATGCATGAATTACGTGTTTCTGACGCACTTGCAGAAGTTTGGAAGTTAATTGCGCGTGCCAATAAGTACATTGATGAAACAGAACCATGGGTATTGGCTAAAGACACTGAAAAGCAAAATGTCTTAGCATCTGTTATGGCACATTTAGCTGGTGCATTACGTGTCATTGCGATTTTATTGCAGCCAGCACTATCGCGAACGCCACAAGCCATCTTCAATCAGTTAGGGTTGGCCGAGACTAATCTGTCAATTGAGAATCTCAAGTTCCAAGACTTACCAACTGGTGGACATGTCGTTGCAAAGGGTACACCAATTTTCCCTCGAATTGATGTCGAAGCGGAAGTTACCTATATTCGTGAGTCAATGATTGGTGGCGGTAAAGAGACAGCATCAGTGAAGAAAGAAAAAGCAAAAGCTGTACACGATGAACAAACTAAAATCGATGAGTATATTAGTTTTGAGGATTTTGAGAAAGTTGCATTACGGGTTGCAGAAATTAAATCGGTATCAGAAATTGAAGGGTCAAACAAATTATTGAAATTTGAATTGGACGATGGTACTCAAAGTGGTCGGACAATTTTATCAGGTATTAAGAAGTGGTACCCTGAATACCAGTATTTAGTTGGTAAAAAGGTAGCTTTTGTTGCTAATTTGAAACCTAGAACGATGATGAAAAAGTATGTTTCTGAAGGTATGTTGTTATCTGCTGAGAAGGATGGTAAAGTTACCTTAACGCTGCTACCAGATGAAATTGAAGCAGGTTCTGAGTTGGGATAAAGTAATTTTAAGGTTCTTTTATCTTTGAATTATTATTGATTTAAGGTTCTGAAGTTATGATTATTTATGTTGAAAGGCGATGATAAAACCTAACAACACATTCATAATACCTACTCCTTAAAATAGCAAGTGGCCTACGTCTAACCAGCGTAGGCTTTTTGTTATGTTTTCTTGTATGACTTGGCGGTTGGCACTTAGCTGATTGTTAATGGTTAAGCTAGAAAGCCGGCAATAATTGTCTCTGTTGATTTGGTATAATAAGATTATGAAACACAATTAAGGAGAACGTTTAAAATGGCAATTTATGATCCAACAAAGCGGCCGGCAAGTGCTTTCGATACGCATACCCACTTAAATGATGATGTATTTTGGCATGATGTTGCTGCCTATTGGGCACGTGCACGTGAATTTAGAATAATGGAAATGAATATTGTTGGTTACAACTTAGTTGGTAATCAACGCGCAATTGAAATTGCAAATGAATTTGAAGGTGCCCATGC
The DNA here is from genome assembly GCF_014397255.1 of Weissella diestrammenae. Taxonomy (NCBI): domain Bacteria; kingdom Bacillati; phylum Bacillota; class Bacilli; order Lactobacillales; family Lactobacillaceae; genus Weissella; species Weissella diestrammenae. The sequence continues at coordinate 751,770 of NZ_CP060724.1, forward strand.
CATCGTTGGTTGGCAACCAGAAGACATTCGTGAATTCGATGATAAGGCAATGTCGATTTTGAGGCAGCAGTTATCCGAGCCAGAAGTGGTTGGTATTGGTGAAATGGGCTTAGATTATTATTGGGAAGAAAATCCGACGCATGATGAACAAATTGCAGCTTTTAAGCAACAATTAGCGCTAGCTAAGGAATTCAATTTGCCGGTGACTATTCATGCCCGCGATGCATTTGATGATGTTTATGAAGTCTTGAAAGACAGTGACGTTGCTTCATTTGGCGGTGTCATGCATTCGTTTACAGGGGATGCTGAGGAAGCAAAACGCTTCTTAGATTTGGGGCTCTACATCTCATTTTCTGGAATTGCCACGTTTAAAAATGCGCATGAGGTAAAATCAGCGGTGCAAGTTGTGCCACATGATCGATTATTAGTTGAAACAGATGCACCTTATTTGGCACCGACGCCACATCGCGGAAAACAAAATGAACCGATGTATGTTTTTGATACCATTAAGAATATTGCTGAGCAACTTGGCATGACCTATAATGAGTTGGCACAGTTGACGACAGAAAATGCGCATCGTTTATGGAAAATTAATTCATGAAAATCAATGAGGTCATCGTTGTCGAAGGGAAAGCCGATACTGAAAAAATAAAATTGGCAGTTGTCGCGGATACGATTGAAACGAATGGATCCGCTTTATCAAAAAGAACGCAACAAGCCATCCAACATGCAGCGCAAACACGAGGCATTATTATTTTCACAGACCCAGATTATAATGGTGAACGGCTACGGAAAATACTTGAACGGTTGGTTCCTAATGCATCACATGCATTTTTAACGCATGATGAAGCTGGTGCACAGATTAAGCACCACAGTTTGGGTATTGAATACGCAAGTGTTGAAACCATTCAGATGGCATTAAGTCAAGCAACCAAGGCGACTGAACAATTGACTGTATCGGATATCACGGCGATTGATTTAAATCATTTAGGCTTGACTGGTGGTCAAGGTGCGGCTGGCAAGAGACAATTTATTGCGGAAACTTTAGGTCTAGGTTATGTTAATGGTAAGCAATTACTCAATCGTTTGCACATGTTTGGCATTAGTATGCAGCAACTTAATGAAGCAATTGATCAGTATCGATAAGTGAACTTAGTGGCGTGATGTAATGATTTTAATTGGTTACAACAGATATAGATAAGATAAAAGCGCGGAGGCTTTAAAGAATTGGCAGATTATCCAGATATTGCGACACCTTTGCGGACGCAAGCCATTATGAATCAATATGGCATTAATACAAAGAAATCACTTGGACAGAATTTTCTGACCGATATGAATATTCTGCATCAGATTGTTGCTGCTGGTGAGGTATCATCGACAGATAACGTGATTGAGATTGGCCCTGGAATTGGGGCGCTGACAGAACAACTTGCACGTGCGGCAAAACAAGTGCTGGCATTTGAAATCGACGGTCGATTAATTGAAGTGTTAGATGATACCCTAGCACCATACGACAATGTGACTGTGGTCAACAAAGATATCCTAAAAGTTGATTTGAACGAAGCGTTGGCACAGTATTTTTCAGATCAAATGGCACCATTAAAGCTGGTCGCTAATTTACCTTACTATATAACAACCCCAATCTTGATGCAGGTTTTGGAATCAGGAATTGATTTTGCATCAATTGTGGTCATGATGCAAAAAGAAGTTGCAGATCGTTTGTCGGCGCAACCAGGTACTAAAGCTTATGGTGCCCTATCGTTAGCTGTGCAATACCGGATGCAAGCGCATGTGGCATTTACCGTTTCACGCACATCGTTTATTCCAAATCCTAATGTGGACTCAGCAATCGTTGTCCTGACGCCGCGTGAACCATTGACTACCCTACCTCGTGATGAGAAGAAGTTGTTTGAATTGTTCAAAATTGGTTTTGCAATGCGGAGAAAGACATTATGGAACAATCTCATCACTGCTTTTGGCAAAAATGCCGTTGTGACCAATAAATTAATGGATGCACTCGAGATGGTCCAAATTGATCCTAAGATTCGTGCTGAGAAGTTGACATTAGAGCAGTTTATTGAACTCCATAATGCATTGATGACGGTTGGCATTAATGCGTAAAAAAGATTTAGAAAAAAGCGTATTACTAGTGAGATAATTTATTGCTGACGAACAACGATAATATCGATTTAAGATGAACCTGAGTTTAATGCCTGTTACTTGTATATAGTACGTTTATCCAGTATAATGAATGTCTAAATGTGATTAAAATTAAATTTGAAAGAGGTAATTTATCCTATGGATTCTGCGTCCATTATCTATAATATTATTGCAATTGTTGCTATTTTGTTGTTGGCTGTGTTGTTCACACTAACAGAGTACTCATTGGTCAAAGTTCGACCTAGTGCTTTGCGGGCACTGGTTGAAGCCCGTGGTAAATCATCACGTAATTTAGACGGTGCTTTACACATGACCGAGCATTTAACTGAGTATTTGTCTACTGCTCAAGTTGGAATCACTTTAACGAGTCTGATTCTTGGGTGGATTGGTGAAGAATTCATTGCAACCTTGATTTTGAGCACTGATGTGTTGCCCAAAGACCTTGCACGACCAATTGCATCAGTGGCAGCTATTCTGATATTTACATTTATTCATGCAGTTTTCACAGATTTGGTACCGAAAAATATTGCGATTGATCGCCCAATTAATGTGCTATTGTTTATTGTGCGACCAGTTCGATTCTTCCATATCGTGTTGTATCCACTCATTTTCGTATTTGACCGGACTGCAGCTGGTGTGACGAAGCTAATTGGGTTTAATGCTCATCCTGATGAAGATATTTACTCACAAAATGAAATTCTATCATTATCTCAAGATGCAGCCCAAGCTGGTGAGTTAGACGAAGAAGATGTTGCTTTCATGAAGCGTGCCTTTGAGATGAACGACAAAGTCGCAGCAGACATTATGATTGATCGCACACAATTGACGGTGATTGACGTGACTGCCACGATTGGGGATGCATTGTCATTGTACCTAGAGAATAAGTTCTCACGTATTCCAGTTGTTGCGAATAATGATAAAGATAAAATTTTAGGTTACGTATTCAATTATGATTTGATTCGTCAAAGCCGAATTAATGCGGATGCATCAGTTCGAGTCATTTTACGTAATATTCCAAATGTGTCAGAGAACCAAGATATTCAAGATATATTAGAAGAAATGATTGGGCATCGTGCACCGATTGTTGTTGTTAAGGATGAATATGGTGGTACATCAGGTATTGTGACTGATAAAGACATTTATGAAGAGTTATTCGGAACAGTACGTGATGAAATTGATGACGTTGCGGATGATTTGATTGAAAAGACTGGTACTGACGATGAAGGTCGAATGCATTATAATGTCAGTGGAAAATTAACGTTGTTTGATTTTGAGCGTTATTTCAAGACTGAAATTAAAGCCTTTGAAGATTCTGAAATGGTGACGCTGACAGGCTACATTTTGGATGAGGATCCAGATGTTACGGTCGGTCAAGAAATTATCGTCGCTAACTTTAAGATTATTCCACAAGATTATAAAGATGCGTATATTAATGCTTTTGAGGTCATCGAATTAAATGAAGAAGATATTCATGCCAATATCGATGAATATGAAGCAGACACAACTACTGATTAATAATAAATGAAAGTGCTTAGTAGTGATTGCTAAGTGCTTTTTTTGTAAAAGAAAACCCAGCCTTATTTGTAAAGGATGGGTTTAAGTCTATACACAGCTGTGATAGGCGTTTAGAATGCTAATTCAATGTTATTTGTTAAGACATCGGTATAACTGTATGACGCGCGATCGAATTGATCACCATCTCGCTTCAAGTCTAAAACGAAGACTGAGTGGAATGTTTCGCGAACAACAGCTTGATGTTCAATGTTACGATGGCGACTTTCGTGCGTCGTCAAAGTGACAACATCACCGATGTGTGCATCCAATTTTTCTTTAATCTCTGCTAATACTGTTGGCATATTGTACTTCCTTTCATGTGAAGATATGTCTTCACCGGGAACGTCCAAAACTTAGTAATAAAGACGTTTATCATTTTAGTGCATAATTGCACTCAATAACATAAATAATTATACAATATTTAATAATTAAAATCAACTATTTTGCAATAAAATTTCAATGTTAATGCGGATTCTATCAAGGAATATTAAAAAATAATGGGGAGACATTGATAATTCTATTTCATTCATTTTGTAAGTATTATTAATAATCATGAAAATTATAATTTTTATGAAATGACACATATGATGTAGCATTCCAAAACTAATTTGCTATTAAAGACGCGCAATATTTGCTATGATATAGACATTTAATAAATTGAATGAGAACGGAAGTGACATAGTAATGGCTGAAGAACGTATTGCTTGGCCTGAGTATTTCATGATGCAGGCAGTCATGCTAGCATCACGCAGTACCTGTACGCGCCTGCATGTAGGCGCAGCGATTGTAAAAGATGGACGCATTATTGCCAGTGGGTATAACGGCTCTGTGGTGGGGACACCACATTGTACCGAAGTGGGTGATTATATTGTGGATGGGCATTGTATTCGAGCCGTCCATGCTGAACAAAATGCGCTTTTACAGTTAGCTAAGATGGGAATCGCAGCAGATGATGCTGAAATCTATGTGACTGATTTTCCATGTGTCCACTGCACAAAATTTTTATTACAAGCGGGCATTAAGAAAATTAATTATTTGCGAAATTATAATAATGATGCGTTTGCAATGTCGTTAATTGAACAAAAAAACGTCGCACTAAACAAGGTGACGCTAACTCAAAAAACACTATCAAGTTTACATTTTGAGACCTACCTTGAACAATAGAATCAAGCTAATTGTAAACGAATTAATAGATTGAAAGAGGCTATAGATGAGTAAAAATGAGCAAGCATATCTCGATTTTGCACGTGATGTTTTGGAAAATGGCGAATACAAAGGTGATCGGACTGGTACCGGGACCTTTTCAGTCTTTGGGCGCCAACAGCGTTATGATTTAAGTGAAGGCTTTCCGTTATTGACGACGAAACGGGTCGCTTTTGGATTAATTAAGAGTGAACTTTTGTGGTTTTTAAAAGGTGATACTAATATTCGTTTCCTTTTGGAAAATAATAATCACATTTGGGATGAGTGGGCATTTAAAAATTGGGTCAATTCAGACGCGTACGCTGGTCCCGATATGACTGACTTTGGGCGACGATCAACGACAGACGCTGATTTTAAACTGATTTATGATGAACAACACCAAATTTTTTGTGATCGTATTTTATCCGATGATGATTTTGCTGATCGTTTTGGTGATTTGGGCGTTGTTTATGGTGCACAATGGCGTCATTGGCAGAAGGTGCAAGGTGGATTTATTGATCAAATCCAAGACGTGGTTGAGCAAATTAAAGTCAACCCAGATTCACGGCGTTTGATTGTTTCAGCATGGAATCCCGAAGCGGTTCCCATGCAGGCGTTACCACCGTGCCACACCTTATTTCAATTCTATGTTAATCAAGGTAAATTAAGCTTACAGTTATATCAACGCTCGGCTGATATCTTCTTAGGTGTACCTTTCAATATTGCATCTTATGCGTTATTACTCAGTATGGTCGCTGCCCAAACTGGGCTTGAAGTGGGTGAATTTATTCATACATTTGGGGATGCACATATTTATTCAAATCATGTGGACCAAGTGAAAGAACAACTATCACGTGAAATGGGTGAGCTGCCAAATTTGGCGCTGAACCCAGCGGTTAAATCAATTTTTGAATATGAAATGACAGATATTAAGGTTGAAAATTACCACCCTGCAAAGTCGATTAAGGCACCGGTTGCAGTTTAAATTTGTGTTGAATCAATGACTTGTGAAGTATCACAAGTTTTTTTATTAACAATACGTCATGTTTTATAAGTAATTTTTAAGTTAACGTTAGTATCATTTAAAACAAACTGAAATAACTGGTTATTTCATAAATCTCTAGTAAACTAGAATAAGTTATAGTACAGATTTAGACCCGTTGAGGAGCAATTACAGATGGATAATGAACCACAAGTAGAACCTAATTTACCGTCACGGTCGCGTTCATCGCGCAATGATCGGCAATTAAATAGAAAGAAAAAGAAGCATCGTGGTTTCAAAATTGTGATGGCTATCATTGGTGTGCTAGGTGTTATTACCGGCGTGTATGCAGCTAATACTTTTGAACGCGTGCATAATGCAGTTGATAAAACATTTAAAAGCTCAGGTGTTAAAAAAGCACGAAATGTATCATCTGTTTTGAAATCAGGGAAACCGTTTACGGTTCTATTATTGGGAACGGACACTGGTGAATTGGGTCGTGAAGATGCAGGTCGGACAGACTCGCTAATGCTGATGACTGTGAATCCAGCTAAGAAGAAGACAACATTAATGTCAATTCCGCGTGATACGGTTATTGCGCCAGTTGGTTATGAAGAAGAATTCCCGCAAAAAATGAATGCGGCTTATGAATTTGGTAAAGAGGCAGCGACAATTAAAACGATTCAAACTTGGTTGAATGTGCCGATTGATTTTTATGCCATGGTTAATATGCGCGGCATGGAAGACGTCGTTAATGAAGTCGGTGGGATTGAGGTTAAGTCGCCATTGACGTTTAAGTACAATCCATTAACTGCCCATGCTGACTCAGGCTTGAATTATGGCTTTAGCGAAGCTGGTGATTTGTATAGTTTCACCGAAGGCTCAACACGAGTTGGTATTTCAAAAGGGGCAACTAATACAAATTATACGTATAGCAATAAGATGGATGGGGCGGCTGCGTTAGCCTTTTCTCGCATGCGATATGATGATCCGCAAGGTGATTATGGTCGGACACAGCGCCAACGTCTAGTTTTGCAAGGTATTATGAACAAGGCAAAGCAATCACCAATGAAATTAGTTAACCAGTCATTCTTAGATACATTATCAAAGAATGCGCGGACCGATTTGACGTATGATGATATGATGATGATCGTTCAAAAATATATCTCTGCGGCCAATAAAATTGTCACTGACCATGCGCAAGGTGGTGGTTACATGATCGGCGGTGTTTCATATGAGCACGTGACTAAGAGTGAACAGCAACGTGTGACGAATGTATTACGTTCATCATTAGGTTTGTCACAAGAAAAGTCTGGCCCATTATATGCTGGTGACGTATCACAAGCAACAATCGTTTCATTAGGTTTACCTTCTGCAGCAACGGAAGCAGCCACTGAAACGTCATCAAGTGATGATAATTAATCGATATTAAGACTTAGTTGGGAATGGTGCAACTAGGCCTTTTTTATTGAGAAAAATGGTCGATGCTACGGCAAATTTAAGAATAGTGTATGATATAAAGATATGACTAGCGAAGCTATGGGGGTAAGTAGGGTGAAGAGTAATATTTATTTTTCGCAATTGGCAGGACATTTAGAACAATTACCAGCATCAGAACGACAAATAATCATTGAAAATTATCGACAATATGCGGATAAAAATGAATTGAGTGGTGAAAAATTAATTCAAGCACTTGGGACACCAAAGCAACTAGCTAGGCGGGCATTGATTGATTACTCGATCGATGCAGATTTAATTGCTGAAAATGCTGTACCAGTTGCCGGAGAGAGCTTTATTAAAAGAAATCGACGTCGCTTACAGCGCCAATTGAATTTATTAGGATTGGTCGTGGTATCATTGGCACCTAATATTGCGTGGTACCCAGCGATGTTGATTATTTTTGCTATTTTATTTGGTATGGCAGTTATTATGGCTATTTTAGCAGTTATCGTCTTATTGAGCTTAGGGATGGGGATTTATCAAATTATTGCTGGTCTTTGGGTTTTGCGTCAAGACTGGTCAGTTAGTTTATTCCAAGGGGGCATTGGCGTTGCACTTATTGGTCTTCAGTTTATTGCCTGGCCAGTGATGATAGCATTGCTACACGGTTTGATGAATCTTCTAATGATGTATACAAAATCGGTTGGCCGCCGATTTTCTAATGAGCATCAATTAAAGGAGGTTCAACATGACTAAAATTTTCCGAGCGGTATTTCTCGGCATTATCATTATGGTTGTTGGATTGATTATGTGCGGTATTGGGTCAATTAATGGCGGCGAAAATCGGATTGTTTGGCAGAGTGGTCATTTTGTTATTCCTCAAAATGAGACGCTGAATAAGCATGTTCAAGCCTTTAAAAACATCAAAATTGAGGGTGACACCTTACAAGTGACGTTGATTAGAGATAATCAATTAACCAGCGGGTATTCAATTATTGGGCAAGTTTCGAACTCAGATGGGCTAAAAATTAAGCAAGTTGGGAATCAATTAACGATTGCTTATCATGATGTACACAGTCATGTACCTAATTTTACAAAAGCTAATCAAGAAATGGACCGTATTGCAATTAAAGTACCTGCAAAAGCGACTATGAGTCAGGTGATGGTCAATGTAGATTCTGGCGATATTACCCTAAAGCGTTTTGCAGGTCAAAGAATGAACATTAGTACGCGCTATGGTCGGGTTACAACACATCAGGTTACAGCAACGCAACTGAAGGTAACTAATCGTGAAGGGGTAATCGTCGACGATCAGAGCCAGTCTGAGCAGTTAAATCTCTCAACGCAATATGGTGCTATTTATGTCAATCAATCGAAAACAGCAACAGCACGGCTCCATGCGTCAATGGCAGACATTACAGCGACCAATACTAACTTAGGAAAACCGGTTATCAGTGTTGACAATGGGAACACAACATTGCGAAATGTTAAGGCAAATAATGTTTTGGCTCAAACTGGAACGGGTGATTATACGCTTGAGAGTTCAACGCTACTGGGGTCAAATGTTTTCTTTACTAAGAATGGCAATGTTGAAACAACCGGGTTGAATGAAGAAGGCTATCGTTTACAGATTCAAAATTCTGGTCAGATTAAATTTAAAGGTCAGACCATGCAACAATCATATGATAATCAAGTGAACGCTGAAAACCGGATCATGTTTGCGACCTATGATGGTAATATCACAGTGAATTAAATAGTAGCGGTTAGGGGATTTTGTTGTCTGTCATTCGTTTAATACAGGCTTGACGTTTTAAATAAAACTGAAGTCTATCATTAGTTAATTGACATTCTTAACCATTTTTGTAAGACTTAAACGTATCGAAACTATTGAAAAGAGAAAATTATGCTTGAAATTATTAAATCAATTATTATCGGTATCGTTGAAGGGTTAACAGAATTTTTGCCGGTCTCATCAACAGGGCACATCATTATTGCTGAGTCGTTGATGAATATTCCAAGTGGTAGTGTCTGGACGAAAGCCTTCACTAGTATGTTTGATTATGTCATTCAATTGGGTGCAATTATGGCCGTGATTCAACTTTATTTTCATAAATTAAATCCGTTTTCACCACGCAAAAATGAAATTGAGCGTCGACAAACATGGCGTTTATGGTCTAAAGTGATTGTTGCTGTCTTGCCTGCAGCTGTGATTGGATTATTGTTAAATGACTTCATGGATGCCCATTTCTTGAACCCAGCCGTTGTGGCAACGGCATTGATTTTGTATGGTATCCTCTTCATTGTGTTGGAAAAATATAATGCACGTGAGGATGTGAACCCTTGGTTAAATGATCTTAATCGCATGTCATACAAATTAGCGTTGGCCATTGGATTCATTCAGGTTTTATCAATTGTGCCAGGCACATCACGTTCAGGTGCGACAATCTTGGGGGCGATGTTCTTAGGTGTTTCACGGGTTGCAGCAGCAGAGTTTTCATTTTTCTTAAGTATCCCTGTGATGTTTGGGGTTGCCCTTTTGAAAGTTGGTAGTTACCTGCATAAAGGTGGGGCGTTCTCTGGTATGCAGAGTGTGACGCTTGCAATCGGGTTTATTGTGTCATGGATTGTTGCTTGGTTTGCAATTAAATTTATGATGAATTACATTAAAAACAATGACTTTAAAGCGTTTGGATGGTATCGCATTATCGTTGGAATAATTGTTGCCGTCTTAGGCGTAGCAGGTCTTTTGCATATGTAAAAGGATAAGGAATGTCCACTGACATTCTTTTTTTAATGTTAGTGTGAGTGGATTTAAGAGAAGTAATTGAGGAATTGGGTATGAAAAAAAGGATTGCAAAAATTTTGGCGAATAGCTACGTACAAGTCGTTCTATCGACTTTTCGTCGGATAAATTTAGGCGATACATCAGCAACTATTGCTTATTACGCACTCTTAGCGTTGTTTCCAGCCATTATGTTATTAGCAGCCTTGCTGCCTTTAGTTGGGTTGACAACTAAGACTGTGATGACTTATCTTGACTCAGCTTTACCAGCTACAATTAATAAAACGATTATGCCAATGATTGAATCGATTTTACATCATCCAGGTGTTGGGACATTGTCGATTTCAATTATTGTCACGTTGTGGTCATTATCAAAGGTGATTGCAATCATTCGGCAAGCTCAAAATGCCATTTATGATGTTAAGGTGAGTACGAACTCGTTACTTGGTCGGGCCATTTCATTAGTTTGGATGATTTTTTTACTGGGTTTGATGGGCGTACTTTTCATTGTGGCTTCAATCGGTGGGAATATCTTAGAAGCATTACCATTGAGCCATGATTTAATCGTCCAGTTAGACTCTGCAAAGACCCTAGTTGTTGCGGTTGGATTGATGGCAGGTCTATCATTATTTAACTTTCTAATTCCGGCGCGTAAGCCGCGTTTTGTCTGGGTCGTGGTTGGTACGTTATTTCAACTGGCGGGTATCTTAGCATTAGCTAAAGGTTTTGGGATTTATGTTAAATTTGCTGGGAAATCATATTCGTTTTATCAGGCGATTGGATCAGTTGTCATTTTGATGATTTGGCTTAATTTAGTCGCAACAATCGCAATGATTGGGACGATTATTACCGCCATTTTGAATGAACTTTGGCCGAGCCAAAGTGAATGGCTTGATAAATTGAATCAAACATTGTTACGAGAAAAGTGAAAGTGACTTGAAAGGCATGATGAATTGAGAGTTCTTTTTTATTTTATTATTTTAATGTATGAGTTAATAAGTCATCGGCAATGTCGATTGAAGATTGTAAAGCATATGTTTTGTATTTGACCATTGCGATATACATGAGCGTCCGTTGTTCATAGCTATGTAAATCTAAATCGCAAATTTCACTTAGTGTATCTAGCCGGAAACTGAGTGTATTTCGGTGAATGTGTAATTCATCAGCCGTTGCTTTTATGCGACCGTTATTTTGAAAGAAAGTCCAAAATGTTTCCAAAAGTTCGTGATTTTCGACAGTGGTATCAAAATGAGCAATGGTGTCAATGATGTTTTGAACATTAATTTTGGCATCAACAATTGGCATAAAACTTTTCAATTCATCAAATTGAGCAATGTTTTGACAAGGCGCTTTTTCTGGTTTGAGCCATTCTGTTAACAGTGCTGTTTTAATCGCTTCATGGTATGCGGTATTGAGATTTTTGGTTTTTGTTGAAATTCCAACCCGGGTTGTTGGTTGGCACCATTGCTTAATATATTCAATTGCCGTTTTTGATTCGAAAATAATGAGTAAAATCTTTGGCGTGAGCAATGTATTTCGCCCGTTGATACGATTACGTAGATTGTATAGTGGGTCATCGTCAGTAAAGGGCGTGTCGGAATAGATGGCGGCCATATAAAGTGGGTGATTGATATTGAGTTTGAAATATTTGGCTTCACTAGTTAAATAAGGATTGATTTTACCATCCGCCGAAATTAATTCGCGCAAAAATGTATCCAAACGTTCCCGATCTGTTAGTGGCACAGAGGAATGAAATTTAAAGTTACTATTTAAAAACATGGTGACGATGGTCAAGATGAGTTTGCTCTGTGATCGAACGAGTGGTTTAGGTCCGTGAATTAAAAAATAACCAATTACACTGGTTTCCTGATAAAGTTTGGAAAAATGAAAAATGTCGCCCTGATCATCAGTGATTTCGATGCTATGCGCTGGATTTGATTCTAGTTGATGCCTGAGATGAACAAGTCGTTGTTCGGCATCAGCAATTGCTGACTGATCAGTGTTAGTCGCTAATACCACCCCATTGGTATCTAAAATCGATAAACGCAGATCTTGGTTGTAAAAGTTTTGACTCAGCAGCTCTTGGGCTGCTTTTTTTGAAATATTCATGTTTCTCCCCAGATATAACATAAAAAGTGATTGAAATTCATTGTGCAAATTCACAATAAACGTTGTAACTATGTCTATATTATATCAAATGTAAGCGCTTTATTATATAAAGTGTCAAGAAGTTGTTGACTTCTGCACAATCAAATTTATTTATACTAAGGAGCTTAATTATGACTGACAAAGCAATTCAAGTTAACTCAGAAATTGGGAAGTTAGAAACAGTTTTGTTGAAGCGTCCAGGGGCTGAAGTTGAAAACATCACGCCCGATACAATGGAACGTCTATTATTCGATGACATTCCATTCTTGGAGATCGCGCAAAAAGAACATGACTATTTTGCCAATGTTTTGCGTGAGAACGGCGCTGAGGTGTTATACGTCGATGATTTAGCAACTGATGCCTTATCAATTTCAGGCGATATTCGCAACCAATTCATTGAGACATTTTTGGACGAAGAAGGCTACGGCCTAGGTTCAACCCATGATGCTTTGAAAGAGTACTTGATGGGTATGGATGTCAAAGACATGGTTGCTAAGTTATATGCTGGTGTTCGTCGAACGGAATTCCCATTTAAGAATGATTCATTGCATGATTTAGCAGGTCGTGATGCGGCAAATCCATTCCTTTTGGATCCATTGCCAAATGCGTACTTCACACGTGATCCACAGGCGTCAATGGGCAGTGGTATGACGATTAACCATATGACATTTAAAGCACGCCAGCCTGAATCACTATTTACTGAATACATTATGAAATATCATCCACGTTTTGCAGATAAGGTTGATATTTGGCGTAATCGTAACTTCAATACTCGAATTGAAGGTGGGGATGAGTTGATCTTGAACGATCATGTTTTGGCTATTGGTGTGTCACAACGGACATCTTCAAAGTCAATTGAAGGATTGGCCCGTGAATTGTTCAACAATCCAAATAGTCAATTTGATACAGTTGTGGCTATTGAAATTCCACATAACCATGCCATGATGCATTTGGACACTGTCTTTACAATGGTTAACCGTGACCAGTTTACCGTATTCCCGGGCATTATGGACGAAGAAGGTAAGATGAACATCTTTGTTTTGACGCCAGGTGATCAAGGGGCCATTAACTTGCAACATTACAATAACCTTGAAAAGGTGATTAAAGATGTTTTGCACTTGTCAGAACTAGATTTGATTTTCACAGGTAATAGTGACGCAATTGTTGCACCACGTGAGCAATGGAATGATGGCTCAAACACATTGACGATTGCACCAGGTGAAGTTGTCACTTATAACCGAAATTACGTGTCAAATCAGATGTTGCGTGAGCATGGCATTTTGGTTCATGAGGTTATTTCAAGTGAATTGTCACGCGGTCGTGGTGGTCCACGTTGCATGAGTCAACCACTATGGCGTGAGAATCTAAACTAAATTTAAATCAGGAATTATGGGGAGAAAAATCATGGTTGAAACAAAGACAAATTCAGTCCTTCAAGGGCGTTCGCTTTTGGCTGAAAAAGACTTTACACCAGCAGAGATTCAATATTTTGTTGATTTTGGGTTGCATTTGAAGGCGTTAAAGAAGCGTGGTATTCCACATCACTACCTAGAGGGTAAGAATATTGCCTTGTTGTTCGAGAAGACATCAACACGGACACGCTCAGCTTTCACAACTGCAGCGATTGACTTAGGGGCTCACCCTGAGTATCTTGGGGCGAATGATATTCAGTTAGGGAAGAAGGAATCCGTTGAAGATACGGCTATTGTTTTGGGAAGTATGTTTGATGGGATTGAATTCCGTGGTTTCTCACAAGAAGTTGTTGCAGGATTGGCTGAGCATTCAGGTGTGCCAGTTTGGAATGGCTTAACAGATGAGTGGCACCCAACACAAATGATTGCCGACTTCATGACGATTAAAGAGAACTTTGGTCATTTGAAGGGGCTGACATTAACGTTCGTTGGTGACGGTCGAAACAATATGGCCAACTCATTGCTTGTCACTGGGTCAATGTTAGGAGTAAATATCCATATTGTTGCACCTAAGGCACTTCACCCAGCACCAGAAATCGTGGCAATTGCACAAAAGTTTGCCGATCAAAGCGGTGCTAAGATGCTGATTACTGATGATATCAAGACTGGCGTTAAAGGTTCAAATGTGATTTATACCGATGTTTGGGTATCAATGGGTGAGACGAATTGGGAAGAGCGGGTTAATTTATTGACACCATACCGGGTCACAATGGATATGCTGAAGGCCACTGGTACGCCAGATGATCAATTGATTTTCATGCACTGCTTGCCTGCCTTCCATGATACTAATACCAAGTATGGGACTGAAATCAAAGAGAAGTATGGTTTGACTGAGATGGAAGTCACGGACGAAGTCTTCCGTAGCCAGTATGCACGTCAGTGGGATGAAGCTGAGAACCGGATGCATTCTATTAAAGCGATTATGGCAGCAACATTAGGTAATCTCTTTATTCCAGCTATCCCAGAACTAGAAAGCTAGGGGTAATGGATGATGGCAGATGCAAAACAGAATAAGGGTATTTCACTATTCGCGCTAATTGCAATGGTCATTAGTAGTGCCATTGGTGCAGGTATCTTTGACCTACCAACGACGTTAGCACGAGCTGCAACACCCGGGGTCACTTTGATTACATGGGGCATTACGGCAGTGGGAATCATGGCTTTAGCCATTTCACTAAAAAATTTGGTGTTAAATAAGCCAGAATTAGAAGGTGTATCTGACTATGCACGAGCTGGATTCGGCGATTTTACGGGCTTTGTTTCTGGTTGGGGGTATTGGTTATCAGCTTGGCTAGGTAATATCGCTTTTGCAACGATGATGATGTCGGCCGTAGGATATTTTGTGCCATCATTTCACTCGGGGAATAGTTTAGGCGCAGTATTTGTGGCATCTATTCTTTCATGGTTGCTGACTTGGTTTGTTGTCCAAGGGGTTGAATCTGCAGCGGCAATTAATGCCATTGTCACCGTCTGTAAATTGGTACCATTGGCAGCGTTTGCTTTAATGGCAGCGATCAGCTTTAAGGTTGGGATCTTTACGGCCCATTTCTGGGAAAATTTTTCAGTGAATACGGCAGGCATGTTCTCATACAGTCATCTAACTTTTGATGGATTTGTATCACAAATGAAAGGCTGCTTAATGGCCATGATGTGGGTCTTCGTTGGAATTGAAGGCGCATCAATGGTTGCGGCACGTGCTAAGAAAAAGTCAGATGCTGGAAAAGCGACAATCGTTGGTTTGCTGACGCTACTATTCATCTACGTCTTCTTGACAATGTTACCTTATGGGTATTTATCACAGGCTGAATTGGTTAAAATCAAGAGCCCAGCCATTCTATATTTGTTCGAATCAATGACTGGTACGATTGGGGGAGCAGTCATTAGTATCGGCATGATTATCACGATTTTTGGCGCTTGGCTCAGCTGGACAATTTTGCCTTCTGAAGCGACAAGTCTGATGACAAAACAAAAGATTTTACCTGAGTGGTTTGGTTATATGAATAAAAACAATGCCCCATCACATTCATTGTGGTTAACGCAAATCTTTATTCAGATTTTCTTGATTTCGATTCTCTTTACTGATCAAGCCTACACATTCGCCTACTCATTATGTACTTCAGCCATTGTTGTTTGTTACGTATTAGTTGGGGCATATCAGTTAAAGCTTGGAATCCAAGAGAAAAATGTTGCTTGGATTATCGCTGGCTTTATCGCATTGGCTTTCCAAGTAATGGCAGTGGTATTGGCTGGTCTCACTTACCTTTGGTTAAGTATGGTTATTTATGCGATTGGATTAGTCTTCTACTATCGTGCACGACATGACTATGGCTACCAAATATCGCGCTTTGAAAAGGTACTGTCAGCAGTGATGATATTGGCTGCAATTTCAGCCATTGTTGCGTTGGTGACTGGTGTTATTACAATTTAAGGGGAGAAAAAAATCATGAAAAGAATTGTGGTTGCCTTAGGTGGAAATGCGATTTTAACGGATGATCCAACCGCAGCTGGACAAGCAAAGGCACTCGAAAAAACAGCACAACAATTAGTTAAATTTGTTCAAGCTGGTTATCAACTGGTTGTTACACATGGTAATGGGCCACAAGTTGGCAACTTATTGTTGCAACAAGAAGCTGGTTCAAGTAATAAAAATCCAGCAATGCCATTGGATACAGTTGGTTCTATGACTCAAGGGGAAATTGGGTTATGGCTATCAAATGCTTTGAACAAAGAATTGAATCAATTAGGGTTGACTGATAAACGTGTAGCAACGATTATGACGCGAACTGAAGTTGATCCTGCGGACCCAGCTTTTAGTAATCCAACGAAACCAATTGGCCCATTTTACAATCATGCGGAAGCAGAGCAAATTAAAGCGGCCAATCCAACATGGACTTTGGCTGAAGATGCTGGTCGGGGATATCGTCGGGTCGTTGCATCACCTAAACCAATTAATATTTTGGAAAGTCAAGAAATCGAGAAATTGGTTGATGACAATACCATTTTAATTGCTGGTGGGGGTGGCGGTGTACCAGTTATTCAAAAAGATGGTGTGTATATTGGTAGCGAAGCGGTGATTGATAAAGACTTTACGTCGGAAAAAATTGCTGAATTGATTCAAGCTGATCAGTTGATTATCTTGACAGCAGTTGATAATATTGCGATTAATTTCGGACAAGCAACGGAAAAGAAATTGACCACGGTCACAGTCGCAGAGATGCAACAGTATGTCCAGGAAAATCAATTTGCCAAAGGCTCAATGTTACCAAAGGTGATTGCGGCCATGGATTTTGTCAATGCAACTGGCAAGGAAGCAGTAGTTACAGGTTTGGACAATATCGAAGCATTAATGGCTGAACATGCTGGTACGCATATCGTTGCTTGATTGCGGGATGTGATGTTACAGAAAAAATACGAACGACGTCAAGCGATTTTAACAATTATTGATTCTGTGCGCATTGTTAATCAACGTTGTTTATTAACGCAATTAAAAATGCAAGGATATCATGTGACGTTAGCCACAGTATCGCGTGATTTAAAAGCCCTCCAAGTGATACGAATACACGATCGGGAAGCTGGTTACTTCTTATCACGTCACATGAAATCCAAATCGTTGAGTCATTGAAAAACAACACACTTTAATCGAAGTGTGTTGTTTTAATTTGTCAAAAAATATTAAAAAAAGGTGCTGCAGATAACAAGCGACCATTAACTATCCGGGACTAGATAGCTGTGCTGTCCGATTTATCGGAATGAGTCAATTTAAATGAATGCCGACTAGTACTATGTGTTTGTTTGATGAATAAAAAACGAAGATAAAATGAAGTGAGAGAATTTCATAATTAATTGTGGTACTATCACAAGACAAAGGAGGATTATGCATGAAATTTTTACGTGAAGTTTTAGTAATATTGGGAATGATAATTCTTAGTTTAGGCTTTAATGGACATTTGGCAATCGCTAATGAGAACAGCAATTATTATCATCGGTTTTCAGGATTGGACGCGGTCAATCCCCAATACCATGAAGAATCAGATACATATAAAGTAGCGTGTGATTCAATTGTCACACGAGTTGAAGATAGTAAACAAGCTAGGACAGCTGATGGTGAACCTATAAAAGTCGTTTTGCCAAATCATACAATTGCGTATAAGTATGAAAATGGTCAGTGGGAAGATGACGGGTATAGTATGGTTGGATGCAATTAGAGATGTAAAAGATAATCAAACAAATTCAATTTATGGGCAGAAGCCGATTAACAATCCATGGGTTGCCCCTGGACATGGAACGGCTAATCATGCAGATGCATATGGATATGAAGAGTCAGTGTCAAAATGGCGACAAATGAGAAATAGTGTAATGAGTAATGCGGTCCTTAGGACAATAATAACTATGTTGCCAGCATTTAATGATAATGATTTTCAGTCTTCTCTAGCGTATAAGAAAATGTGGGAAAATACGATTCAGGCGTTAAACGTAACGACAGATGTAGGATTTGGAACGGTTATTTGTTACAACATAAATGGGAAAAGTGCTAATTTTGTAGATTATTATTGTAACGATAGTTGGGATACTCAATCATCTACGGTTAATATACCTAAAGCTCCCGATAATTGGGATAAAGCACATTGTGTTCGATATACAGAATTAGGTAATATTCCTAACGCTTTCTATGGAGGCTGGTCATGTGATTACAATGGGACAGGCGTCGGTGCAAGTTGGGCTGGTGTTGGGAAAGGACATAAATAATGATAGTTCAAAAAAATAAACAACAAAAAACAAGCCTGAATTGGCAACTTGGCTATGCGCTTTTTTTAGGTCTAAGTTTAGTGGTAATCTCGTTGGTCTCAACGGTGATTAGTTTTTCAAATGTGCAGTATGCAAAACCAATTAATTGGTTTGATGTGAGTTTCAGCGTGCAAATGATTTATGTGATTGGAGCGACACTGTATGTTATTTATCAAGGCTTAATGACGCGTCAATTTGGATTCTGGGTGAGCGGAGCAGCGATCGTACCTGTTTTATTTGGTTTGGTGAGTGGTATTATCATGCACGGTAGGTCAGGAACAATTATATCGGTCACATATATCGGACAATTAATTTATGTTGGTGTGACTCTGTTGGTGCAAGGACTACATGCTTATCGTTATTTTTTGAAAATTCCCAAAAGTCAACGGTCATTAATGAGTCGTGTCGCTTTTTGGGGCTTGGGTTATTTATTAATTGCGCTTGTCGGATGTGTCATCGTATCACCATTACCAACGGATTTGGAGGCGTTAATTCTAGTAGGTTTGCAATGGGGTTATTTGATTATCACGGCGATTGTTGTTTTACCAAGCTGGTATCGTAATTTCAAGAAAACATTTCATGATTTTTAATTGAATATGCAAAATAAAAAAGGCATCTGATTTATCAGATGCCTTTTCTGCAGTGGACAGTCAGGGGCTCGAACCCTGGACCCACGGATTAAGAGTCCGTTGCTCTACCAACTGAGCTAACTGTCCGTGTGTTGTAACTCAACAACAGATAATATCATACCAAATATCGAGGGGCAATGCAACACATAATTTAATTATTGTGATTTTATTTTGAATTATCAATGATTACCGGCGTGACACAGTATATCACGGATTGAATCACATTTCGCGCGGTAGTATTGATATGGATACAATTCAGATTAATTGGTACCCGCCTATGACGTTAAATATTTGGCATGACGTTGGCAAACGGGGATGTGATGGTTAAGAAATCATTTTGTTTCTTTCATCGAAGTGTCAATCGTTAATTCATAACCAATCTGGATCTGGGTGGCGATTGACCTGAATGCTTTTGACAATATTAATGAGCGAAACGATTGCAAAAATAATCGTCACAATCGTTAAATAATGATATAACCATGAAAAAATTAAACCTAAACTCACAACTGAACCTTGAATGACACGACCATACATAGGCAGTGTACCTCCTTTACATTTGATTGAATTATACGTGGTTCCAACTCCCTTTCGATCCCATGAGTAATTGACGCAGGGCATCTAGGTAACTAATTTGTAAGATAAATGAATAGATAAGTTCGGGAATCATCAATGCGGCAAATAAGCGCGCATGCCAGCCTTTCGTCCAAACGGTAGTAATTCTTTCGGCCATAAAGATGATGCCAATCATGGCCCAAAAGAGGTCAAAAATCATGTCGCCGGTGAAAGCTAAATAAATTGAAAAGAGAATCATCAACATGAAAGAAAAAACTGAGATTAATAAGAGTAATTGTTGAAAGAGGTATGGTCGCATCACTTGCGTCCATTCGCGTTGCACAATTTGTTGGAGTGCACCAAGATACCAGCGACGACGCTGTAAGAACAATAGTTTCCAACTGGGCATCATTTCAGTTAAACAACTACAAGATAAGGGAGAAACCATTTTGGTACCGACTTCCTTCAAATCTAACGTCATTGTGAAGTCTTCAGTAATACTTTGTTCATTGTAATAGTAGCCACGTAATTCATAAATGCGTTCAAAACATTCAGCTCGAATCAATGAGGCTGTCCCAGTTAGGACAAAGACTTTTTTTGAACGGAGAATTTGGTTTGTATAGCGAATCCATTCTAAGCTTTGGCAGATTTGTAACATCGACCCATTATGCTCACCGCCAAAAAAGACAGATCCGATGGCATCAGGCGGTTCTTCGGTAGCTAAAACGCGTTTGGCATTGACCATCCAGTTGTCGGCGATTACTGTGTCAGCGTCACAGATAAATAAGAAATGATTTGGCATTGACCAGTCGACATATTGACGCAAGGCATTGATTCAATGCCCCTGCCTTACGCGCTGTATTATTGACTGTCACATAGGCACGTGCCCCGGCTGCTTGTGCCAACTCTTGGGTGTTATCAGTACAGTTATCACAGATGACGATTACTTCATCAACTTGTTTTTTAAGTGCTAAAACGGTGGCCTGAATCCCCTCGGCTTCATTATGAGCAGGGATAACAGCGGTGACATAGAGTGGCGATATAAGATTATCCAAATGAATGCGTCCTTTCGTTACAAAATTAAATTCAGTAATGGAATTTTGATAAATATTTTTGGTGTCCCATCTGATAATGATGACCAATGATTATATGTTTGAATGACTTCTATGGTGAAGTAGGCAATAATGCTAAACAATAAAAGCCAAAACCAAACAGATTTAAAAAAATTAATTTTGAATGGCATACAAACCTCCTTACAAAGACGAATCTTGACTAGCAGTCATTATGGTTTTGATTAAACACGATTGATTGTAAGTACTATTTTCACGTATAAATGTTTAGTAAATGTCGTGAAAAATATGTTTTTTTGTGAAAGAAATAAGTATGAAAAAAGATAATTACGAATTTTTTTGGATTGACATTCATTTTTCGAACTTGTATGACAATGTATTTGAGCGACACACAAAAACGCCTAACGTATATGTTAGGCGTTATAACTATTCAACGATTTAATTCTTAAGGACAAAAGTATCCTGATAATGAGTATCATTGTGATATTTAATGGTGTTAAGCCCAGTCACCTTGACGGAAAACAGGGACGATGGTGCCATCGTAGCGAACGCCGTCAACCGACATATCGGCTGAACCCATCATGAAATCAACGTGAATAATTGATAAGTTTTGGCCTTTTGCATGGCGGGCGTCATCTGATAATTGGGTGCCATTTTTTAAATTAAAGGGATATGCAGCACCTAACGCTAAATGGTCGGAAGCATTCTCGTCAATTAACGTATTGTAGAAAATAATGCCCGATTGAGAAATTGGTGAAGGATCTGGGACGAGTGATACTTCACCAAGCGAACGGGCACCATCATCTGAATCAAGTAAATGCTTCAAAACGTCTTCACCGGTTGAAGCGCTGGCTTTCACAACGCGTCCCGCTTCAAAGGTTAATTGAATATCGTTAATAAGTACACCACCATATGATAAAGGTTTAGTCGCAGTGACTGTGCCATGAATGTTGCGATAGTCAGGTGCCGTGAACACCTCTTCAGTTGGCATGTTGGCCGTGAAATAGTTACCAGCTTTATCTTTTGAATCGGCACCTTCCCAAATATGATTCTCAGCTAAACCGACTGTGAGTTGCGTTCGGGGTGATGTATAGCGTAACTCTTTAAAATTATTATCATTTAACCAAGCCGCTTTTTCAGATAGTAAGGCAATGTGTTTTTTCCAATCAGCGACGGGGTCATTATCGACTGAAATACGGGTGATTTTAAAAATTTCACGCCAAAGGCGGTCAACAGCATCTGCGCCTTTTAAATCTGGAAATACTTTTTCGGCCCAAGCTTGACCAGCTCCAGCGACAACGAGCCATGAGATGTCATTATTCATAGTGGCTTCCATGATTGGCTTTTTTGCATGAGCTTGAGCTTTTGAGTAATTTGCAACCGTTTGTGAGTCGATTGCGCCGAGGGCATCTGGATCAGCAGAAATCAAACTGATTCGAGAGGTTGATCGGGCCACCAATTCTTGCGCCCTGACCGTGACCGATGTGGGAACATGAGTAATTGATGCCTCGTCAGCATGCGCTAAGAAATTTTTAGTGACGTAGGTGTCTTGCCATTCAACCATGACTTGATTAGCGCCACGTTGATAAGCAGAATCAATAATGAGATGCGCCAATTGTTGTTGTTCAACGTCAGCATACAGTAAAATATCTTGGCCGGGTTGAACGTTGACCCCAATAGAAGTAATTACATCAGCGTATTTAGCCAACAGCGTGTCGAAATTTGCGATAGTCATGTTGAAATCCTCCGTAAAATAAAACGGGTTAAAACCCGTTAATATAATTTTAATTATACGCTCATTTAAATAAATAAACATAGGATGTTTAAGCACTAAGCGTCAATTGCTGGGAAAATGGTATTGGTAATATTTTCTGCATCACGGAAAATTTTATCATTCATTTTTGGGCGCGGTGCGAAGGTGGTAAACCATGACCAACCTTCAGTTGGCACTCCCCAAATGAACAACCCAGGTATTTCGTGTTTATTTTGATCAAGAACGGTTAGTGTTTCTTGATTCATTCGAGCACCGCCAACTGTATAAGTGGTTGCGTCCGATTGTTGATAGCTTTCATTTGAAAGCCATCCTTTTTGGTAAAGATGTTGGACAAGATGATCATTAGTTGACGCAACATTAATGCTTTGAAGGCGCGCCTCAACTAACTGTGAAGCGACGTATGTGCCACCCAAAGTGTCAGTCGCTAAGAAATGGTCATCTTGAATCGTCACTTGAATTTTTGGACCAGTCAGGGTCAAAATGCCAGCCTTGATTAAGGCTCGCATTTGCTCAACACGTAAGGCGGGTGGGCCAACTGACACAATACTATTAAATGGATTAAATGTTTTTAAAAATTGTGCATAGTCGTCCGCTGATAAATAGCCAGCTTGCAAATAATGACGAATGATACCGCGTACGTCACGTAAAATGTCAAAAGCACCAGCATAGGGCGCGTCATCATTTCCTAAGCGTGCATCATGAATGTCCCAATTCAAATAGTTGAGCATTGCATCTTGATAGTCAGCGGTTGATTGTACCACTGGGATGGGGTTGAAGATATGCTGCCAATCCATAAGCATATCTTCTGGTAGACCAAATTGGCGGGCTGTCGCATTCAAGTCATCTGAATTCGCAAGAGCAGCTAGAAAATCAGCCGCATTAAATGGCCAAGTGATTGCTAGGTCATTGAGCACATTCAAATAATGCTTATATGCCATTTCTTTTTTTACGAGATTAAAAAAGAAGTTGAAAGATATTTTGTGCTGATGTGCAGCAGCATACTGATCTAGAGCGCTACGGGTAAAAAATTTTGGTTCGTAGCGATGCCCACCGTATTTTTGATTCACCCCACGTGCATGCATGGGAATACCACTACGTGAACCGGCAATGATCTTTGGTTCGTGACCAGATGGGTGATAAATTAAGCCACTATCTGTCCCACGGGTAAAACGGCCGCCGCGACCGGTGCTCAGTTGCGCAATATAGTCAAAAAAGCTGAGGCCTAAACCACGCATAATAACGGGTTGATTGGCTTCAAGGGCATCAAGATTTGCATCTGCCGGATGATTGGCAGGTAAGTAGGTGAGGCCATGTTGTTCAGCTGCAGCAGCAAGGTGTTGTTCAACTTCAGGTGCCTGTTGTTCCACGTGGCCGAGGGCCATGACGACTTGATTAACGTCGTAAATAGCGTTTTCAGACAGCTTAATTTGGAAACTAGCATTTGATAAACGCTCAATATTTAACACTTCTTGATTGATAAAAGTAACAGTCACATTTTTTGGTAGATTATGAATCGTTTGTTCATAGAACCATTGAGCGTAAACACCAAATAGTGCGCGTGAAGTGAAACGATTGGGACTGATTCGAGCAATTTCATCTAAAAAAGTTCGTGTGTTGAGATAGTGATGGCTACTAATATATTCAGCCCCAAAGTTATTGCCCATTTGTAAAAAGATGGGCCCGTTGGGACTGGATTGTCGCTAGGCACACTATCATCAGAAAACAGTGTCAATTGTGACGTGACGGTGTTCATTAAAAATAGTGGATCCTGGTCCGTGCGCCAGACCCGACCACCAATCGCAACCGGATCGAACAACATAATGTTAGTTGTTTCAAGTCGAGCAGTTGCTCGGGCAATTAGGCGGGATAATAAGGCTAAATTTCGAGGACCGGCACCAATTAGCGCAATCTTCATATTATTTTTCCTCGGTTCTTGATTTAAAGTTGTTTAATTCTTCAGGTGAATAGATACCAATGTCTTTAACAAAAATTGAACCGGCACGTTTGATACCTTCTTGTTGTAGTAGTCCGATCTTAGGGTAAGCAAAAGTAACGGTTGCATTGGCGCGAATGGCTGATCCAAGGATTTCACCAGTTGTGGCATTTAGTCCAGATGGCACATCAACAGAAACGACGGGAATATTAGCAGCATTGACGCGTTTAATCATCTCACCTAATTTGACTGGGACTGGTTTTGAAAGGCCAATACCAAAGAGTGCGTCAACAATGACCGAGTATTGTCGGAATTCTTTCACACGATGAATGGGATGTAGGCCATATTGACGAGCAATTTTTAATTGCAACGCTGTATTGTGTGCAGCGCGACTTTCGTCCCCTAAAAGAAGTAATGATACCTTGATTCCCTTTTGCATTAAAAGACGGGCAATAGCGACGCCATCACCACCATTATTACCAAGTCCAGCAATGACGAGCACTTCTGATAAGTCATATTGTCCGGCACCGAGCACTTCAATTGTGGCTAGTGCGGCCCGTTCCATTAAGACGAGTGAGGGCACCCCAATTTCGTCGATCGTATATTGGTCATATTGTTGCATCTCATGTGCGGTTACTGCATCTGTCATGCGCAACCTCCTTTATTTTAATAAGAATAATTATCTTTTATTATACCCTAGAATTTACTCAAAATTTGCAATGAAGTACTTAAAATGGGATGATAAAAACAATGAATGATGCATGATGATGTATCGTATAAGTGAATGAAATGAGTGAGGTAACGTAATGATGTCTGATTTAAATCGAATTCCGGAATCAATGACTGAGGTCATGGATCAAGTTGATCAAATGACACGTGCTGGATTTCCAGTTAAAGTTGATGATGTGGTTAAAGAAGCGTTGAAAAATGGTTTTCAATCTTTGCTTGATGAACGAATGGATGGCCATTATTATTCAGTTCATTGGGATTCAGCGTTTGAGGCATTAGATGTGTTTGGATCCGGTGAGGAACTAGTCGGTCAAGCAAAACCCGCCCCTGACCAAGATTCATGGATAACACAATTTAAAACTAATGCCGATGTTGTATGGTTTAACCTCGATCGAGCAGCTGGAAAATTGATCGGCCGTTAAACATGACATTTGTTAATTTAAGGCTGGCATAGGTCAAATGACAAGACTTATAATTTTAAATAGTTTACTAAGAAATCATTTGAAAATGATATCCAAGGCTCTTTTAAGGTTTGAAATGTAATATACTTAAACATAAGCTATTTTTTGAAATTTTATTACATGAGGAGAAAATAAAAATGCGTAAATATTTTGCTGAGTTCTTTGGAACAGCAATGCTAGTTGCTTTCGGTACTGGTTCTGTTGTTTTTGGAGGAACTTCATTTGGTTCATTCCCAATCGCCATTGCGTTTGGTTTTGCTGTTATCGCGGGTGCCTACGCCTTTGGTAATATTTCTGGTGCTCACTTTAACCCTGCAATCTCATTGGGAATGGCCATTAATGGTCGTATTTCATGGACAGAATTTGCGGGTTATGTTGGGGCACAAATCTTGGGTGGATTTGCTGGAACTGGTATCGTTGGGGCAATTATTGCGTCAATCAATCCTACGAAACAACAAATTGTTTCAGCTGGGTTCGGTGCAACTAACTTCCAAACACCAATTAATATTTGGAGTGCCATGGCCCTTGAATTGTTATTGACATTCGTCTTTGTGCTTGTTGTGATGGCTGTCACAGCTAAGAACAATGAAGCTGGTAACATGTTTGCCCCACTTGCAATTGGTGTGACTTTGACGGCATTGATTATGATGGGTATCGGATTTACTGGTGCGTCATTTAACCCTGCACGATCAATTGCACCAGCGGTTGTTTTGGCATTGTTTGGTAGCTCATCAGCTTTGACTAACATTGCAGCATATATCATTGGCCCACTAGCTGGTGGTGCACTTGCTGCCGTTGTTGCTAAGTATTTGTTGGGAACAGAAGATAAATAATAAATTAAGATAGCTAATTATAAAGCATAGGCAATCAGCCTATGTTTTTTGTTTTGAACGGCTATTTTTAGTGAGGTAAATAATGGTAAAATTGGGGAAGTGGTATCAATTTTAAGATACATGATGTGGATTGAAGAATAAATATGAAGTAAAAAAAGAATTGGGGATGATTGAATGTTATTTACTGAACGAGATTATTATGAAGATATCGTAGTACTGTTAGCAGCACATGGCGTACAATTAGCTGATATTGCTGTCTTGGTCCAAGCCGGACAAGCAGAATTCATTCCAGATATGACCGACGAGGTCGCTTTGGATAGTGTGCAGCATGTATTGCATAAAACAGAAGTACAAGATGCAATTATGACGGGTATTGCTTTAGATGATTTAGCGGAAGCAGGACAAATACCAGAACCATTAGCCAGTCGTATTACGAGTGACCATAAGACTTATGGAATTGACGAAAATATGGTGATGGCGATTTTAGGCGTTTATGGCACAATCTCGTGGACTAACTTTGGCTATTTAGATCGAACGAAACCAGGTATTATTGGTAAATTGAATGATGAACAGCATCAAGGTGGTCGTGTGAATACATTTATTGATGATTTAGTGGCGGCAGTGGCAGCCGCGGCGGAGGCACGAATTGCGCATGACTAAGAAATATTTGGTATTAACTACTGGTGGCACGATTGCATCAGCGATAACTGAAAAAGGACTAGCACCGTCAATCCCAGCCGATGAGATTGCATCATATTTTAAGCCGAAAGCTGATGTATCACTTTCCGTCGAGGCATTGATGGCAAAAGACTCAACAAATATGCAACCTGAAGACTGGTTAGAGATTGCGCGCACGATTACGGGCTACGCCGATCAATTTGATGGGTTTATTGTGACACATGGGACAGATACCATGGCGTATACAGCTTCCGCTTTATCATATCTTCTGTATGGCTTTGACAAACCAGTCGTTTTGACGGGTTCGCAAGTACCGTTGGGAATGCAATATACTGATGCTGAAACGAATTTACAGGACGCACTGATTTTCGTTAGTGAAACGACATTACAAGGTGTATTCATCGTTTTCAATGGCCTTGCTATGGTCGGTACGCGTGCTGTGAAAACGAAAACGCAGAGTTATGATGCGTTTGAATCGATTAATTATCCGTATGTGGCGCGAATTATTCATGGCAAAATGAATAATTTGTATCAACCAGTTCCAGAAACGCCAGTCATTATGCCGCAAGACTTGGCATTGGATCCAAATATTTTTATGCTAAAAGCGTTTCCTGGTATGACAGTTGACATTTTTGACTATTTGACCGAGCATACACACGGTGTCATTATTGAAAGTTTTGGCAATGGTGGGTTACCATTTGAACGACGGAATTTATTGCCTGGTATTCAAAAATTAACTGCTGCAGGGATTCCAGTTGTGATTACAACGCAGATTTTAGAAGAAGGTCAAGATATTTCCCTGTATGAAGTGGGTCAACGTGTTGTTGAAGCGGGCGGTATCACAGCTGGTGATATGAATACTGAAGCAATTGTTGCGAAGTTAATGTGGCTATTAGCATATACAAATGATATTGCTGAGGTCACCCGGTTATTACAAGAATCTATGGCACACGATATGGGATTTGTCTAATAAACAGTTGAAGTAAAGGACGGACATGGTTATGGCAGAACGTGGCGAGTTGAAATTTGAAATCATTGAAAAATTTGGTCAATTATCGACGAGTAAAAGTGGTTGGCATTTGGAACTGAATCTTGTGAAGTGGGGTGACAATCAGCCAAAATTTGATTTGCGGTCTTGGCGTGAGGACCATCAAAAAATGGGGAAAGGCATTGGGTTGACCCATGCAGAATTACAGGAATTACAACAAGTTGTGAATCGGATCTTAGCCGGTGAATCGCACGTGGTTGAACCAACAGCCTTGGTCGACGAGACAGCAGAATTTATACCGGATACGCCACAGGTTACACGGCTTGGTGATGCCTAAAAATAAATTTATTCATTAAATAGAGCGATAATTGACTGATCAAATGATGTGATAATTGATGCACTTTGTATGGGTGTAATGAAAATTTTAAGGTTCAGCGGTTAAGATAGGAACAAATTAACTTTAGGGGATCATTATGGCAAATAAGGCAGTTAAAATTTTAATTATTGAAGATGATTATGCACTAAGCGATACAATTAAAGAAACCGTGGGTGCACTTGGCGAAATTATGCAAGTTTACGACGGACAAGAAGGGTTGTTAGAAATTCTGTCTGGTGTTTATGATTTGGTTGTTTTAGACGTTATGTTGCCTAGCAAAGATGGCTTCACCGTTTTGAAACGGGTCCGGGAAGATTTTCCTAAATTACCCATTTTGATGTTGACAGCTAAGGGTGAGTTAGAAGATAAAATGCGCGGCTTCAATTTAGGTGCGGACGAATATATTACTAAACCTTTTTACAAAGAAGAGTTATTTATGCGCGCCAAGACGTTGTTGCGTCATGTGGGCCTATTAGGTGATGAAGGTTTGCTGAGTGCGGGAAATGTTGAAATTAATGTTGAAAATCATCGGGTTTTTGTCGACGGTGAAGAAGTGAGTGTGCAAGGCCGCGAGTTTGGTTTACTGGTTTATTTAATGCAACATCAAGAACAAATTGTGACTAAGGATCAAATCTTTGACCGCCTTTGGGGGTTTGATTCAGATACATCTTTGACAGTCGTGGAAGTGTACATGTCGAATTTACGTAAGAATTTGCGACAAGCCGGTGCCAATGTCAATATTAAAACGTTACGAAATGTTGGTTACACCTTGAATACGATGACCGAGGAGAATTAATGGTTAAAAAAATTCAAAATTTACGACTTATGCGACGGCTTCATAAAATTAGAAAATCGATGTCAACGCAACTCAAGTTAACAATTTTGACGGCATTGGGCTTTACACTTGTTTTTATTGGGGTGGGAACCTTCATTGATAATCAATTTCGAACAGTTATCTACACGAATCCAATTATGCGTGTGCGACAACCATTTTCACAAAATCAGGTTAATCAAGGCGTTGTTGGTTCAGAAACCATTGACTATTCGTATTTGAAAAAAGAGAAAATCAACATTCCAAATGATGATCGGGTTTATATTATGTATTACAACAAGAGTTGGTATATGTTCTTTAAACATGGTAATCAAGTATCTTACCAAAATATCGATCTTGAGCATGAGATTGTTGAAAGTTTTTCGAGTCGTCTGTTGATTATCTTTACAGCCGCTGAATTATTATTGTTAATTATGGCGATTGTTTTAGCACGAGCAAATATGGTGCCAATCAAGCGGGTCTTAAAGCAGCAAAGGACATTTGTTGCTGATGCAGCGCATGAATTTAAAACCCCGATGACGATTATTCAAAATAAGTTAGAAACAATGCTGGAACATCCAAATGATTCAGTGATTGAACAAGTAGAAAATGTTGCCAATGCGCTGACTGAGGTGCGTCATTTGAATAAACTAACTGCTGATATGCTCAAATTAGCGCAAGCAGATGCTGAAATTGCAATGTTTTATTTTGAGCCAATGGATTTGGTTAAAGTGGTGACAGAAATTAATGAAATTTTAGCGGTCAATACCGAAAACCGGCATCAGACCCTGACCCTTGATTTGCCAGACGAAGTGGTGATGGACGGTGATATTCAACGCTTGAGACAGTTGATTATGAATTTGGTGGATAATGCTCAAAAATATGCTGGTGAGAATTCAGAAGTTAAAATCGTGGTGAAAAAGGGTCGCAATGTCGTTCATTTGCAAGTCGTGGACACTGGAGAAGGCATTAGTGAAGATGACAAACAACATTTATTCGACCGCTTTTATCGCGTCGATAAGTCGCGTTCACGAGCCAGTGGTGGGCATGGATTGGGATTGTCAATCGTCAAATGGATTGTAGATGGTCATTCGGGAACAATTGATGTTTCAAATACCATACCGCATGGTACTACGTTTAACATCACGTTGCCATTAAAGCAAAAGGGGTAAAATAATGCGCGTTCAGGTTTCATTAGATTCACAAGGATTTATTCCAGATGGTTATGCTAAGTTTGCGCCAGAATCAGCACGAATGGCTGGCATGCCGGTGATTAATTTTCCGGTGCAGATAACGGGTATCCCTAAGAAAACGAAAACGTTAGCAGTCGCTTTGATTGACTACGATGCAGTACCAGTTGGTGGTTTTCCATGGATTCACTGGTTAGCGGCCAATTTGCCGGTGACTGACATTACTGCTAATTTAGCAGCAACCACAACCGTTTATACGCGTGGGACAAATTCAATGTGGCGAGAATGCAAAGATCAGCCGGAATTGACGCAGGCATATATTGGGCCAATGCCGCCGGATAAAGTCCATGATTATTCGTTGACAATCTTTGCGGTTGATCAGGTACTGCCACTTCAAAATGGATTTTTTCTCAATGATTTACGGCGTGCCTTACGGGATCATGTGATTGAAGAGGTATCAGTTGATTTGCCGGCACGTTCAGAATAAGAGGAGTAGGATAAAATATGTTGCGAAATTTAATTAAATGGTTAGTTTGGCTAATCGTTGCGGTTTTTGCTTTGACGGTTATATTGCCGGTATTATTGACGGTTATCGGGATTGGTTTCCATTTGGCGATTGTAGTGATTGCCGTGATATTACTCTTGTTTTTAGTTCTAATTGGGATTGGTGCTATTTGGGCCTTTATCTTTTTACGTCGCTTACGGAAAAATATGAAGGCAGCTGAAGAAAGAGGTGAAGCGTATACTTTTAACACTCAGCATACGACTTTTCATTTCAATGATGATGACGCTTTTGTGAATGATAATCAGTTTCATGAAAACGGCATCAAAGATGTGACCCCAAAAGATTAGATCAACCAGATAATTATTAACGTAGAAGCAGTTACTGACTGCTTCTTTTTTTATCCCATATACAGTGGTAAAATATGCAAATATAGCACTTATTGATTGAAATAAATTTATAAAGGAGCCAATATGCAAACATTTTATACATTGGCCTTATTGATTATTGGTGTGATTGTTGCCAATATTGTGAAACAAATTTTTCCACGGATACCTGAGGCGTTTATTCTCATTGTGATGGGGATGGTGTTATCAGTGACGCCAATTTTTAACCATTTTGAATTAGAACCTGAGTTTTTTATGTTGATGATTATCGCACCATTGATGTTTATCGATGGGCAGAAGCAATCTTTTCAAAAGATTAGGGACAAATTTTCGGTTATCTTTTTATTGTCAGTTGTTCTAGCGGCAGCAACCGTAGCAGTTGTTGGATTGATTACGAATTTTGTGGAATCGGTGTGGACACTGCCGTTAGCAATCGCTTTGGCTGCGATTGTGACACCAACAGATGCGGTCGCAGTTAAATCATTGACGAGTGGTGGGGAGATGCCTAGTAGCGTGGGCGAAGCGCTTGAGTTGGAAGCGTTGTTTAATGACGCGACAGGTTTGGTTATTTTAGATTTAGCTTTATCGGTTTTGGGTAATCAGAGTTTGTCTTTTGTTGGTGGACTTGAACATTTTATTTTCGTGGCCCTTGGTGGTGTGATTGTTGGAATCGTCGGAGGGATGCTAATTGTTTCGTTACGTGTTAATTTGAATTTACATGCAACAAATGCAGAAACAACGGTCATTCCTATTGGATTGCTGACCCCATTTGCGATTTATCTATTAGCTGAACAATTTGGTGTATCTGGGATTTTAGCGGTTGTGGCAACGGGGATTGTTCATAATTGGGAAGCGAGCCGGTTGCGCTTGTCGTCAACGCGTGTCCAACTTACCCAGAATACAATTTGGTCCACTTTATCCAATGTCTTGAACAGTATTGTATTTTTAATTTTAGGGATTACATTACCAACCGTTTTCCAAGAAGTTCAAAAAATTGGTCGACTGGGTACGTTGGCATTAGTTGGGGTCAGTATTTTAATTTACTTGGTGATGTTTATTATTCGGTATACATGGGCATTACGTGAAGATGGGCGACATCATGCAGGCTTTTTTACCTTTCAAAATCAGGATGAACATAATTTTTATTCGCGGATTTTTGCAATTAGTGGCGTGCATGGGACGATGACGTTGGCTATGGCGTTTTCATTACCACATGAAATTGCTGGACATGCTTTCCCTTATCGTGATGAATTGATTATCATTGCGGCGCTAGTTATTTTAATTAGTATGGTAGTTAGTGCATTGGTATTACCACGCATGCTACCAAAGTCAACGACATTATATTCAGATAAGGATATTGAGCACGTTCGAAATAAGATGGTGGATTATGCTATTTTGCAAGTACGGGATACAATTGACGAACACGATATTCGTGAAGCGTTGACAGCTCAATTACAATCACAAAAAGGTTGGGGGACAGATCGCGAACATATTAGCCAGGATTATGAAGAATTACTAACGGAGACTAAAGAATTCATCATTTCTTATATCCATGGTGATTATGTTAGCGCCACATATTCCGTTGATGTGATTAATATTTACGACAAAATTATTGATCGATTAAAGATTAAATCAGCTCACCTACAGCATGGCCCTTTCAAACAATTTAGAAAGTATCAACATCATGTTAAGCATTTAATGCGAGAAACAAAATGGCATGTCAAACATGGGGGCGTGACACCAAATCAACGCCGGGTACAACGTGATAGATGGCAAAAGGCTCAAGGTGAAGATATGTTAAAAAAATGGCAAGATACACATACGGCTTTGTTGGCATTAAACGATGATGTGATTAATGCAGTTGATAAACATATCGATGATATTCTACGCGAACGATTAGATGCTAAACGGAGTGATAATCAACATATTGATTTAGTTAGAAAAACATTGAACCGTTATTTGGCTAACATCAAGCATGATTACAGTAAAACGGCTGTGACGGTCGATAGTGAGTTATATATGCAGGCTTTCCAATTTGAGTATAACTTTATTCATCAAGGGGTTAGTAATGGGTATATTCCCCAGGCAATGGCGACCGAACTATATAATGAAATAAATCAAGCACAAACATTACAATTACAGCAACAACAACAGTTAGAAACTATGACAGTCTCATAGAAAATAAAATAAATATTGAAAGAAGACACGTGATGAGCGGGTTTTCTTTTTTTTATGAGTTGTCTTAGGTGTAACTTGACTAACACAATTAAATGGTGCACAATATAAATAGAAAATGAATCGAGGTGATTGAAGTGCAAGGCGTAATATTGCCTGTCACTGTTGTCACTATTGAGTCAATTTTGGCTGAATAATTAAGACGATGGTAAGATTGAAAAAGACATGCTTTGATACATTTTTTAAGATGGATCAAGGCTTTGAGATGTTTAGGAGGGTTTATGATGTTAACAATTTCAGATCAATTAACAGAAAAGATTCGCAAGATGATGCAAACAGATACTGTTTTAGTGTTGGATTTTGATGACGGTGTTGGACCATTTTCAAACGCTGCAACGTGTACATTAGACGTTGCTTTTAATTTAATTCTTGCTAAGCCAGAACAATTAACTGATGAATTTAATGCAACTATCGAATCAAATTTGGGGCTTATTTATGTCAAGGGATATGCAATGGATCAATTTGGTGATGGTGATTTAACTTTGAAACAGAGTAAGTACCTGAATAATGTGTTAGAAAGTGCGTCAGGGATTCTAGATCCTAACGTGGGGATTAATGATGTGCAAGGAGCAGATAAAGATGAACAAAAAGTCGGCAACGATTTATCATGTGACGGGGTGTCTCAAGTGCAAACTAACCGCTAAATTGTTAGAGCAGCGAGGCATTACAGTTCATCTTGTCAATGTTGATCAGCAGCCGAAAGAAATCGATCGATTGAAACAAAATGGGATTCGTCGGTTGCCAGTAATTAAGATGTCTGATGGCCAAGTTTGGACTGGATTAAACTTTCATCAAATTTGGCAACAGTAGTGGGGGAATAATATGAAAGAAGAGACAGCGATTTTTGCGGGCGGATGTTTTTGGTGTATGGTTGAGCCATTTGAAAAAATGCCAGGTATTTTAAAAGTGCGTTCTGGCTATACTGGTGGACATCTTGCAAATCCAACCTATCGACAAGTTTGTTCACATACAACGGGTCATGTGGAAGCAGTTAAGATTTGGTATGATGCTGAACAAATTTCATATCAGCAATTGTTGGATATTTATTGGATGATTGCTGACCCAACAGATGCGACTGGTCAATTTGCCGATCGCGGTAACACATACCGACCAATTATCTTTGTTAATTCAAAACAACAAGCACAAATTGCTGAAGCATCGAAACAGAAGTTGGCACAATCAAATCGATTTGATCGGCCAATTGTAACGCAGATTTTACCAGCACAAGTATTTTATGATGCTGAAGAAGAACATCAAGATTTTTATCGTAAAGATCCAGCCCGTGAAGCAATGATGATGGGACCTAGACTTGCTTATCAGCAGAAATATTGGGCTGATCAACAAAAGTAGTTTTTTGGGGGATAAAAATGGATAAAAAAGAGACAATGGCTGCGCGGAAAGCACAGTTAACAAAAGAAGCGTATAATGTAACGCAACACGCGGCAACTGAACGACCATTTTCAGGAAAGTATGATAATTTCTATGAACCAGGTATTTATGTTGACGTTGTGAGTGGTGAACCATTATTTACATCACGAGATAAATATGATTCTGGTTGTGGTTGGCCGGCTTTTACCCATCCAATTGATGAAGAAAATATGATTGAGAAACATGATCATTCCTTTGGTATGGATCGGGTGGAAGTTGTCTCACGAGAAGGTCAGTCGCATTTAGGACATGTTTTCAATGACGGACCAGTCGCGGATGGTGGATTGAGGTATTGCATTAATTCATCAGCATTGAAATTTATTCCAAAAGATGAGATGCTAGCTGCAGGATATGGTGACTATTTACCAATGGTGACTGAAAAATAGAAAATGAGGTGCGACAGATGACAGTTCAAGCGATTACAGATGAAAATTTTGAACAAGAGACAGCTAATGGCGTTACGCTCACTGATTTATGGGCAACATGGTGTGGTCCATGTCGGATGCAGAGTCCAGTGATTGAAGCAGCTGCCAAGAAAAACGCAGCAGTTAAATTTACTAAGCTAGACGTGGATGAAAATCAACAAACGGCGGAGAAATTGGGTGTCCGTGCAATTCCAACATTAATTATTAAAAAAGATGGTCAGGTTGTTGAACGGTTAACAGGGTTCCACACGTTAGACATGATTGAAAAAGTATTAGATAAGTATACAGCGTAAATAATAATCAAAAGCACTAAGTTAATTGGTGCTTTTTTATTTACCATTTATTTATTGTATAAATATGTTATATAATTTAAGTATATTATTAAGGAGGATTTTTTATATGGTTGGAATGGGTCAAGCTTTTAAATTGTTTTGGCAACGTTATGTTGATTTTACAGGACGCTCAACGCGAGCAGAGTATTGGTGGGTAACGCTGTGGTTAGTGATTATTTATACAATTCTCATCATTGCCTTGGCAATTGCTGGAATCAGCATGATTGCTACGGCGACATCTTCAGTGACTAATAGCTCGGTATCAAGTAATTTTATTGGGCAAATGTTGGCAGCTGGTGGTGTGTGGCTGTTCATGATTTTTAGCATCATTGTCTTATTTACACTTGCAATTATTATTCCATCTTTGGCATTAACCGTTCGTCGCTTTCGTGATGCCGGATTAAAAACATGGGCAATTTGGACTTTAATTGGTGTTAACTGGTTATTCTCCGGTGCTGATTCTGTACAGAATTTTACGTCTGATGGTCGTGCATTTTCAGTTTTGTCATTTATTATTTCTGTGCTAATGTTTATTATTAGCGTTTTGGCAACGAACACCCTTTCACAAATGGGCGGAATTGGTAACGGGCAAGAGGATGCGCCAGTTGAAGTTGCACCAGTTAGTGCTGAAACAACAACTGATTCGATTGCTGAAGCTGAATCTGAATCAGTGCAATCAGAAATGACGTCTGAAATAAATCGTGTTGAAAAAGATAATGAAATTTAAAAAACGCCAACTGGCGTTTGAATTTTAGCGAAGAGGGATTGATGACTCTTCGCTTTTATTGTGGCATAAAAGATTTCTTTTCCAAATCTTCAAGAGATTCGAGATGGAAGCCTTTACGGGATAATAATTTAATGATCTTTGACAGGGTGTTCTTGTCTACTGTATTTGGCAAGGTGATAATCAGGCGTTGTGTCCGTAAATTATCATTTGGATTCAGGGTTAAAGCACTGGAAATGGTTGAATAGCGCGAAATATATTTTGCAACCCGTTCAAGACTGCCACGGGCACCATCAGTCAGTAATGTGAGCACATAACGACCTTCAGTCGTCTGCCATGAATTAGCCAGCATTTTTAACATCGTTGTGTGCGTTAAGATACCTTGGAAGTGATGATTTGCATCGACGACCGAAATAAAAGGTAAATCTTGTAGCGCAAAGATGGTATCAAAGAATGTCGCATCTGTTTCAATGAATTTCGTCATATTTCGCATCATCGTTGTGACTGGCAAATTCAAATCGCCTTGATTGGCTTGATGTTTAAAGATGTGCATTTTATAGATAGCGCCACGAAAGAGCGTACCAGTTGTATCTAGGATCGGAATGGCTCGAAATGTGGTCGAATTGAATATTGTTAACGCGTCAGCTAATGAAGAATCCTCAGTGACAGTGACTAATTCATCTTTGGGCTTAATCAATGATTCAAGCATGAGACAATCTCTTTCTCTAATCTTTATCTAATAATTCCACCATAATAACCTATGAAATTTATAGACCGGATTAGTTATTGTTAATGAAGGAAAAAAACAAAATTTGGTATGTCATCTGAAATTATTCGTAGCGAAATAATGGTATGACAAGGCATTTGAAAATTATAACATAAAAATTACAATTTATTAAATTGCAGTCAGTTCAAAATAGCGGCCACCTTGTTTAATGAAAAATTAGGAAAGTTAAAATGTGTAATGAATTTATTTTGACTTTAAATTAATAATATATGAATATTGAAATTTAAAATACTGTATATAATTTATCATACACATGGTTGATTGTGGTTGGTGGTTTTTAATTTTTCTCATTTTTTGCATGAAAATGCAATGTGGAGTGAAAGAATTGATTGTAGGCAGAATTAATATTGTGATTAGGGTAAAATATAAATAATCACTATTAACTGTATGAAAAAATTGACAGTTAGCAGAAGATAACGATAATTAAAATTAATTGGCGAGGCGGGCTTGTTAAAGTTCAGCCTCTAAAACGCGTGATGAAAAGAGAAATATAAAATGAAAATGATTGTAGGGTTGGGTAACGTCGGACAAAAATATGATCAGACCCGCCATAACATTGGCTTTATGGTAATTGATGCTTTTGCCCAAAAACATGGCGTGACATTTAAACAAGATGGACCGCATCAGGCTTACGTTGCGACGCTTCGCATTGGGGCAGAAAAGGTTTTACTCGTCAAACCGACAACGTATATGAACTTATCAGGTGAAGCAGTTGGTAGTTTAGTCAAATATTATAAATTAGCATTAGATGATTTATTGATTGTGCAAGATGATATGGATTTAGCATTGGGAAAACTACGGTTACGTGAAAAAGGGTCAGCTGGTGGCCATAATGGGATTAAATCAGTCATTGCACACCTTGGCACATCAGAGTTTAATCGCTTGAAATTCGGGATTGCACACCCAAAACATGAAAAGAAGGCAGTGGTTGACTTTGTTTTGGGAAAATTTGATGCGGATGACCAAATTGACATCTTACAAGGAATTGATATCTCGGAACAGTTGATAACTGATTTTTGTGAGGGCCATACGATGGCGACCTTAATGAATCAATATAACTAATTAAGTCTGACACAAACTTCGTCGTATGTGACAGACACCGTGTGTTAAAAGGAATATAGGGGGGCAGTATGAAATTAGTTGATTTCTTCAGCCAAACAAATGAATTTAGCACTTTGCTAAAAGGACTCAAAATTGGGGGGCGGCATGTCTTAACTGGTGCTACTGGTAGTGCGCGCTCAGTCTATTTTGGGGCCTTATCAAGCGCACTACAACAGCCCATGGTTGTGATTGCCGATAGTCAGTTTCATGCCCAACAATTAGTGGCTGATCTGAGTAGCGTTGTCGGTGAATCGCATGTGGTTTATTTTCCTGCTGAGGAAACGCTGAGTGCGCAAATTGCGTTGTCATCGCTCGATACGTTGATGCAACGTGTACACGCATTAAATTTAATCCAAAATGATGCACAAGCGGTTGTTGTCACTGGTTATGCTGGCGTTCAACAATATCTACCACCGGTGGCTAATTTTAATCAAGCACGCTTAAATATTAATTTTGATGATGTGTATGATATTGGATTCATCCAAAATAAATTATTAGAAATGGGGTATCAACGAACAGATGCCGTAACGTCTCCAGGTGAGTTTTCAATCCGAGGATCAATTATCGATGTTTATCCTTTAGATCATGAACAGCCAGTCAGAATGGATTTTTTTGATACAGATTTAGATTCGCTGCGCTATTTTGATGCACAGACCCAAAAAAGTTTAGAACAGTTGACAGAAATTGACATCTTACCAGTGACTGATTTAGTGATGGCACCAGACGAATTACCGGTTGTGAAATCGCGCTTAGAATCAGCATTAACGATGTATCGCGATCAATTATCTGGTGCTGAAAAGCGGCATTTGACCGAGGCGCTGACCCCATTGTTAGACCAAATTACAAATGGGCAAATCCCACCGGAAATGCGGCAATACCTAATGTATATGTATCCTCAACAGACAGGTTTGCTGGATTATCTACCTGAAGCGGGGGTTGTGGTATTTGATGATTATCCAAGAGCATTAGAAAATGCGCACCAAGCAGATATTGATTCGGCAGCTTGGTGGACAGAACGGATGGCACAACATCAAGTCTTACCAACGGCAAATTTTGGCTTTGAATTAGCGACATTGGCGCAATCGGATAAGCACACCAGTATTGTTGTGTCACCATTGCAACGTAGTATCGGGACATTAAAACAAACCAGTCTAACACATTTCATAACGCGTCCAGCTCAGCAATTTTATGGTCAAATGCCGCTCATTAAAAGTGAAATGATGCGGTGGCAGAAACAAAAATACACGATTGTGTTGTTGACTAACACCTCAGCACGGGAAACCAAATTAGCAGCAATGTTAAATGACTTTCAAGTCACGGTGAATGTGGTCGCGCCTGACAAGTTAATGGTTGGTCGGACACAAATGAGTACTCTACCGTTAAATGAAGGGTTTGAAATTCCGGCGCTAAAACTAGTTGTTTTAACTGAAAAGGAACTCTTTCAAACGGTGACTCGTAAGCCGCCAAGGCGACAAACACTATCGAATGCTGAACGGATTAAAAGTTATAGTGAATTAAAGCCCGGCGATTATGTAGTCCATCTTAATCATGGAATCGGTGTTTATAACGGTATTAGTACAATTGAAACACGAGGCGTTAAACAGGATTACATTACGATTCAATATCAAGGTGCTGGTAAGGTATTCATTCCAGTTACGCAACTTGATTTAGTTCAAAAGTATGTGAGTTCTGGAGAAAAAGCACCGAAATTAAGTAAGTTAGGCGGCACAGAATGGGTTAAAACGAAACGTAAAGTTGCAGCTCGAATTGAAGATATTGCTGACGAACTAATTCAGTTGTATGCGGCCCGTGAAGCTAAAAAGGGCTTTGCATATGCACCAGATGATGCTGAAATCCAGAAATTTGAATCAGCCTTTCCCTATCCAGAAACACCTGATCAATTACAATCAGCTCAGGAAATCAAGAAAGATATGGAAAAATCACGTCCCATGGATCGCTTGTTAGTGGGGATGTTGGTTTTGGGAAAACTGAAGTTGCCTTTCGAGCAGCCTTTAAAGCGATTCATGAAAATAAACAGGTTGCGATTTTGGTACCAACAACGATTTTGGCGCAACAACACTTTGAATCGATCCAAGAGCGATTTGAAGACTTTCATGTTCGTGCAGCTATGCTTTCACGATTTCAAACGGCCAAGCAGGTTAAGGAAATTGTGAAAGCACTTGAACAGCATGAGATTGACATTGTCGTTGGAACCCATAAATTATTGGGAAATGAGATTCATTTCGCAGATCTTGGATTATTGATTATTGATGAAGAACAACGTTTTGGGGTTAAACACAAAGAACGATTGAAACAGTTACAGGTTGATGTTGATGTACTGACGTTAACAGCGACACCAATTCCCCGCACGTTAAATATGGCAATGGTTGGCGCACGTGACTTATCTGTTATTGAAACCCCACCAGCCAATCGCTTTCCCATTCAAACGTATGTGATGGAACAAAATGGTCGTGAGATTGCAATGGCAATTACACGTGAAATGGCACGTGGCGGTCAAGTCTTTTATTTGCATAATCGGGTTGAGGATATTGCACGAACGCAAGCCTATGTTGAATCACTTGTCCCAGAAGCACGTGTGGCTGTCATTCATGGACGCATGACTGAGGTACAACTTGAGGGCGTATTATTTGATTTTATTCACGGTGAATATGATGTTTTGGTTACTACGACGATTATTGAAACTGGTGTGGATATTCCAAATGCGAATACATTAATCGTTGAAGGCGCGGATCGAATGGGATTAGCTCAGTTGTATCAAATTCGAGGGCGCGTTGGACGTTCGAATAATCTAGCCTATGCTTATTTCATGTATCCTGGGAATCGCACGTTAAGTGAAGTGAGTGAACACCGATTAGAGGCCATTCGTGACTTTACTGAATTGGGATCAGGTTTTAAAATTGCAATGCGTGATTTATCAATTCGAGGTGCTGGGGATCTGTTAGGTTCGCAACAACATGGGTTCATTAATAGTGTTGGGTATGATCTTTATACGCAAATGCTACAAGAAGCGGTTGCAGTTAAGCAAGGAAAGAAAGTTGCAGTTAATCATATTGATGCAGAGATTGATTTGGGCATCGAAGCCTTTTTGCCAGAGAGTTATGTACCAGGCGGTGCACAAAAAATTGAACTGTATCAACGTATCAGTCGGGCCAAAACTGAGGCTGATTTTGTTGGTCTTGAAGAAGATTTACTTGATCGCTATGGCGAGTTACCAATTCAAGCGCAAAAACTATTGACGATTAGACGTATTAAGCACCTGGCTGATCTTGCAGCAGTTGTGAAAATAGAACGAGATAAGCGACAAATGCAATTAATTCATGTTACTTTTGAGGAACATGCTGATTTGACAAATGTCGATTGGCAGTCGGTTTTGCAAACGGCACATCTTAAGGGTCAAGCCATTGCAATCAAGCCGGCCAAAATTGATATTGTCATTCAACCAAAGATGACTGAGGATGACTGGTTACTAGGAGTTGAACATTTTTTGGAGGCTTTTGATGAAAAAGACGAAAAATAATACCATGCTGTCTGGTGCGGCCATTTTAATGGTGACGGGTGTCGTTGCTAAAATCTTAAGTGCACTTTATCGAGTACCATTGCAGAATATCGTTGGTAATACTGGTTTTTACGTTTATCAACAGGTATATCCAATTTACGGGATTGGAATGGTCTTAGCACTTAGTGGTTGGCCAATGTTTATTTCAAAAATTGTGAGTGAACAGCCAGATGCGATACATGCACGATTTGTTGTTCGACGGTTGTTTTGGTTATTGAGTTTGATTAGTCTGATCATTTTTATTGGCCTGTACGGTTTTGCATTAAATATTGCGCAACTGATGGCTGATTCGAATTTGGCGCCTGTCATTCAATCTGTGGCTTGGATGTTTTTATTTATGCCTTTTCTAACGATTGGGCGTGGTTTTTCACAAGGACAAATGGATATGCGGCCCACAGCTGTTTCGCAACTCGTTGAACAAATTGTTCGGGTCGTGATTATCATTGGTGTGGCAATCTATGCTGCTTTGGTACATTGGAATGTTTATCATATGGGAATGTGGGCCATGGCCGGAGCACCAATTGCTGCTTTTTTTGCGACAGGTACTATGTTTTCGACTTTAAAAAAAATTTGGGAACCAGAAAGCATGCCAATGACGACACCATCGCCAGACTATCAATGGCGTCAGTTATTGAAACGTCTGTGGCAAGAGGGTGGATTGGTGGCGATGATTGCAGCCATGTTAGTGATTTTACAATTAATGGACGCATTTTCATTAAAAAAATTATTAGTCCATGGCGGTATGGTAGCGAGTAACGCTGAAGCGTTGAAGGGTGTTTATGATCGAGGACAACCACTGATTCAACTAGGCATGGTGTTAGCGACAAGTCTTGGTACGGCACTGTTGCCTAATTTGCGTGGTTATTTTATTGAGCAAAAACACCAGGTATTTAAACATGATTTTGCGATTTCTTTACGCTTGTCTTTGGTCTTAGCATTGGGGGCAACAGGCGGTATGATAGCGATTATGCCACAACTTAACCAAGTGTTATTTAATTCGCGTCAAGGTAATGGCGCATTGAGCATGTATATGCTTGTGATTTTACCGGCGACCTTAATTTTGGTTATCGTGACTGT
This sequence comes from Weissella diestrammenae, assembly GCF_014397255.1. Classification (NCBI taxonomy): domain Bacteria; kingdom Bacillati; phylum Bacillota; class Bacilli; order Lactobacillales; family Lactobacillaceae; genus Weissella; species Weissella diestrammenae. The sequence continues at coordinate 794,873 of NZ_CP060724.1, forward strand.
ATTGCAAGCAATGGATAAAATCAACGGAATCCGAGGTAGCATTTGGGGCGCAATGATTTTAAAATATGGCCTGAATGTGATTTTAGTGCCAAAATTTGGAATTGTTGGGGCTAGTGTTGCAACGTTGTTGGCTCTCATCCCAGTGTTAGTATTTGTGATTTATCGAGTGCCAAGTGATTTATGGCAGATGATGCATATCTCCCGGGTAATCGGGCAGATGGTGAGGATTACTTTGATGATGACGGTTGTTGTTAAACTGACAACTATTTTAGGTGATTGGATATTCGGGGTCTCAAGAGGTGCAAGTAGTTTGACACTGCTAGTGGCAATCGTGTTTGGGGCCAGTTTATTTGTTTGGCTAATTAATCGACAAAATGTATTGACGCGTGAAGAGTGGCAATTATTACCTAAAGGTAGTGGATTGTATCAACGATTAAATAAAGAGGAGAAATAATATGCGTTTGGATAAATATTTAAAGGTTTCACGGCTCATTAAGCGGCGCACTGTCGCTAAGGAAATTTCAGATCAAGGGCGTATTACAATTAATGAAAAGGTGGCAAAGTCATCATCAGATGTCAAAATTGGGGATGTTTTGACAATTCAATTTGGTAATAAAACGTTGACGATTAAGATTGAACGGATTGTTGAAACAACTAAAAAAGAAGAAGCCGAACACATGTACAGCATTCTTGACGAATCATATGCGACGACAGACTAAATGTCTGATTTCTAGGAGACGGTCTAACCGTCTTTTTTTTGTATATTAATGCTTAAAAAATACCAATAAGATAGGTTTCATAACAGAGTGTTACATTTTTATATAAAATTATTAAGGCGTCTTAATATTTATCGACCAATGATGAAAACAATGTGACTATATTACTTGTAGAAGTGTTTATCGGACTAAAATTAATGAATACCCCTGAAAGGAATTCGCCATGGCTGGACGTCAACAACATTCAAATAATATTCGGCCAATGAATCCGGCGGGTGACCAATTTATTCGGGTTAATTCGGAAGCACAAATGCGTCACGCTAAACGCGTCCATGCTCGCCGACGAACAGGGATTTATATGATGACGATGTTTGTCATTATCGGTTTTTTTGTCACAGGGATTGGTAATTACAATCGGATGCACCAAGCTGAGGCACAAACAGTTAAGTTAAATAAGCAAGTAAAAAAGGCTCAAACTGAAAACAAAGAATTAAAAGTTACGAAAAATAATTTAAAAGATGATAAATATGCTGAACAATATGTAAGGCAACGATATTTGTATACTAAAAAGGGTGAAGTGGTCTTTAATTTGCCAGATAATAATAAGTAACCGATAATGAAGCTGAGACAATTTGTTTGTCGCAGCTTTTATTTATTTAAAATTAAGTGAGGTTAATGCTATGCAGGCCAAAGCGCTTCGAGCTAATTTAATTCGTCATATTCGAGAAACGGCAATGTTTGATGCAAAAGATCATGTCATTGTGGCTTTTTCAGGTGGACATGACTCAGTTCACTTATTGACGTGGTTAATCGATGCAAATAACTTTCCTGCTGGGTTACAACCGCAAGTCAGCGTTGTTTACGTTAATCATCAGTTAAGAACTGATGCTGAACAAGAGGAGACGTTTGTTCGAAATTGGTTAGTGATGCATCGTGAGCAGTTAGTGCATGTCGCAATCAGACGGATTGAATGGGGTGAGAAACCAACACATGGGATTGAAGCGGCAGCTCGTGATCGGCGCTATGCGATTTTAGCTGAACAGGCGGAACAATGGGGCATACATAAGGTGATTACCGCACACCATCAAGATGATCAGATTGAAACGATTCTGTTTAAATTAATTCGTGGTGGTCAATTATCGCAGTTACAGGGGATGTCTGATCGACAAGCGAGAGGTACGCTTGAAATTATTCGACCACTGCTTAATTTGAAGAAAAGTGATTTGCCAAAGCTAGTCAACGAGCCAATTACTGATTATATCCAAGACTATTCAAATGATGATGAGCAATTTGCGCGTAATCGGTTGCGTCAAACGCTTATTCCGCAACTACGACAAGTGAATGCAGGTTTTGATCAACACTTGTTAGAAATGACTCGTCAATTTAAAGCACTGGATAAAATAGCGCATGAGCCAGTTGTGCAAGCAGTAGATGCCATTGAAAATGGACAATTTGATTGGCATCATGCTGGAGATGAAGCAGTAATCTATCTCCAAGCATGGTTTAATCAGCAAGGTATTTATGCAGTTAAAATGAGTCAATTGGATCAATTGATAGCTTTGATGAAAAATCCCAATGTGCGGGTTGGAGAAATTGAATTAACACAAACGGTCAAAGTCAAAAGAGAGGGACGGCGACTACTGTTGGCGACAACTTAAAACTACCTTAAATGAGTAAAAGTAAGTGGGCCCAAACAAATAATTCATGATAGAATAATATAAGTATATTTAAAATTTAAAAAAGCATTATTTTGAGGGGACGATTCAATGAGCGAATGGAATATGGACAACGATATTGAGCGTGTCTTATACAGTCGAGAAGATATTGCTGAGGCTGCTAAAAGAGTTGGTGGTGAATTAGCACATGATTATGAAAATAAAACGCCAATTATCTTAGTGGTTTTAAAAGGTGCAGCACTTTGGGCTGTTGATGTCATGCGATATATGCAATACACTGAAGTTGAGTTTATTGATGTGTCAAGCTATAACGGTGGTGTTGCCAGTTCTGGTGAAGTGTCATTGATTACTGATATCAAAAGTGATGTGAAGGGCCGCGACATCATTATCATGGAAGATATTGTTGATACAGGTCGTTCGTTGATGTTCATGAAAGACTTATTATTAGAACGTGGTGCCAATACTGTGAAAACGGCAAGCCTATTGGATAAAAAAGAAGGACGAGTAGTGGACGCAACTGTTGAATACATTGGCTTTGACGTTCCAAAAGCTTTCGTGGTTGGCTATGGTTTAGACTATAGTGTTGAAGGTAAAGAATTTTATCGTAATTTACCTTACGTTGGTATTCTTAAAAAATCTGTGTACGCACCGGAACATGCCAATTTGGTTGATGCTGATATTACATCCACACATTGAACTGTCTTATAATCAATTAAATTTAAATATCAATTAATTATGATCATAAAAGGCAATCGTTGCTTTGCCTAAGGAGGACAAGAATGAATAATCGCCCAAGTGGTAATTTCGTTCGGAATAGTTTGTTTTATGTCATCATGCTTCTTGCAATTTTGGGGTTGGTTTATTGGGTTGCTGGACCGCAGCAAACGACAACCGTCAAAAAGATTGAAACATCGACGTTCATGAAACAATTGAACGATAAGAAAATCAAATCGATTCAAGTGAAACCCGGTGCTGGTGTTTATGATATTACTGGAAAATATCGTAAGCCAATGACCGATAAAGACACGAAGAATGCAGATAACCCATTAACTAAGATGTTTGGTGGGGAAAACAAGGCTAAAGTCACTGAATTTGATGTGCAGGTTTTGACAAATGACTCTGTAGTTGAAAATATTAACAAAGCTGCCGAGAAAACCAAGACTGAAGTGACTACGAAGCAAGAAGATTCAAATATGTGGGGCTCAATTCTCATGACCTTCCTACCAATTTTGTTAATGGTTGGGTTCTTCTGGTTTATGATGAGTGGCATGAATCAAGGTGGAAAAGGTGGACCTGGTGGCGTAATGGGCTTTGGTAAGTCAAAGGCTAAGCCATCAGATCCAGAAGATAATAAGGTGCGCTTTAGGGACGTTGCCGGTGCTGAAGAGGAAAAACAAGAACTGGTAGAAGTTGTTGAATTCTTGAAAGATCCAAGTAAGTTTACTAAGTTGGGGGCAAAGATTCCAAAGGGCGTTTTGCTTGAGGGACCTCCCGGAACTGGTAAAACATTGCTTGCACGAGCTGTTGCTGGTGAAGCAGGTGTACCATTCTTCTCAATTTCAGGTTCAGACTTTGTTGAAATGTTCGTTGGTGTTGGTGCAAGTCGTGTCCGTGATTTGTTTGAAAATGCTAAAAAATCAGCACCATCAATTATTTTCATTGATGAAATTGACGCTGTCGGTCGCCAACGTGGTGCTGGCATGGGTGGTGGTCATGATGAACGTGAGCAAACCTTGAACCAAATGTTGGTTGAAATGGATGGCTTTTCTGGTAATGAAGGTATTATTGTCATGGCTGCAACTAACCGTGCTGATGTACTTGATCCAGCGTTGTTGCGTCCGGGTCGATTTGATCGAAAGATTCTAGTTGGTCGGCCTGATGTAAAAGGACGTGAAGAAATTCTGAAGGTTCATTCTAAAGGGAAGCCATTATCAAACGATGTGGATTTGAAAGAAATTGCTAAGCAGACACCTGGTTTCGTGGGTGCTGATTTGGCCAATTTGTTAAATGAGGCTGCTTTGTTAGCAGCTCGCCAGAATAAAGATGTCATTGAAGCAGTCGACGTTGATGAGGCGGAAGATCGTGTCATTGCTGGTCCAGCGAAGAAAGATCGTGTTGTTTCGGCTAAAGAACGTGAAACTGTGGCTTATCATGAAGCTGGTCACGCAATTGTCGGACTTGTATTAAATGAGGCCCGTGTTGTTCACAAGGTCACCATCGTCCCTCGTGGTCGTGCTGGCGGTTATGCCATTATGTTGCCTCGTGAAGATCAAATGTTGATGTCAAAGACTGATGCTATGGATCAAATTGCTGGATTAATGGGTGGTCGTGCCGCTGAAGAAATCATCTTTAATCAACAATCATCGGGTGCTTCAAATGACTTTGAACAGGCAACCAATATTGCCCATGCAATGGTTACTGAGTATGGTATGTCAGACAAGCTTGGTATGGTGCAGTTAGCAAATGGTGGACAACCATTCTTGGGTCGTCAATACGGTGAATCACCAGCTTATTCTGATGAAACAGCGCGTTTGATTGATGAAGAAGTGCGTCGTTTGACAACTGAGGGTTATCAGAATGCACGTCATATTATTGAAACCCATAAGGATGCTCATGCTGCAATTGCTAAGGCATTGCTTGAATTTGAGACGCTTGATGAGAAGCAAATTTTGAGCTTGTTTGAAACCGGTCAAATGCCAACCAATACGACGGTTGATGCGAATGAAGATGATAATCCGATGTCGTATGAGGAAGCAAAAAAAGTTGCTAATGAAAAAGTATCATCAGCTATTGAAGAGCGGGTTGATAGCGATAAATCAACAGTACCTGTTAAGGTTGAAGTCTTGTATCCCCGAAATAAGTAATATAAAAAACATGACAGGTTTGTCGTGAACTAAACCCTATGTATTAGATTGATGCTAATACATAGGGTTTTTTATGTTACGTAAAATAGAGCGCTGTTTTTTATCATAGGTCTAATTCGGTTGAGATCGGGGACTGTTGCTTGATAATATTACGGGATAACGTTTATTGTAAGGTGTGTTTTAGTTAAATCACTGTGGGGGTAAAGATTTGAAAAATTCAATCTAAATGCTTAGCAAAAAAGCGTTGTCCAAACATAAGGGGACAACGCTTTTTTGATTTTAACTGGGACAGAATTAAATGTTTATGCTGTTTTTGATAAAATATCAAGCATAAATTCTTGGAAATCGCGTACGAATCGTTCTGTGTCAACGTTAACAGCAATCTTGGTAGTCGTTGCATCGAGTAAGCGGGCACTGTCTCCGATTGTACGACCGTAATCGCCAGATTGTTTATCGTAAGTCACGCGAGTGTTTAAGTTGATTGTTGTCACATAGTCTGGATCAATTGCCACGGCGACAGCTAATGGGTCATGGAGAGCTGCACCACGATGATCGATATCAAGGGTGTCGTAAGCATTAATATAGTAGTCCATAACATCAGCATATGTGCGACCAGCAAGCGTATCGAGCGCCCGCCATGCTTGTGTATGGTTCTTTGTTAAAAGCGTGCGCAATGTGACGTCAAGTCCAACCATTGTGAGATTCTTTTGATGAGTGAAAACAAAATCAGCTGCCTCGGGATCCTGATGAATGTTTGCTTCTGTAAATGGCGTAACGTTACCAGGTACCGTTAGGGCACCCCCCATTAGCGTGGTTTGCCCAATTAATTGCGCAACCTCAGGGTCTTGCTTTATTGCCGCTGCTAAATTGGTTAATGGACCTGTAGGTAAGTATATAAGGTCATCTCCATATTGGTGAGCAGCATCAATTAGGAATTGCACACCACTGATACTTTCAATTTTGCGAGGTGCTTGTGGCAATTCGATATTACCAACCCCATTATCGCCATGGATTGCCATTGAAATTGGCATAACATCGAAATGAGTCGTGGTTGATGAATGTGATTCACCCAAATATACTGGTACGTCGTCTGCACCAAGTAAATGAAGTAGGTTTAATGAATTTTGACCAGCGGTCTCAACAAGTGTGTTCCCATATGATGAGACAATACCGATTAAATCAATACGTGGGTCTTCTACTGCTAAAGCTAAAGCTAGTGCATCATCTACACCAGTGTCTAAATCTAAGATCATCTTCTTTGTTGCCATGTTATCCTCCAAGAGATATTTTTAAATTTAACCGCGATAGGCATTCATTTTAGGGATTTCTTCAATGAACCAATTCTCAAACGCTTTGGCATCAATATCGATCGCAACATGTGCGTTTAACTGCCCATTTGACCAACGATCCTGAGTATCAGCAATTGTACCGCCGATAGCGGGACCGTCAGTAATGACGTAAACCATGAAATCTTTAAGAGTAAAGAATTCAGGATGAAGTAAATAGAGAATAGTATTGACGTCATGCATTGGTTTACCAGTTGCTTCCACGTCGTTATAGGCGGTCATGACACCAGAAATCATTTTGCCAACGGTACCCATCGAGGCAACATCAGCAATGGTTTGGTTTGAAAGCAGTGCTTTTAATGTGACATCTAAACCAATCATCGTGATATCAACGCCACTTTCAAAAACAATTTTTGCGGCATCTGGGTCGGTAAAGATATTGAATTCAGCGACTGATGAGACGTTACCGCCTGAAAGTGAGCCACCCATTAAGACAAAACGCTTAATCTTTGATTTGAGCTTAGGATACTGTTGTAGCAGTAATGCGATGTTTGTATAGGCACCAGTTGCTACAATTGTAATCGGTTCAGAAGCGTTAGACAGTACTTCTGCCATGGCTGAAATGGCGTCTTGTGCAAGCGGTTGGTAGACTGGTTCTGGGAAATCATAACCGGGCATGCCTGATGCACCATGGATATATGAGGCGTCTTTGAAGGCCTTTTTTAATGGGGCAGCAGCACCTTTGGCAACGGGTATATCAGTCCGATTGAAAAATTCAACCAGTTTAATTAAGTTGGCAGTTGTTTTGTCAACGCTAACGTTACCTGCCACACCGGTTAATAACTTAAGATCAAATTCTGAGTGTGTGAGTGCGATTGAAAGTGCAACAGCATCATCAATCCCAGGGTCCATATCTAAAATAATTGGTTCTTTTGTCATTGTCCTATCCTTTTTGTCAATAAAACCCGCAAATATTGGAATATCTGCGGGTAACGTTAAAGATCAAATTTTACCAAGCAAACAATCCGGCCATACCAGCTGAAAGCAATGATACTAAAATACCAGAAACTAACATCAATGGTACATTACTTGAAATAAAGTCAACTTTCTTCTTGCTTACCAAGCCCTTGAAGGCACCGATAATCATACCAACGGTACTAAAGTTAGCGAAAGAAGTAACGAAGACTGTTAACACAGCAGTGGCGTGTTGATTAGCAAACATTCCCTTGTGCGCCATGATACTCTTTGAAACCTCGCCCATGACAACGAATTCGTTGGTAACCAACTTTGTTCCCATATATTGCGCAATTTGGAAAGCGTGCTCTGGTGAAAAACCAAGAAGCCAAGCGAATGGGAACATGATGATTCCAAAAATGTTTGAAAGTGACAACCACTTTAATCCAGTCAAACCAAGAACAGCATCAATCAAATTAGCAAGGGCCACAAAGGCGATAACAGAGGCTAAGATAATTAAAATCAACTTACCTGCACCAAGGATAGAATCACCTAAGAATGAGAAGAAAGGCTCTTTCTTTGGTCGTTCCATAGTCGTTGTGCCATCAGCTTGTTCAACAGCAATAGCATCGTTAACTTCAGCGACAACGTCATCTTCAGCAGCAACTTTAACTGGGTTCAAGATTGCAGTGATGACGATAGCACTTAAGATGTTAAGTGGGATCGCTGTCAAAACGTATTGCCCAGGCATCATTTGCGTATAAGCACCAACGATTGAAGCCGTGACACAGCTCATTGACATCAAAGCAATTGTCAAGTTACGACGTTCATCCATTTGATTCAATTGATTTTTTGAAATAGCCAAAACTTCAGTATTACCTAAGAACATCATTTCAATTGAAAAGAATGCTTCGAATTTAGGTTGACCAGTGATAAATGAAAGGCCGCGACCAATCCACTTAACCAACCATGGTAAGAAACCAATATAAGTCAAGATGTCAAATAGTGGTACAACCAATAGAATTGGCAAAAGTGCTGAGGTCACAAAGTTCATTGAACCGTGCAAAGTACCACCGGCACCGGCAACGGTCGTTGGGACCCAATCAGGCAAAGCAAAGGCAATTCCTTTATAGGCGGTACCAACAAGCCAGTTGAAACCATCTGCCGCAGCAACAACAGCTTGACGACCAACGCTGAAGTTGACGAAGAACCAAGCGAGGACCAGTTGTAACGCAGTCACAATACCAACGGATTTCCATTGGATATTTTTCCGATCGCGTGAAAAGAGGAATGCAACACCAATTGTGACGAAGATTCCAATGATGTTAATCACAACATACATAATAAAGAGATTCCTTTCGAAAATAGCAAAAAAAATAAAAGCACCAGTAAAACGTTTTAACTTGGTTCAAAGTATACCCGCTAAAACGCGGATTTGCAAGCGTTTACAATCGAAAGGCATGATTTTTCACAAAGTTGTAATAAAACCTGTTATAGTAGATTTATTAAAACGTTTTACTTAGAGAATGTTTTCACCAAGTTTCAAAATGAGGACAAAAAAATGAAAAAAGCATCAATCAAAGATGTTGCTAGTCGTGCAGGCGTATCAATTGCGACCGTTTCACAAATTATTAATCATAAGGCTGATCGATTTTCGCAAGAGACAATTGATAGAGTTTTTGCTGCCCGTGACGAATTAGGTTATATCGCAAATGGTGCGGCTAAGAAATTGAAGGGTGTTCAGAGTCCAATGATTGGGGTGATCATCCCATCGTTTCGAATTCCTTTTTTTGCTGATATCGTCCAAAGCATGCAGCTGAATGCACCTGAACGGGTTAATTTGGTTTTTATGGGTGCTGAAAATGAAAAAATTGAAAGTTCCATATATTCTTTAGTTGAACGTGGGGTGGATGCATTAATCTTTGGTCGGCCGATTCCCAATCATCAAGAAGTCAATGAGTTTTTGAAAAAGCGAGACATTCCATTTTTAGTTTTAGATCAAAACACGGATGTTCTAGCGCCGGATCGAATCGTTGCGGATGAATTTGGGGGTGGGATGTTAGCTGCTGCTCATTTACTGAATTTAGGTCATAAAAAGATTGCCATTGTTAAACCAAATGAAATGACTGACAATATGTTTTTGCGATTAGAAGGGTTCATTCGGACATTATCACGAGAAGGGCTCAAGCCAATCATTCAATGTCAAACGCTCCTTTCGAAACACGGTGGTCTACACGTGACGGACACCATTATTAAAAGTGGTGCGACAGCAGTGTTTGCATTAAATGATGAAATGGCCATTGGATTGATGCGCGGACTGGCAAAACAAGGGATTGATGTGCCAGCTCAAATCTCAATCGTTGGTTATGATGATACTGACTATGCTGAATTTGTTACGCCGACTTTGACGACAATTGCGCAACCAGTGAAAGAAATAGGTGCGGCAGCGTTGCATATGATTGTTAATCGGTTAGAGCAAACTAATCTGCCTCAGCAGACAGAAACTTTTGAATTGCATTTGGTGCATCGAGAGTCTACAAAAGCATTAAATTCAAGGGATTCTCGTTGACAAATGGTGTGATTTTCGCTATATTTACACCGGTTAGTAAAACGTTTAACTAGAATTGAAGTTCACATTATAAATCGCGCAAAAACGAAGGAGAAAATGATGAATAAAGTTGTTGTAATTGGAAGCTTAAATGTTGATGTTACGTCATTAGTGGATCGTTTACCAAAACAAGGTGAAACGATGTCAGTCAAGAGCCAAGCTAGTAATTTTGGTGGTAAGGGTGCCAACCAAGCGGTCGCTGCTTCACGACAAGGAGCAGAATTAACATTTATTGGTGCGGTTGGAGAAGATGAACGTGGAACGGCCTTCAAACAATTGCTAAATGATGAAGGTATTCAGACTGACTACATTTATACCAAAAAGCAACCAACTGGTTCAGCCACAATTTTGTTGGAGACGGATGGTCATAATACAATTTTGGTTCACGGTGGGGCTAATATGGCACTTACTGTTGATGATGTTGAAGCTGCTCGCCCAGCATTAGAAGCAGCAGACGTTGTTGTTGCACAACTTGAAGTACCACGTGAAGCAGTTGCAGCCGGTTTTAAAATTGCGAAAGCTGCTGGCGCAATGACGATTTTGAATCCAGCACCGGTGACAGATCATCTCGAAGCAGCCATTACTGATTACACAGACTTAATTGTGCCAAATGAAACTGAAGCAGCTGCCTTAGCGGGAACGGAACCAACGACTGATGTTGATGCATTAGAATCAGGTGTTGTCGCTTTGTTGGCCAAGCAAGGTTTGAATAATGTCATTATCACACTGGGTGGTGATGGTGTTTATTATCGGGTCAATGGCGTTAGCGGTACTTTGCCAATCTTTAAAGTGAATGCAATTGATACGACTGCAGCTGGAGATACATTTATCGGAACTGTTGCGGCTAACATTACAATGGATATGACGAATTTGGCGGATATTATTCGTCGGAGTAGTAAAGCTAGTTCAATCGCTGTTTCAAGAGCTGGTGCCATTGTATCAATTCCAACCAAAGCCGAAGTAGATGCTAGTTTGGCTAACGAAAAATAAGCAGAAAATATTCAGGGAGATTTTATGAACGCGCAAGATTTAAACAAGCAAAAAGCTGCCGCATTTGCGACACGTTATATTGAAGATGGCATGGTAGTTGGACTGGGAACAGGATCGACAGTTGCCTTTTTCTTGGACGCATTAGCCGAAAAAAACTTAAACATTACAGGGGTGACAACTTCTAATCGAACAGCAGCGCGAAGTGCTGAGCTTGGGATTAAGATTGTTGATATTGATGAAGTCGATCATATTGATGTGACAGTCGATGGTGCTGATGAAGTTGATGCTTACCTTAATGGCATTAAGGGTGGCGGAGCTGCGCTGTTGATGGAAAAAATCGTGGCTAAAAATTCGACTAAGAATATTTGGATTGTTGACGAGAGTAAAGTTAAGCCGGTTTTGGGAAGCTTTCCTTTACCAGTTGAGGTGGTACCTTATGGTAGTGGCCAATTGGCAAAGAAATTGGCTAGTTTTGGGTTGAACCCTAAGCTACGGGTTAATGCTGCTGGTGAAACGGTCGTAACTGATGGTGGACACTTTATTTTAGATTTGAATTTATCAGCAATCGATAATCCATTTGGTCTTTCAGAAATGTTGAATCAAGAAATCGGGGTAGTTGAACATGGCCTATTCCTTGGTATTGCGAACACTGTGATTATTGGTGGCGATGAAATTCAAGTTAAGGAACGACGTCATTAAGCGTTTAGCTAATCGATAAGAATCCAACAAAGATTGAGCATTTTAAATGTTCAATCTTTTTTCATGGTTAAGGGCCATGCTTAAGCTCATGATTTTCAAAACGTGTGAAATGAAGACCGGTAGCGTGGTAAAATGAGAGAAGAAATATTGAAAAAATGAGGGATAATGGATGGTTGATTCAATTGTACGTGCAGTGACTAATGATAATAATTTTCGGGCTATTGCACTTGATGCGACAGAAATGATGCAAACGGCGGCGAAATTTCATGCAGCATCACCATTAGGTGTTGAAATTCTTGGACGAACATTGATGAGTGCGTTATTAGTTTCGAATGCGGTACTTAAAGGTGAAGAACATCTGGCGGTTGTCATTGATGGAGATGGACCTGCTGGTAAAATCGTCGCTGAGGCTAGCGCAAATGGTTTGGTTCGGGGGTATGTCACAAACGCACAGGTGAACGCTGAAGATGTTGCAACTGCTGTTGGCAATCAAGGCTTTTTGCGTGTGACGAAAGAAATGGATGAAAATACTGAACCCTTCACTGGCTCTGTTGCCTTAACCAATGGCAACATTGATGATGATTTCACATTTTATATGTTGACGTCTGAACAAATTCCGTCTGTTGTGATGGTTGATATTGCTGTGGATACAAAGGGCCAAGTTCAAGTCGCAGGGGGGTTCATTGTTTCTGCTTTGCCTGATGCAAAAGAGTCGGCATTGGATCAATTCTATGCGGCAGTTGAAAATATGCCAAAAATTAGAACGACTTTGTTAAATCATCAAGGCCCACTTGGTCTATTGACTAAAATTTTTGGGAAAGATCAAGTTAAGGCATTGAGTGATGAAAAGCCTGCGCTATTTCCTGCAATTACCAAGCATGAATATGCACAGCTATTGGGTACGATTGCCATGGACCAATTGTTAGACATGTACACGCAAGATCACGGTGCAGAAATTGTTGACCGGTTTACAGGGGAAAAAATCGCGTTTACTGCTGAAGAGTTGCAGTCGATTATGACCCAAAAGAAACAACGTGAGCAAGCATAACTTGCTTAAATAAAGGAATCATTTGTATACTAGTTTTAAAATAAAAATTAAAGGATAAGGAAAATAAGCATGGCTGAACAAGAAGTGTCACTAAATGACCAAATGCTCGCACGCCGCGAAAAAATGACTGACCTACAAAATCAAGGAATTGATCCCTTTGGACATCGCTTTGATCGTTCGCATGATGCAGCTGAATTACATGAGGCGTATGACGCTCAAACTGAAGCAGCGTTAGAAGCAGCAAATGTGACGGTAACAATCGCAGGTCGTATGATGACTAAGCGGCGTTCAGGGAAGATTACCTTTGCAAATATTAAGGACCGCTCAGGCGTGATTCAAATTTTTGTCCAAAAGCCAGTTGTCGGTGAAACGGCTTATGAATTGCTGAAGAAGTCAGATCTTGGAGACATTCTTGGCTTTAGTGGTGTCATGATGAAGACCAAAGCGGGTGAATTGTCACTAAATGTGCAAACCATTACACACCTGTCAAAAGCCCTACGTCCATTGCCAGATAAATACCATGGACTAACGGATGTTGAAACACGTTATCGTAAGCGTTATCTAGATTTGATTGCCAATGATGCATCGTTTGATCGTTTTCAAAAGCGTTCAAAGATTATTTCCGCCATTCGCGCATATATGGATGGTGACGGCTTCATTGAAGTTGAAACGCCAATGCTACAAAACGAAGCTGGCGGGGCAGCTGCACGGCCATTTATCACGCATCATAACGCCTTAGACATTGACTTATATATGCGTATTGCTTTAGAGCTTCATTTAAAGCGATTAATTGTTGGTGGGATGGAAAAAGTTTATGAGATTGGTCGCGTTTTCCGAAACGAGGGGATGGATCCAAAGCATAATCCGGAATTTACGGTGATGGAATCGTATGCGGCTTATTGGGACTTTGATGATGTGATGACGGAAACAGAAAACATTATTAAAGCCGCTGCCCGGGTTGTTGCACCCGACTTAAAAGTGACTTATCAAGGAACAGAAATCGATCTTGGACAACGATTTGCACGTAAGCATATGGTGGATTTGATTAAGGAAAAAACCGGGATTGATTTTTGGCAACCAATGACCCTTGAAGCCGCAAAACAATTGGCTATTGAGAATAATTTGAAAGTTGAAAAATTCTGGGGGGTTGGTCACATTATTAATGAGTTCTTCGAAGAATTTGTTGAATCGACGTTAACGCAGCCAACATTTGTCTATGGTCATCCGGTTGAAGTCTCACCATTAGCCAAAAAGAATCCAGAAGATGATCGCTTTACTGATCGTTTTGAGTTATTCATTATGGGTGGTGAATACGCAAATGCCTTTACTGAATTAAATGACCCAATCGATCAACGTGAACGTTTTGAAGCACAAGCAGTAGAAGCGGCAGATGGAAATGATGAAGCTGAGGGAATCGATGAAGACTTTATTGAGGCTTTGGAATATGGTATGCCACCAACTGGTGGACTCGGTATCGGAATTGATCGGTTAGTTATGTTGTTAACAGACGCAGAAACAATTCGAGATGTCTTGCTATTCCCAACTATGCGTTAATCATTGGTAAGCACGTATTTATATTAATCATGTAAATTATAATAGAAAAATAGGTAACTGATGCGTGTTGGACCTGTATCGATTGCCTATTTTTAATTTAATTCAATATTGATAATAAGCAAATGGTATAATTAAAACCATAGCTAACGACATATCTAACAACGAAAGGCTGGAGAAAAGCGATGGCAGATACACTATTGGTAGTTACAACAGAGCATATACCTGGACACGAATATGAAGTGATTGGTGAAGTTTTCGGGTTAACCACCCGTTCGAAGAACATTGTGTCAAATGTTGGGGCAGCTTTTAAAAATCTTGTTGGTGGTGAAATTAAGGCATATACGGATATGTTAGAAGAATCAAGACAGCAGTCAGTTGAACGGTTACGTGATAATGCACGTCAAATGGGTGCAGATGCAGTCGTTATGATGCGGTTTGATTCGGGATCGATTGGCACTGACATGACAACCGTTGCCGCATATGGAACGGCTGTTAAATTTAAGTAAATACGTCAAAAGAAGTGAGAGCACTATCTCAAAAAGTGCTCTTTTTTTTAATGGATTAGTGGTATTTAGTAATTAAAATAATGTTCGTGTTTATTTAATGAAATTAGTTGTTGACGAACAATCGATTTCGCGGTATATTAATTAAGCGTTATTTTTGCCACATCAACTGATGTCAACGGAATGGCGTAAGAAATAAATCATCAAAGTTGTTGACATTGTCATCACGCTTTGGTAAGATATAAAAGTTGTCTGATTGAGACAACAACGTAGAACATTGAAAACTAAATAACGTTTCGATGAAACAAATGTGCAAGTGTATCACGTAAAAATGATACAAACATTTGCGAAGTCAATTTCGCTAGTAAATTCGTTTAACATCTGTTAAACAACAAAAAAGATTGAGTTATACTCAAGCTGATCAATTTAAATTGAGAGTTTGATCCTGGCTCAGGATGAACGCTGGCGGCGTGCCTAATACATGCAAGTCGAACGCACTGTGGTTTGATGAAATGAAGAGCTTGCTCAGATTTGATTCAGACATTGCAGTGAGTGGCGAACGGGTGAGTAACACGTGGGAAACCTACCTCTTAGCAGGGGATAACATTTGGAAACAAATGCTAATACCGTATAACAATGAGAACCGCATGGTTCTCACTTAAAAGGTGGTCATGCTATCACTAAGAGATGGTCCCGCGGTGCATTAGTTAGTTGGTAAGGTAATGGCTTACCAAGACGATGATGCATAGCCGAGTTGAGAGACTGATCGGCCACAATGGGACTGAGACACGGCCCATACTCCTACGGGAGGCAGCAGTAGGGAATCTTCCACAATGGACGAAAGTCTGATGGAGCAACGCCGCGTGTGTGATGAAGGGTTTCGGCTCGTAAAACACTGTTGTAAGAGAAGAATGACATTGAGAGTAACTGTTCAGTGTGTGACGGTATCTTACCAGAAAGGAACGGCTAAATACGTGCCAGCAGCCGCGGTAATACGTATGTTCCAAGCGTTATCCGGATTTATTGGGCGTAAAGCGAGCGCAGACGGTTATTTAAGTCTGAAGTGAAAGCCCTCGGCTCAACCGAGGAATTGCTTTGGAAACTGGATGACTTGAGTGCAGTAGAGGAAAGTGGAACTCCATGTGTAGCGGTGAAATGCGTAGATATATGGAAGAACACCAGTGGCGAAGGCGGCTTTCTGGACTGTAACTGACGTTGAGGCTCGAAAGTGTGGGTAGCAAACAGGATTAGATACCCTGGTAGTCCACACCGTAAACGATGAGTGCTAGCTGTTTGGGGGTTTCCGCCCCTAAGTGGCGAAGCTAACGCATTAAGCACTCCGCCTGGGGAGTACGACCGCAAGGTTGAAACTCAAAGGAATTGACGGGACCCGCACAAGCGGTGGAGCATGTGGTTTAATTCGAAGCAACGCGAAGAACCTTACCAGGTCTTGACATCCTTTGACCACACCAGAGATGGTGCTTTCCCTTCGGGGACAAAGTGACAGGTGGTGCATGGTTGTCGTCAGCTCGTGTCGTGAGATGTTGGGTTAAGTCCCGCAACGAGCGCAACCCTTATTGTTAGTTGCCAGCATTTAGTTGGGCACTCTAGCAAGACTGCCGGTGACAAACCGGAGGAAGGCGGGGATGACGTCAAATCATCATGCCCCTTATGACCTGGGCTACACACGTGCTACAATGGCAAGTACAACGAGTCGCCAACCCGCGAGGGTGCGCAAATCTCTTAAAGCTTGTCTCAGTTCGGACTGTAGGCTGCAACTCGCCTACACGAAGTCGGAATCGCTAGTAATCGCGGATCAGCACGCCGCGGTGAATACGTTCCCGGGTCTTGTACACACCGCCCGTCACACCATGAGAGTTTGTAACACCCAAAGTCGGTGGGGTAACCTTTTATTAGGAGCCAGCCGCCTAAGGTGGGACAGATGATTAGGGTGAAGTCGTAACAAGGTAGCCGTAGGAGAACCTGCGGCTGGATCACCTCCTTTCTAAGGAAAATCGGAAACTTGCACATCGTTGAAACGTTATTTAGTTTTGAGTGTTTTACACTCAATAGCATCATATTTATATGGGCCTGTAGCTCAGTTGGTTAGAGCACTGTGTTGATAACGCAGGGGTCACAGGTTCGAGTCCCGTCAGGCCCATTGGTAATTTTAATAATTACCGTAGTAATATTAGTTCTTTGAAAACTGAATCATATTAGTAAATTTAAAATTTCAAATTATTGAAAATCAATAAATTGAACCGAGTAATCAAGAGTTGATTGTCGCAAGACAATTGACAGTGTATTACACCGCGTTATTTTGAGTTTTTATACAAGTTCATCACGATAGCAATATCGTGATAATCGCAAGTGACTGAAAGATGTCACATACTCAAAACTTAAATCATCAACGTCAGTTGATAGGTTAAGTTATTAAGGGCGCATGGTGGATGCCTTGGCACTAGGAGCCGATGAAGGACGGGACTAACACCGATATGCCTCGGGGAGCTGTAAGTAAGCTTTGATCCGGGGATTTCCGAATGGGGGAACCCAACTTGTTATGCAAGTTATCACTAGTTGAATCTATAGACTAGTTGAAGGTAGACGCTGTGAACTGAAACATCTCATTAGCAGCAGGAGTAGAAAGAAAAATCGATTCCGTCAGTAGCGGCGAGCGAACCCGGAAGAGCCCAAACCAAAGTGCTTGCACTTTGGGGTTGTAGGACTACCGTTGTGGAGTTACAAAATTGTATGTTAGTTGAAGTGGTTGGGAAGCCACGCGAGACAAGGTGATAGCCCTGTAAACGAAAGCATGCAATCTCCCGTGTAGGATCCTGAGTACGGCCGGACACGTGAAATCCGGTCGGAATCTGGGAGGACCATCTCCCAAGGCTAAATACTACCTAGTGACCGATAGTGAACCAGTACCGTGAGGGAAAGGTGAAAAGCACCCCGGAAGGGGAGTGAAAAAGTTCCTGAAACCATGTGCCTACAAGAAGTCAGAGCCCGTTAAGGGGTGATGGCGTGCCTTTTGTAGAATGAACCGGCGAGTTACGATTACATGCAAGGTTAAGGTGGAAAGACCGGAGCCGAAGCGAAAGCGAGTCTGAAATGGGCGTCATAGTATGTAGTTGTAGACCCGAAACCAGGTGACCTACCCATGTCCAGGGTGAAGGTGTGGTAAGACGCACTGGAGGCCCGAACCTGTGCATGTTGAAAAATGCTAGGATGAGGTGTGGGTAGCGGTGAAATTCCAATCGAACTTGGAGATAGCTGGTTCTCTCCGAAATAGCTTTAGGGCTAGCCTCGGAATGTAGCGTATTGGAGGTAGAGCACTGTTTTGGTGCGGGGCCCATCTCGGGTTACCAAATTAAGATAAACTCCGAATGCCAATTACGTATGTCCGGGAGTCAGACAGTGAGTGATAAGATCCATTGTCGAAAGGGGAACAGCCCAGATCGTCAGTTAAGGTCCCTAAGTGTGTGTTAAGTGGAAAAGGATGTGGAGTTGCATAGACAACTAGGATGTTGGCTCAGAAGCAGCCACCATTTAAAGAGTGCGTAATAGCTCACTAGTCGAGTGATTCTGCGCCGAAAATGTACCGGGGCTAAACACACCACCGAAACTACGGGTGCCAACTAAGTTGGCGCGATAGGAGAGCGTTCTATGGGCGATGAAGTCAGACCGTGAGGACTGGTGGAGCGCATAGAAGTGAGAATGCCGGTATGAGTAGCGAAAGACAGGTGAGAATCCTGTCCACCGTATGACTAAGGTTTCCTGGGGAAGGCTCGTCCTCCCAGGGTTAGTCGGGACCTAAGGCGAGGCCAAGAGGCGTAGTCGATGGATAACTGGTTGAGATTCCAGTACCAGGTGAACATGTTTGAACGATGGAGGGACGCAGAAGGCTAATGGATCCCAGCGAATGGAAATGCTGGGTTAAATCGTAAGTTTTGGGAGTAGTTAAATGCTTATCCCTATAAGAACAAGCGATGATGAGGATCGAAATTAAGTAGAGAAGTCCATGATGTCACGCTGCCGAGAAAAGCTTCTAGTTAGTGTTTACCTGCCCGTACCGCAAACCGACACAGGTAGTCGAGGAGAGCATCCTAAGGTGTGCGAGTGAACTCTCGTTAAGGAACTCGGCAAAATGACCCCGTAACTTCGGGAGAAGGGGTGCTCAGCGCAAGCTGAGCCGCAGTGAATAGGCCCAGGCGACTGTTTATCAAAAACACAGGTTTCTGCAAAATCGTAAGATGACGTATAGGGGCTGACGCCTGCCCGGTGCTGGAAGGTTAAAAGGAGTGCTTAGCTTCGGCGAAGGTGCGAATTGAAGCCCCAGTAAACGGCGGCCGTAACTATAACGGTCCTAAGGTAGCGAAATTCCTTGTCGGGTAAGTTCCGACCCGCACGAAAGGCGTAACGATCTGGGCACTGTCTCAACGAGAGACTCGGTGAAATTTAAATACCCGTGAAGATGCGGGTTACCCGCGACAGGACGGAAAGACCCCATGGAGCTTTACTGTAGCTTGATATTGAGTGCTTGTGCAGCTTGTACAGGATAGGTAGGAGCCGTAGAGATCGGAACGCTAGTTTCGATGGAGGCGTTGGTGGGATACTACCCTCGTTGTATGATCACTCTAACTCGCATCACTAATCGTGATGGAAGACAGTGTCTGGCAGGCAGTTTGACTGGGGCGGTCGCCTCCTAAAAGGTAACGGAGGCGCTCAAAGGTTCGCTCAGAATGGTTGGAAATCATTCGCAGAGTGTAAAGGCACAAGCGAGCTTGACTGCGAGACTAACAGGTCGAGCAGGTACGAAAGTAGGACTTAGTGATCCGGTGGTTCCGCATGGAAGGGCCATCGCTCAACGGACAAAAGCTACCCTGGGGATAACAGGCTTATCTCCCCCAAGAGTCCACATCGACGGGGAGGTTTGGCACCTCGATGTCGGCTCATCGCATCCTGGGGCTGTAGTCGGTCCCAAGGGTTGGGCTGTTCGCCCATTAAAGCGGTACGCGAGCTGGGTTCAGAACGTCGTGAGACAGTTCGGTCCCTATCCGTCGCGGGCGTAGGAAATTTGAGAGGAGCTGCCCTTAGTACGAGAGGACCGGGGTGGACGTACCACTGGTGTATCAGTTGTTCCGCCAGGAGCATCGCTGAGTAGCTATGTACGGATGAGATAAACGCTGAAAGCATCTAAGTGTGAAACTCGCCTCGAGATGAGATTTCCCATTCGAAAGAAGTAAGACCCCTTATAGATGATGAGGTAGATAGGCTAGAAGTGGAAGTGCCGCGAGGCATGGAGCGGACTAGTACTAATGGTTCGAGGACTTAACCAAGTTGAATAAAACGTGGTGGTTCAATTTATTTCACAAATTTACAAACAATATGATTCAGTTTTGAGAGGATTAAACTTCTCAATTTAATAAACGTGTCGTGACGATGGCACTGAGGTCACACCTGTTCCCATACCGAACACAGAAGTTAAGCTCAGTAACGCCGAAAGTAGTTGGAGGATCGCTTCCTGCGAGGATAGGAAGTCGCGATGCATTATTCCGAATTAGCTCAGTTGGTAGAGCACACGACTGTTAATCGTGCTGTCGTCGGTTCGAGCCCGACATTCGGAGTTTTTTTATAAGTCAGCACTTGCTGATATGCCGACTTAGCTCAGTTGGTAGAGCAACGGTATCGTAAACCGTAGGTCGAGGGTTCGAATCCCCCAGTCGGCATAAAACTTTTTTGAAATCCCGCTATATCAGCAACGATGTTGATATAGCGGGATTTCTTTGTATCTACCAATGGTATACAATCACACTGAATAGTATGGAATGAAATTTAGATGTGTATTTACATGTATATTTGAGAACGTCCTTTTTAGAAGTTCACCAAACTTGTAAATATATCTGCCGCCGAATCCTTCATCTCTTGTGTGACAGCCGTATAAATTGATAGGGTGGTTTGTACAGAGCATCATGACCAAGTTGAGATTGTAGTTGTTCAACGCTCATCCGGCATAGGTGATTGACACTAGTCTGCGTAGACTAGCGTTTTTTGTAATTGAAAATGATGTTGTTCTCATTAGCAATCATGGAAATGGGGAAATTTAAATGAATTAGTAAAGCTTGATCTTTAATAGGGCTAGAGAGACAACTATTGAATTTATCAAAGGTACAATGTGGATAGGAACTAAAGAAAATAGTGATGTTTGAACTCATGCGAGACTAGTAGAATAAACGCACGGTCACTAAAGTGATTTTAGAACCTCTGGGTATTGCAATTTAAATTTTATCAAAGGTAGGGGTATCTAAAGTATCATGAAAGCATATATCATTCCAACAAAAGGTGAAACGCTCACATTATCTGAACAACCAGTACCCACACCAAGTGTTGATTTAATCTTAGTAAAAGTAAAGGCGATTGGATTGAATCCCTTAGATTACAAATTGAGTGAATATGGTAATGATTAGTGGCAATATCCGCACATTCTTGGGGTTGATATGGCCGGTGAAGTTGTAGCTCTTGGTCCTGATGTTGGCGATGACTTTCAAATTGGGAATCGGGTTTGCGGTCACGCAAATTTGGTTGAAAATGGTACCTTTGCTGAGTATGTTGTGATGCATGCTTATTCACTGGTAAAAGTGCCAGCGAATGTGAGCAATGAGCAAGCGGCAGCTATTTTGTGTGCTGGTATGTCAGCCTATCAGGCAATCAATCGGAAGGCTAATCTGGTTGGAAAATTAACAGTTCTGATTCATGGTGGTGCAGGTGGCGTTGGTTTAATTGCGAT
Source organism: Weissella diestrammenae (assembly GCF_014397255.1). NCBI lineage: Bacteria > Bacillati > Bacillota > Bacilli > Lactobacillales > Lactobacillaceae > Weissella > Weissella diestrammenae. Next base: position 816,558 of record NZ_CP060724.1, read on the forward strand.
TCAACTTGCAAAGCAATTAGGCTTGTACGTCATTACTACTGTCTCTAGTCAAAAAATTGAATTTGTTAAAAGCCTAGGTGCTGATGACATCATTGACTACCGGCATGATAATGTCACTGAGCGTGTATTAGACATTACAAATGATGTTGGTGTTGATTTGAGTATTAACCCCGTTTCAAGTGCCGAAGTGCAAGAGGATATTAATGAACGGCTAGCATATAATGGTCAAGTAATTGGTTTAGTTGATCTACCTAGAAATATTGACGTTGATTTATTGGCATCAAGGGGGATTACGGTCTCTGCGTTGAACTTGGGTGGGGCTCATCAGTCAAAAAGCGACAGTCAAAATCAAGACTTAGCACTGATGGCACAATCATTGCTGACAATCTTGGCAACACATGAAATTGACTCCAAAATTGAAGCCACCTTGCCATTTGATCAATTAATGGATGGCTTGGAAATGATAAAATCACATCGTAATACGGGTAAAATTATTGTGACGCTTAAATAAAGTTGAGAGTTAAACAATCAGATAACAACAAATAATGGAAAAAACATTTGATATTTTGTGCCATGTTTCACAAAAAATCGAAAAAGAGAGATCCCTAATATATCAACAGTTATTAAAAATGTAGAAATCAAAGAATGGGTGAAAAATCCCTCACTTACTGGAAGTAAGTGGCATGAACTTAACATTGCTTTTTTTTCGTGGAATTTTGCATGTGAAATAATTTCAAAAACAACTGAAAAACACCGAGAAATACGCTTGCGTTTTGTGAAAGATAGCGGTATAACAATAAGTGTAAGAGATGTAAGCGATTACATTGATTAGATTTAATTGCTATCGGGAGGCAAGAAACATGTCAGTCACAAATGTAAAGTATGATGAAACAAAAAAGATTCCAGCTGCAATCGCAATGATGAAGGTTATCGAGGCATGGGGGGTTAATAATATTTATGGTTACCCTGGTGGATCGTTTAGCTCAACGATGCATGCTCTGGATGTTGAAAAAGATAATATCAATTTTGTTCACATCCGGCATGAACAAGTTGGTGCGCTAGCCGCTTCTGCTGAGGCAAAGTTAACCGGTAAGTTAGGGGTTGCGTTCGGGTCAGCTGGGCCAGGTGCAGTTAACTTACTTGATGGTCTTTATGATGCACGTGAGGACCACGCACCAGTACTTGCCTTAGTTGGTCAAGTGCCAACGTCGAAGATGAATTATGACTTCTTCCAAGAGTTTAACGAAGGTCCTATCTTTGATGATGTGTCTGTTTACAATCGGACAGTTATGAACGCTGAAAGCTTGCCATACGTGGTTGATAAGGCCATTCGAATGGCATATAAGCATCAAGGTGTTGCAGTGGTTGTTATTCCAGTTGATCTTGGCTGGGAAGAGATTACAGATAAGCCTTACGAGTCTGCATCGTCATACCATCCAGCTGATCAAAGCAAAATTTTGCCAATGCCAACGACTGATGAGATTGCTGAAGCTTTGAAGATGATTAAGGCTGCTAAGGCACCGGTCTTCCACGTTGGGCGGGGGGCTTTCGGTGCTTCAGAGGAATTGATGGCTGTTTCAGAAAAGTTGCAAATTCCGATTATTACAACTGCTCTTGGTAAAGGTATTGTGCCAGACAGCTATGCTGGTAATTTGGGATTGGTTAACCGCGCTGGTTCAATTTCGGCCAATGAGGCAATGAATTATTCAGACTTGGTTATCGCAATTGGTAATGACTTCCCATTTGCTGAAAATGTTTATACGAGTCACCCATTTAAATTTATTCAAGTTGACATTGATAGTTCTGTCTTTGGGGCACACCATCATGTTGATTTGGGGATTGAGTCAGATGGGCCAGCCTTCATTAAGGCATTATTGGCTCAAAGTGAAGCCGCACCAAAGTCAAAGGTTTATGATGCTGAACTAGCTCAAAATAAAGACTGGCGGGCATATTTGAAGAAGTTGATGGATAAGGAAACGAATCCGATTGAGTACGAGCAAATTTACAAGCAAATTAATCGGATTGCAGAGGATGACGCAGTCTTTGGTATTGATGTTGGTGATAACGTGGTCAATACGGTGCGTTTCTTGGACCTTAAGCCACAACAAAAGTGGACGACATCAGCTTTGTTCGCTACTATGGGCTATGGTGTACCCGCTGCAATCGCGGCTAAGTTGAGTTTCCCAGATCGTCAAGTGTTCAATATTGCCGGTGATGGTGCCTTCTCAATGGTTATGCAAGACTTATTGACCGAGACATTGCACAAGTTGCCAATTATCAATATTGTGACTGCTAACTCAACCTTGAGTTTCATAAAGAATTCGCAAGCTGATTTGCCAATGAATCCATCAGGGGTTGATATTTTGGATGCCGATTATGCAAAGATTGCTGAAGGTATGGGCGTTGTTGGTATTAGTGTTCATGAGTCAGCTGAGTTAGCGCCAGCTTTTGATAAAGCGGTTGAAGTGACCCGTACCGGACGGCCAGTATTACTTGATATTAAGATTAAGGACAAGCGTGGTTTCCCAGTAGAAGCGATGGATATGGATCCCGAGAAGACGTCACAAGCTTCAGTTGATGCATTCAAGACAAAGTATGATGCAATGGCGTTAAAGCCATTAAAGGATTATTTAGCTGAATACGGCGTTAAATAGCGACGTGTTAAAATTAGCTACTGTTGAATAGATTAAAACGGTACAAGGACAAAGTCCTTGTATCGTTTTTTAATTTTTGAAGAGGTTAGAGAACACGTTGAGTATTCACAAAAATATTTAACACCGATACTGATTTGGTTGATCACCAGTAAATGACGGCAAGCCTTTTTATATGAAATGTTTTTCATATGTGTTATAGTATATATGAAAAACATTTCATATAAAAGGGGGCTGCTTATGGTAACAGCATTAATCACGGCAATTTTGTCATACTTAGGGACAACATCGGATTATTTAATGATCCTATTATTGGTTTTCACGCGTTATCAGCAAACAAAACAACGTCAGAATGTGGTAATAGGCGCATATTTGGGTAATTTGGTTTTGGTTATCCTCTCATTACTTGTTGCGATGCTCTTGAAACAGGTACCTGATGAATGGCTATTAGGTTTATTAGGCTTAATCCCAATCTATCTGGGGATTAAAGGGTACTTTTGGCCTAAAGATGAAAGTAACGAAGTGGCAGAACGTTTGTCTGGTATGTCAGCTGGACGTATCATATTGAATGTAATTGTTTTGACGGTTGCAACTTGTGGGGCAGACAATCTAGCCTTGTATATTCCGTATTTTGCGAATTTAAACATGTTATATTTACCGCTAATTTTAGGGGCGTTTATTGTGATATTAACTTTGATTATCGGTTTAGCCTGGTGGGGGTCTAGGCTAAATTTTATCGGTCAGTTGTTTAAACGCTATGGCGAGAAAATTCAATTGGTGATTTATGTTGGTTTAGGCGTTTATGTGATGTTTGAAGCTGGTACGATTCAGTCCTTGCTACATTTGTTATAATAAGGACATGAAAAAAGAAGCAATTAATGAATTAGAGCAAATTTTTAAATTATTAGGCAATAAGCAGCGGTTAACCATTTTAGAGTTGTTGCGCGTTCGGGCGTATCGTGTTTCAGAAATTGTAGACGTCATGCAGATGGAACAATCGGCAATCTCACACCAGTTAAAATTGCTGCGTGAAGCACAACTTGTGCAAACAAAAAAGCAAGGCCGTGAAGTATTATATTGTTTAACGGACTCTCATATCCTAAAACTACTTGATAATGCGATGCAGCACGTCAATCATGTGCTACTACATGAGTCACATGAAGTTTATGAGCTGTCACAACAAAGCCATGATAGTAATGAGTAAGTCGGTAGCGGGAAAATCGTGATAAAGCACAATTCCATCAATCATTTTTGTGGGACGAGGCGCTGGGACGACTTAAGTCAAAGCATCAAACTTATTTTTTTTGGATTACCAATTTGTTTGATAAATGCCGGAAATCTGCTTTGTTACAAAGAATGATGCGCGTCATTGATGCATTTTCTTGCTGACATTAAAAAAAGGTGGTAAAATTTGGATTATTCCAAGAAAGGTGGCAACTTACATGCAGAATAATCAGCAAAACAAGTCAATGACCACCACCTCAACCACATTAATAATTGGTTGGGGTATTTGAGGAACTTGTCGATTGAAAACAGGCACCCAACCGTTTCGCGCTGATGCGACGGCTGGGTGTTTTTATGAGAAATGGACCAAGCGTCGTGACTAAGTCTAACCGTGTGGGATTACTAACACTAGAGGAGTGGAGTAAAGATGGAAAAAGAAGATAAAAATCAGTTACGAGGCGGCCTATCATCTGGGCAAATGCAGATGATTGCTTTAGGGGGCACAATTGGGGTCGGATTGTTTTTGGGATCCGCAACAACGATCGCATGGACTGGGCCTTCAGTCATTTTAGCCTATGGGTTTATGGGCATTATCCTATATTTGGTGATGCGTGCGCTGGGTGAAATCTTATACATTAATCCAAGTACGGGATCGTTTGCTGATTATGCAACGAATTATATTCATCCGGTAGTTGGGTGGCTGACATCATGGAGCAATATTTTTCAGTATATTGTTGTTGGCATTTCAGAGGTGATAGCGGTTGGAACTTATATTGATTACTGGTTTCCAGGGGTTCCAGGTTGGGTTTCTGGTTTAGTTGTGATTATTACTTTAACTTTGGCTAATCTGGTTTCTGTTAAAACTTATGGACGGTTAGAATACTACTTTGCGATGGTCAAAGTTTTGACGATTATTTTGTTAATCATCATGGGCTTACTAATGATTATTTTTGGCCTTGGTAACCATTGGCAGCCGATTGGGTTTAGTAATTTGTGGGCCCATGGTGGCTTTTTCACAGGTGGCATTACTGGGTTTATGTTCTCATTGTCCATCATTGCAGGATCATATCAGGGAATTGAAGTGCTTGGTATTACGGCTGGTGAGGCAGAACAGCCTCGTGAGGCGATTGTGAAGTCGATTCATTCAGTCATCTATCGGATTTTAATTTTCTATATTGGGGCTATTTTTGTGATTGTCACACTTTTTCCATGGAATGAATTGGGAAATATTGGTTCACCATTCGTTGAAACATTTGCCAAAGTTGGTATCGCAGGTGCCGCTTCGATTATTAATTTTGTGGTCTTGACAGCAGCTATGTCTGGTTCGAATTCAGGGATTTATTCATCAAGCAGAATGCTATACAAATTGGGCCAAGACGGCTATGTTTCAAAGAAATTTGCCAAGTTATCTAGTCATCATGTGCCATACGTTGCGATCTTAGCGATCTCATTTGGTATCCTATTAGGGATCTTAATGAATGCAGGGTTAGAATCATTTAGTAAAATTGGGGTGAAGTTGTTTGTTGTGGTTTATAGTTCGTCTGTACTACCAGGTATGGTGCCATGGTTTGTGATTATTTTGAGTGAATTGCGTTTTCGTCGTTCGAACCAACACTTGTTAACTAATCACCCATTAAAAATGCCATTGTATCCATTCTCAAACTATTTTGCATTAATCGCATTGTCAGTGATTTTAGTCTTTATGTTCCTTAACCCAGATACGCGGGTTTCGGTATCAATTGGCGTTGGTTTCTTATTGTTGATGACAATAATTTATTTTATTCAGCGACCAAAACAAAAATAAAATGCTGATTTTGCCTCTACGGTAACGTGGAGGCTTTTTTAAACTCAAAAAACGAAATTCACATAATATTCTCATCTAATCCTCATAATATAAAATATTAAAATTTTTAAGGAAAGAAAAGGGTGGTTATATGAAAAATTATCGTGGTCCGATTGTTGCAGCGTGTCTGATTGTGAGTGGATTGATGATTGTGCCAGTAGGCATGAAGTATCATCAACAACATAGTATTGCTGGTGACAAAAGTGCCCAAGAGAAGGTTAAAAAGTGTGCAGCACAAGCATATCCAGTTAGTATTGTAAAAACTAAAGCGGATAAATCATCCGACACCCAGACAAAAGGCGAAATCACCCCTTATGATGATCAGTTGAAATTCTTGGGTAAACAGCCGGGTAGCATGACGTTAGCTGAAAAATCGGCAACCCCAATTCGGATGACCATTAATTTAGCAGCGCCATCAGCCGTGGAAAGCCATTTCACCCCTGTACCAGATGGGAGTTTGAAAACAGCAGGTGCGATTGATCAGGCTGAAAAAAATGTTGTTGCAGCGCAAGCGCCAATTGTCAAACGAGTTGAAGAAATAACCGGGCAACGGGTGACAAATCAAAAAGGGTATTTGGTCAACGCCTTTTCAATTATGGCTAAGCCGAATATGATTAATGATTTACAGGGTATTTCAGGAGTCAAAGAGGTGACCATTCAAAATGTCTACCAAGCAGCCAATACCAATGATAATGAATTGGCGCAAGTGACTGATGACTGGCGCGCGCAACATGCTGGTGATGGGCGCGGCATGGTTATTGCAGACATTGATTCAGGAATTGACGCTACCCACCCAGATTTGAAATTAACGGCATCAGGTCGGCAGACTGCCAAACTAAGTCCGGCCGCTACTAACTACTTTCACGCCACATTGAAATATGGGCGTTATGAATCAGAAAAAGTGCCTTTTGCCCATAATTATGCCGATAATATTGATGCACAAAGTGAGCTCAAAGATAATGGGCAAACTGGTGAGCACGGACAACATGTGGCAGGTATTTTAGCTGCGAATGGTCAAGTAACCGGAGTAGCACCAGAAGCGCAATTGTTAGATATGAAAGTGTTTAGTAATCATCATGCCGGCGCCACGACGGACGCCATTGTTGATGCTATGGAAGACTCAGTCAAAATGGGCGCGGATGTGTTGAATTTGTCACTAGGCGCACCCTTAACTAATTACTCAGCATTGATGCCGGAAAATGTGGCAGTGAGTCGGGCCGCCAAACTAGGGGTTGTCACGGTGGTGGCAGCATCTAATTCTGGTCGCGCATCAGGCAATTTGAATGATTTACATACGAATGCGCACAATCCAGAAGAAGATATTTCAATCAGTGGGATGGCGGCCTCAAAAGATGCCATTGCAGTAGGCGCTATGGAAGGTACACAGAAGCATGTCATTTCAACGACCATTACAACGGACTTACATAAAAATTTAGGGGGTGATACAATCGCTGTTACAGTGTCACCAGATATTCCAGAGCAGTTTTGGCAAGTCGACCATAAATTAATTGATAACGGTCGATGTGTGTCTTATACCCATGATCATGGATTAGATATTCCAACTGAAGCAGCTGAGGGGACCAAGCAAGCTGAAAGTGGAGACTCTGGAATTGATTCTGGCACAGATGTGGGGAAAATTAAGATTGTTGGTTATAATTCAGCCATCCCATTTGAACAATATCAACTAGTCGGTGCAGGTAAAAAAGCTGAAGCGGTTATTTTGATTGACGATCAAGATCGAGCCTTACCGGCTAGTAAAAAAATTTCGCATGTTGATAGTCAACACTGTCCATTAATATTTATGACGAAACAAGCAGGGAATCAATTGTTAAAAGATTTACGTACTAACACGCCTCATTATGAAGAAAAAGCAAAATCAGATAATGGGTTACACGATAAAGCAGAATTGGGGCATGTCATGCTGAGCAAACCAATAACGACGGTTGTCAGTAATGAATCTAAAGGCAAGATGAGCACTTTTACATCATGGGGATCGACACCGGATTTGACCTTGAAGCCTGATATTACAGGAATCGGTGGTAATATTTGGTCCTTGTCAAATCAAGGTTATGCTCAAAAAAGCGGGACCAGTATGGCCAGTCCGTTTGTTGCTGGAACGGTAGCACTAATTAAGCAACAAGCTAATCAAAATCATGTTAATTTAGGTCAGGGTAGCGCTAAATTTGTGCAAAATATCAAAGGCGTATTACAAAATACAGCTGCGCCAGTAAAAGACACAACTAATGGGACTTACTTCTCGCCCCGGCAACAAGGTGGCGGTCTCGTGCAAGTCGATCGAGCCACGCAAGCAAATGCGGTGATTACTAATGCCAATGATGGTCATACAACAATTGATCTTAAAGCCTTTAGAACCAAGGAAAAAACATTTAAGATTAAAATTCAAAATGTGACCCAGGTGAAGCAAAACTATCATGTGGCAGCACTTGGGAATGTACAAACAGAAGTCCGAACCACCGACTGTTCAAAGGTGAATACGACGGGACTCAGAACATTGCTAGATAAAGGTGGCAATTCTACCGGTGAGACTGTTAATTTGAATGACGCTGACATATATTATTATCGCGATGAGAAACCTTTTTTGGATCTTGTGAGTGAATCTACGGTTAATGGGGCCCAGGTTAATCTGCAAGGGAATAACATCACACTGGCCCCGGGACAGGAGAAAATTATTGACGTGACATTGACGATTCCGAATACGTTTACTGAGAATAATTGGATTGAAGGGTATCTTCAAGTTACAGCGACTCAAAAACCTGGTGTAATAGAAAGTATTCCCTATTTTGGATATTACGGTGATTGGGATGCAGGTAAACCGATTGATAAGCCGGCATCAGAAAAAGGGTCAATCAAAGGGTATGGTTATCTGGCTGATGAAATGAATGGTCACCCATTGGCAACTTTGAATACAAAAGTGGTATCCCGTTCAGGTGATGTCAATTATACTTGTGACAATGAGCATGCTGCGGTTACTTTTAATCATAGTGGTGTGAACAGGGCATTGGATATGGAATATATGTTACGTTGGATGCGTTCAATTGATGTGGATGTGATGAGTGCGGATAAGCAACAGGTGTTGAGACATTTAGCAACATATCAGCAAACACAACCCGGTCGAATCGATACTGAATGGAATGGCATGTTGCCAGACGCACTAACAGGACAAAGTAAATATGCGCCAGATGGTGTGTACTACATTCGAACTGTTGCGGTAACCCTTGATGGGGCAAAAACACAAACTGTCTATCGCAAGTTGACAATTGATAATTGTTGTCCGAAAGCAAAAAATGTGCATTTAAAGTGGCAAAAAGATGGTGTTCACCTGAGCGGAGAAATTGATGAAAAAGGGTCCGGGATGAATAACTTGACCAATGTACAAAGCGGTGGGTCACTTAGCTATCGAATTAATACTATCGTGGGAGCACATTATTTTAATTCACCCTTTGATGAACAGCAATCAGGATGGTTGAATGGGCATTTCGATACCCTGATAAATACATCAGCCGTTAAAAATTTGAAAGCCAAAGATAATGTTGTTGAAATTTCCCTTCGTGATCGGGCCGGTAATGGTTCTTGGTTTGAAAATAAGTTGACCTTGCCAGTTGAAGGTACAACAGCAACACAAGAAAAGATTACAGCGCTGAATCACCACTTAGATGTGACTTATCATGGCGAGTCTTTTTATGAAGAAGAAACAAAGCGTGTTTATACACCAGTGGGTCACATGTTGGAGCAATTTGCTAATCCTATTGAACCAAAGAAAATCAACGCTTATCAGCTCAAAACGCTTGATGTAAATTATTGGTCAATGACATTAGATGGGACGTGGCAAGGTAAACAGCCATTTACTATTACCGCATATAATAGTGATAATCAACCAATTGATCAGGTTAAAGTAACAGCAACTAATACGCATTGGCAAACACCGATTAAAATTGGGCGTTTTGGCTATATCACATTTAAAGACACCCAACAGCATGAAATTCATCAACCAATTGTACCTGAAATTCAGAAGGAGGATATTTTAGAGAGCCGACTGGATGCTGATAAAATGGCGCAAGACACCGGTGGTAAGTGGGTGAAACGTGGTGATGAGCAGGTACTGGTTGTGCCAAATGAAACTGATAAATTAAAAGTGACAGGGAATTTTACCGGCCACTTACCAGGTCAACAGTTAATTTATAATAGTCAAGTACTCGATGCAGATACCCATACGATTCGGGTAACAAAACCCGAGTGGACTAATAACGCCCAGGGCATTAAGCAATTACAATGTTATTGCGGGGCACAGGGTGTTGAAAAATACATCACCCCTTCGCCTGTTAATCACGCCGGGGAGATTAATGCCCAAGTTAATCTTTGGGATGCTCAGCAGCTGACCAATTTGCGAGAATTTAATCGGCTATTTAACGATCCGTTAGCTAAGGTACAAAACTATGAGGGTGCTGGTAATCAAGGTGATAACCAAAATGGTTGGCAAACCATTACTGTGATAGGTTATGAACCAGAATTTAAAACAATCACGGATCGATATGGTGATGTCCCTAATTACAAACAGATTTCCAATCCGTTTGAACCATTAGCAAAATATCTCTGGGAGCTTGAAGACTTACAACAAACCTTTACTTTTAACGTCTATCGTTTACCAAAGGGTGAAAAGTTGACCCACGTTAAAGACTCGGGGCAGCAGGTGAGGAAATTCTACCATTGAAACCAGAACACACCGCCGATGCCCTGGGATTGACTGAGGACAATCCAGTCCTTGTTTCTGGTGTCAATCAGGTGATAACACCAGATAATGTATTGAATCGTCAGGGTGAAATGACTGTGTATAATCCATTTACCCAGGATTTGACGTTGACAGGGATTGCAAGACCATCAATCAAGCATTTGCAAATTGTGCTAAATGATGCGGATCCTAAAGCAGCAGCTAACGCAGTAACCATTAATCAAGATGGTAGTTTTAAGTTTGTTGCTCACCACATACCCCCAATTTGTGAACGGTACTTTGTCATGACCTATGATCAAACGATTTTGGGTGTGACGCAGTCTAAAACCGAAGAAAAGGTCGTTAAAATTAATCTTGGCATGCCAGTTTTACAATTTGATACAAGTGGGCCACATCAGAAATGGATTCAAAAAACAGGCTCGCATCATTTTGATGTTTATACAACGGATTTGAAATTTACAGTCAGTGGAAAAATTTCGGCCTATAATACGGGGGTCGCAATTAATGTGAATGGCGAAAATATCTTTGTTGGTCAGACAAATTGGAATGAAGCCAGTCGTTATGGGACGTCATATCTAGATTTTGCACCAGAACATTTCAGTAAGGAATATGCGTTACAGAAGAACAGTTGCACGCATTATTCGGTTGACCCATATCAACTCAGCGATACCCAAAATCATGGTCAAAGTTATGACATTACCGTTCATCAAATTGGGCAGTAACTGATTTAAGTGCTTTGCTATATGCGTAATGTGCGGAGTGATAAAGAAAAACGCTTGACGTCTATGAGATACGTCAAGCGCTTTTTTAATGAAGTTTGATTAACAACAGCGTTCGATGGCAGCGTATATCGATGACGTGATGCTGTTTAATAGAAATTAACGCCTAGTTTGTTCAATTGCCTGTCGAATTTCATCCACCACGGCTGCCGTTTGATCACCCATTTGGACGCCAACAAGGGTAAATAAGGTATCGACAATCGTGAGTTGGGCAATGAGGGATGACATCGATTCACTACGGATATTAACCTCTTCGGCGGCACTGGCGAGCACTAAGTCGGAATTTTTTGCGAGTTCTGAATTAGGGAAGGCCGTGATAGCAATGATTTTAACGCCATGCGCCTGAAGATGTTGCATCACAGCAAGCGTATCGTGATTGCGACCTGAATGTGAGATAACGACAGCTACGTCGTCGGCATTCATTCGAACCGCCTGCATGACTTGAATGTCATAATCAGGATGTTGAAAGCTATCGATCGGGGTGCGCAAGAATTTGTGGTAAGCATTGAAGGCAACGATTGATGACCCACCAATTCCAAAGAAACCAACTTTACGTGCGGCAACAATCCAAGCAGCGGCTGTCGCAAAATTTTCTTTATCTGAAATATCAAGGGTTGACGCAAGTGCATTCTCAGCGCCTGAGAAGACCTTTTGTACGATAGCTTTGCGGTCGTCCCCCTCGCTGATTTCGCCAAAAAAGGTATTGTTATTGGGCACAATAATTGCCAAACTTAATGAAAATTCACGGAATGAATTATAGCCCACGCGCTTAACAAATCGTGAAATCGTGGCGGTTGAAAGACCAGTAGCATCAGCCATCTCTTGAATTGTCATGGTTTTAGTTGCTGCCTCATGTGTTAAAATATAATCCGCTATTTTGGCATCAGATCCGTTGAGCTGACTACGAAATGAACGAATGCGAGAAAAACCACTTTGTGCCATTACTAAATCTCCGTTTCCAAATTATCTGTAATTTATTGTACACTATATAGGAAAGAAACATTAGCATAGTAAGTGAAAATTTAAACAATGTAAAAAATTTACACTATTACTACTTGAAAAAAGTAAAGATGTTTCATATAATAAAAGCATACTTAAAAGGAAAAGGTAATTAAGCATGAAGTTAGCATTGATTGGTCTTGGTAAAATGGGACTTGGTTTGGCTGAAAACGCAGTAGATAATGGGCACGAAATTGTTGCCTATGATTTGAACACTGATTTCGTTAAGGCAGCGACTGATTATTCAGATAAGATTTCAGGGGCAACTGACCTTGATGATATGTTGGCTCAATTGCCATCACCAAAGGTTGTTTGGGTTATGGTACCAGCTGGTGTCCCAACGAACTCAACAATTGATACATTGATTGAGAAGATGGACGCTGGAGATATCATTATCGATGGTGGAAACTCAAACTATAAGGATAACTTGGAGCAAAACAAGCGGACAACTGCTGCTGGTATCAAGTTGTTTGATGCTGGTACTTCAGGTGGTATGGAAGGTGCCCGTAATGGTGGTAACTTCATGATTGGTGGCGATGATGCACAAGCATGGCTAACAATCGAACCATTGTTCAAGTCAATTGCCCAAGAAAATGGTTACCTTTACACTGGTCGCTTGGGATCAGGTCACTACTTGAAGATGGTTCACAACGGAATCGAATACGGTATGATGCAAGCCATCGCCGAAGGTTTCGAAATTTTGGAAGCCTCACAATTTGATTATGACTATGAAGCAGTTTCAAAGCTATGGAATAACGGTTCAGTTATTCGTTCATGGTTGATGGAATTGGCAGAAGAAGCCTTTGCAAAGGATCCAAAGTTGTCAGCCATTGCTGGTCGGATGCATTCATCTGGTGAAGGAAAGTGGACAATTGAAGAATCATTGGACTTGCAAGTGCCAGCACCAGTAATCGCCTTGTCATTGATGATGCGTTACCGTTCAATGCAAGACGATACCTTTACAGGCAAGGTTGTATCAGCATTGCGTAATGGCTTTGGTGGTCACGCAATGGATTCAGCTAAGTAATTAATAAATACAAAATGCGTTAACCGATTAAATTTTTTTTACGAACGTAGTAGTAAAAAGAGTGATAAGTGCAATTGATGTGCATATTGAATCGGCAAAGCAACGTGAATGATGAGTGGGGAGCAAAAAGAGTACATCGTATCAACGATGTACTCTTTTTCTTTTTAGTCAGTGATAAAGTTGTGATGTGACGTTTGTCCGGAAAAATGGACAGAATTAATTCATAGTTTCACCATACTAGGCGACTTCTTTTTGGTTAGCGCACAAAATGAACATATTTTTCATAAAGCCACAGTAAAATGTCCTATAAATCGGAATAAACAAAAAATAAGTAAGATACATTTGTTCGGCATAATTAAGACCGTAAACAAAACACAGTCGATATTCGCCGAATTAATGAGGGGAGCGACGAATTAATTAAGGAGATTTGATTACATGGCTAAATGGAAAAATGCGTTATTATTAGGAACATTGGTAATTCCAATGGCGGCGGGATCAATTGAAGGGGTTGCTGATGCTGCGTTGAAGGGTAGTCGACCAAATGCAACTGATGTGGTTGTCCACAAGTATGTTACGGAGACACTAAGTAATACGACCAAGGCGAGTTATTACTTTGGAGACGGAAATACAAATACAACTGGTGCCTTTGGTAACAGCGACTTTCAAAAAGCGGGTACTGGTTATGGCTTTACAGCTTTCCAAATTCCGGATTCAGCAATTAAGGGTTATGAGACAGCGAGTGATAAGCCAAAGATTAGTACCGAAGACGCTTTTACAGTTGGTGGTACGACATATAAGTGGTCAGATGTATTAGAAGCTAAAAAAGTAACGCCTAGTGATGCAACCTATCAACAAGGAAATACCTCAACAAAGAAGAGCCAATACACAATCGCGGTGAAATCATCAGTGATTGATACATTGACCTATGCAGGACTGATTGCAGCGATCGATAGCATTGATGTAAACGCAACGAAGCAGGTGCAAACGACAGATGGTACAGGTGATGCATCATTTAATGATTTAGTGAACGGTAACTGGATTGTGATGGAAACAACGTCACCAGCAGACGTTGCCCAAGATGGGCGTGCAGTGCCAATGGTCTTGCACTTACCAATGGTTAACCCTGCCGGGGCTGAAGCTGGCACTGATTATTGGTTCGATGGTAGTGGTGTGGCCTTACAATTGTACGCTAAGAATTACAAGACTAAGGGTGATTTGACCGTTGTTAAGTACGATTCGGATGATTACGCAAGCAAGACCAATGCTAAGCGAATGGCTGGTGCTGGTATTCAGTTGTTCCAAGGCGATGCGGCTGCGGTGCAAGCTGCATTGCAAACAGGTGCTGGAAAGGCATTATTGAAAGCAGCCAATACGACTAAAAGTTCGACCGACCTCCAAGCTTTGCAAAATTTCATTATTGAGAATGGTGGCACTTTGGTGGACTATAAAGTGACTACAGGTTCAGGTAACGCCAAGGCCCACTTTACTAATTTAACACCTGGTCAAACGTATCACTTTGTCGAGTTGATTGCGCCTGATAATGGCGTAACACCTGGAGATAAAGAGCATACACAATTTATTCTTGATGGGACAGTTAAAAGTGTTACATTGAGCAATGCTGATGCTGCTGAGGCAAATACTGATGGTGGCCTTGTTGGTGGGGCATTGAAGTATGTTGGCTCACACGTTGATCTTGTCAACGATGATTTCTCAGTTGAAAAGAAAGTTAACGTAAAGGGAAATGCTGCGGCAGATTCGACAGGTTCACCGTTTGATAACGGTAAGTTTGAAGCGATTGATGATAACTTAGGGGTAGCCCGTGGACAAGTGTTCCAATGGGCAATTCGTTCAGAAATCAATAATGCAAGTAAGTTAAAGCAATATGATATTGTCGATGACATGCCGTATCAAGTCAACGTGAATGATATGGTCATCGGGTTGACTATCAATGGGACTTACACGTCATTGATTAAAGCCACAAATGAGACTACCGATAATTCATATAATAACGGTGGTGATTCTGGTCATGGACTTGGCTATGATTCTGATTTAGCTTCAGATGGAAAAGTTTCATTTGCATTGACTGAGGCAGGTAAAGCATACTTTGAGGCGAAAGGTGTTTGGGCAGAAGGAAACGACGAAAATACTTTTGTCAAAACGATGATTCGCGTCCATGGTACGACATCTACTTACGCCTTTGATGCTGAAAATCGTGCTGTTGAGTCACACACAAATGGGCAATTAACAATTGAAACTAAGGAGGCCTTCCGAAATATTATTGGTGATCAATTGAGCTATCTTGATGTGACACTGAATGTACAAACAAATTCAGCAGCTCAAGTTGGCGCAATTGATAACAAGGTAGGCTTGAATGTTGAAAACGATTACGATCGTGTGCAAGCAGAGGATACATCTAAAACCTTTGAGGCTGGTTGGGAATTCAAAAAGACTGATTCAGATGGTGCTGCCTTAGCTGGCGCTGGATTTGACTTAGCATATGAAGTGACAGCTGATAATATTAACCAGATCAGACAACAATTATTAGGCACAACTAATCTAGGGACTGCAGTTTCTAATGCGACGCTTGATAAGATGGCTGAAGCTAAGGGTGTTTCCAGAGAAGAAGTTGTTACTTATCTACAAGGACAAGCGGCTAACTTAGCAATTGGACAAAAGGTTTACTTTACGCATCTATCAATGGATGGTAATAATCAGCCAGTGATTGAGATGGCTGGCATGACATCAATTGCACCAATGGGTGATGTTTTCTGGACAACTGAGCCAACATGGGCAACAACGCATAAGACAGGCAGTGACGGTTACTTCCAATACTGTGGGTTACCAGCTGGACAATATACGTTGATTGAATCAATTGTACCGTCAGGGTACACAAAGATGGCTGATAAACAATTTTCACTCGGTGGCGAGACGGCAGCGCCTGGGTTCCCATTCTTGACATCTTCAATAGGCAATATGCTCAATTCTGATGATAAAATCACAGGGGATTTCACCGGCAACCATGTTGAAATTAAAAACTATGAGAAGTCAATTTTCCCAGTAACTGGGGCGATTGGATTAGTAATGATGATTTTGACTGGTGCCTTAGCCATGGCGTATGCGTTAGTTAAGCGTAATAAGCAGGCTAAAATGTAATCAACAATAAGAAACAATGTCACTTAAATTCTCTATTTAATTAGGATTGTAATCGCAATCTGCAAAAAGCACAAAGGTTCAACCTTTGTGCTTTTTTGTGTTCTTAAGGCGACAAATGACGATAGATATGAAATTCACACTTTGCACATAATATCCGAAAAGTCAGACTTTATCCTTAAAAAAGACACATTTTTCAAAATTCGAGCGTATTTTATCAGCAATCTCTTTACAGAAAGTTAGTGGGATACCCTAGTTGCGTTTGCGATACTTATTGACGTAGGAAAAGTACGGAAAATCGGACACTTCAATAATAGGGAGTATGAATATGCAAAAGATAAAACGGAAAAGAATGATTAAACGGGGGCGTGTCTTAACAGGACTATTTACAATGTTAGCCCCGTTAGCGATAAATCTTGGTTTAATCGGACAAACTGTGATTGCACAGTCAACTGAATTGGTCCAAGATCAACGGTTAGTTGTGACATCTCAGGCAAAACAGAAAAAACAAGAGACAACGTGGACTTTTGATTTTAAACGCACTGATGCGACAGCCCAATGGATTAGTGCCGACTTTGATTTTGTCGCAGCTGGATTAACTGATGTACAAGTCACGCTAGATCAAGAAAAGCTAGCGTTAAATGATAATCAGGTTGACTTTGAGGCTAATCAAGAGAAGCATACGTTGATTGTCACGGCAAAATCAACAACGAATGAGACACGCAAAATTGAATTACCGATTACATTTGGTTTGTATGCTGATCAAATGAAGACCACTAACTTGTTGGCTGAAAACAACCAATCAGTGATCGCAAGTTTGGAATTCAAAACAGTGCAAAGTACTACTCAAACTCAAATGACTCAGAGTGACTCAGCTGTACCATTAGTGGGACCGGCCCCAGAAGAAGCTGGTACTGGCTATCTGACAAGTGATCCACGCACGGCATTTGCGAGTCTACCAACGGTTGATTCAAACAAAATTGAGGCCGTATTGATTGATAAGAAAACTTCAACCACACCAAATGCTGCCAATGGGAAAACAAATCCGAATAATTTCCAAGCATGGGCGAAGAAAACAAATAATAGTCTTAAATTGACTAATTCACCTGACGGTATCGGTGGTGGTGATGCACCGTATGGTTATTCTGGCTCATCAGAAGAGATTGTGGTGGCACAAAAATTTGATGCCACAATTGGAAAGATTGATGGTGGAACAGCTGGAATTGTCCCTGGACAAGCTACATCTGGTGGATCGGTTACATTTAGTGAAGTAAAGCGTAAATATCACAATCAATACGAAAATAATGAAACAGCCCAAAAAGGAAATAAGTCATCATACTTTGTGAGCTTTAAAAATACTACTGCGATGTCAGGCTTTGAAATGAGTGTCGTTTATGACAAAGTTGGAAACTATGTAGATTCGACTGGTCAAGCACATGCAATTGGTGCAGTGATGCATATTTCAAATGTTAAGCCGGCGGCCGGTGACACACTTGTTTCGGGCGTGTCACAATTCCGATTTATTGATATTCCAAATAACCTGTATTCAGGGTTGGTTTATCAAGGGATTGCATCATTAGATATTGAAATTAGTTTCTATACGATGGCCGTTAAGGAAGGAAAAAGTACCTTCGAAAAGCGCATTGACGTTAATAAAAAGACTGTGACTGAGAATGGGGCAACCAAGCAAGTGTCTAAAGCACAACTTACTTTCTCATCATTAAATAATTTTGGTAGTCAAAGTGGGACATTCTCATGGAATGAGACCGATTTTGGGATTGATAAAGCGTCATGGAATAAGTCAAAGTGGGCCGAATCGGTTAGCAAGCTAAACGGTGACGCTACTGATAAAACACCAAATTTGAGTGAGAAATCAGCGATGCATAATGACGGTGGTAAATGGTATTCGTCAACACACGGTTATTATTTTCCTAAATATCCGATTACAGGTTCGACTGATAACTGGGTGTCTGATGCAAATAACCGCTGGGTCGACGAACTTGGTTCATTAACTTTTGAACGTGGTTCATTATCATATCCGATTACAGGTACAAATTATCAATTTACATTATCATCGGGAACTGGAAATACTTGGCAATCAATAACAAGTGCCGCCAACGTTGTTTTGGACTTACCTAGTCCGAAGAAAACAGTGACCCGCTCTGATTTAACTTATGTACAAGCAACAGCAGGTAAGCGCCAATCAGATGCGACAGCTGCGGCAAATAATGACACGTCACAAGAAAAATCAACACCATATACACCATTAAATGATGGGAATGGGCTAGATGCTGGAAATGATGCTTCAACGTTGGACTTAAACGATGATGCCCATTTAACAGCTGATGCAGATTCTAAATTGAACTTTGATTACTGGATTTTCCAACCCACTTATGTGATTGGCGTTGATTCGGTGGCAAAACCAAAGATGTTGAAAGTGACTGATGTATTACCAGCAGGGATTGAATATGTTGACGTTGAAGTATTTAATACTGATGGCACAAAATTGGTTGATTACGCGAATGCGGCAAATAAAGGTTATACAGTGACAACGAGTACGGTTAGTGGCACTGGTCAAACGAAAGTTACGATTAATTTGACGACTGGTGGCTTACGCAAGGCTGAATTCAATGGTGGTGATTTGGCCTTTAAGATTAAGGTTAAAACACCGGCAGCTCCAGAAAAGTATCTGGAATTTGTAAATACCGCTGATGTCTGGACTTCAGAATCAGCAAGTAAGACTACAAATGACGTTAAGAACAGTATTCGACCATCAGCCGGTTTGACAATTAAAAAGACGGATGTAACGAATACAGTAATTACAAATCCAAAGGGGCTTGAATTCACGCTGATACAAGTTAAAGCTTGGAATTACAAGAAAAATGAACCGTCTGCAGAAGCATTTACACCAGTTGTAAAAACCACTTCAACGACGATTGGCAGTTCAACTTGGGAATGGCGTGATTTAAAGCCAGGTCAGTATGAATTGTTTGAAAAGACAGCGCCAGAAGGTTATCAGATTGAGGGGGATGGGAAATACCTAATTAATATTGATAAAGATAAGAAAATAACATCAGTCGATGGTAAGTTAACATTCACTACGATGCCAACGACAAAATGTTGGCCACCAGTATCAACTGAAACGATGTACCTCAGCTCAGTGAAAAATGAATCAATTGAAGAATCATATTTCCCTAAAACTGGGTCAATTGGTTTAGTGGCCTTTCTGTTAATTGGTACGGGAATAATTGCGTTTGCTCTTGTTAAGCGCGTGCGACGTTAGGAGATTAAAATGAAAAATTTAAAAAACCTGGCAATGATTGTCACACTCGTCATACCATTTTTGGTAGCAACGGTACAACCAATCTTTGCCACAACAAAAACAGATCGACCGACTCAAACAGAAGTCGTTGTACATTCGATTGCCGACTTTTCTGAACGGGAAAAGTTAAATAAAGCGATGTACTGGGGAAATGGAACGGAACAAGGTTTCACGGATGCAGTCAAAGAATATGAAAAAAATACAGGCTTAAAGACCGATTGGCGACCGCAAACGAATAATTTCTTCCGTGCGTTACGTCTGCCAGATAATGCAGTTGTGACAAAAACTGATAAAGACGATAAAGACTTAAAGCCAAAAATTTCGGATGCTTATATCGGATGGCTTGAGGTTAATGAATCAGAATCTGGGGAACGTGAGCACGTTAAGTGGTCTGATGTCCTAAAACCAGTGAAGGTTGAACGTAATTATGGTGGTACGCCAACAGTTGGAAGCAATTTTGACGACAAATCAAATAAGATTAATCAATGGACAATTGGTTATGTACATGACAATGGTGATACCGAACTTAAATTATTGATTGGTTTGAATCGCATTATTCGTGAAGCAACCGTTGATTATTGGGAAAATAAAGGCTTAACACAAGCTGAAGTGATTAAAATTTCTGATCCGACTGACGCTGAAGGAAATACAAAGTTCAAGTTAGCAAATGGGCAATGGATTATTGAACAAGCGTTAACTGAGAACATGGACAAGTCATTGATTTCAACGTTCTCAGTGCCAATGTTCATTAGTTTGCCAATGATGAATCCGACAGCGAAAAACAATGCTGATTCAAATTATTGGTATGATGCAACGGGGAACAATTCCTTGCATCTTTATGCCAAACAGTATGACCCAACAACCATCAAAGTTGCAAAGACAAATGCTGAAGATGGTAAGCCGATCAAAGACGTTCGGTTTTTGATGATGCGAAAAGATTTGTTTGTCAATTATTTTAAGGGGGACGTCAATGCAGCTTTAGAAGCCTTAGATAGTGCTATTAAAAAAATCATTGCTGACTTAAAGGACCATCCAGATCAAACGGATCAAATTCTTGACCGCTATTTGAAGCAATACGTTGGGGCAGCGGGCAACCCATTATATGCCGCACGTAAGACGGATAAGAATGGCATTGCAACCTTTAGTTCAAGTGGTGATGAAGCCATTTACAACTTGGATACTTGTTCAAACTATTATATTGCTGAAATCTATGCCCCTGAACCATACTTGATTGATTCAGCGGCAACTGGTGACTCAGTCGCCAATTATCCTAATATTCATGAAATCGAAATTGAAAAATATTATGAATCAGATGGAAATACAATTCTGGTCGGAGAAGGAACAACTGATTTCGGTGATTACGATCGACCAACGGTTGATAAGGCCGTTAAAGTCAATGGAAAAACTTTTGGCTTGAATGAAAAAAATACTGGTGACCAAAGTGAAGGCGTTGCTCGTGGGCAAATCTTCCAATGGATTATTAACGCAAGCATTAATCAAAATATTGGTTCATATACGAAATATGAATTGTTAGACACGATTCCTTATAATTCAAATTGGACTGATGCGACTTTGTCGTTGACGTATACGGACAAAAACGGCAAGCAACAATCAATCTCATTGTTTGAAATGATGCAAAACCTTTATCCGCGAAATGCAGAAGGTGTGGCAGCTATCGAACATGCTTCGGGTGAGGGAATTGCTTATACCAACAATCAAGCTGGTTCAACGGTCAATAATTTACAAATTGGTTATAATCAACAGACTGCACCAACGGTGAAGGCTGTGAATGCTGAATTGAGTGGTGCTGAAGGCATTGAATTAGCTGGGCGGACATCAATCTACACATTCGATAGTAATAATCGAACAGTTGATAAAAAGCAACCAGTTGAGGACGGTTACGCACAATTAACGTTAAATGCTGAGCTTCGGACATGGTTATCAAATAAGATGACTGCTTTGCTCGAAGAAGGCGCCAAAAACGGTTCTTGGCACTTAAATTGGACACTTGATGCATTTGCCAATACAGCCGCACAATCAAGTGATTTAGTGAATACGATTGATTTAAGTTATCAAACAACTTTTGATAGCGGAAGTGACCGTGATAAGACGCATACTTTCACTGCTGGTTGGGAAATTGTTAAAACTGATGGTAATCCTGTATTGAAGCAAGATGTCATTACTAATGGTTTGGCCGGTGCTGGGTTCAATCTTGGTTATCAAGTAACAAAGGATAATTTGTCAACAATCGTTAAGGCGTTATATTCTGCGGCGGCTTATCCAACTTATAGTCATACCGCTTCAGACAACGATATTGCGCAACTAAAAGTCGATGTTCAAGCTGGTAAAGTACGCTGGGTTTACTTCATGCATTTGGATGTTGAAACGCAAATGCCAATGAATATGATGCATTCGGGCTCACATTCGGTCATGGGTGACGTTATTTGGACTTTGGATGAAAAGAATGCGACAACGCATACATCAGGTACTGATGGCTATCTTCAATACTGTGGTTTGGCTAGTGGTGAATATCAGTTGAAGGAGGTTATTACACCAGAAGGCTATCAAACATTGAAAGCACCATATAATTTCACTTTGACGCGTCAAGAAAAGGGAATTATCAATGGTCAGGCTGGTGATGGTGATATCTTCGTCGCCAATTATAAAGAAGGGGCGCAGGCACTTTTGCCAAAGACAGCCGGCGTTTGGATGTTAGGTATCATCTTAGTTGCAATTGTTGCCTTCTTACTTGCTAATGCAGCAAAGTTAAAAGAAAAAATGCAATGATAAATCGGCTAGTAGTAGCGATATGTGATTAATTGAATGCTCGAAATGGTGTGCATATTTTGCACACCATTTTTTATGTTCTATCACTCAGTTTGAGCTTTCTTTTTAAGTGGTATAAGGTGAATTGATATTGAATATCAGGGTGAGGTTAAGCCATTCGATCTTGTTCGACAATCGTTACGAGGCGCATTGTTTGGTGAGGATTTCAGTACGTGGTATATTCAAAATAGGAGGGCGTAATCATGGAAAAATATGATGTTTTGTTTATTGGTGCTGGTCAGGCTGCATGGAATGGTGCCATTCCAATGGCTCAAAAGGGATTGCGGGTGCTAGTGATTGAAAAAGATAAGTTTGGTGGCGTTTGCTCAAATCGGGGGTGCAATGCCAAAATTCTTTTAGATCGCCCATTTTTATTGAAGCATATTACAGACCAGATGCAGGGACGAGTTTTTGAAAATCAGTTAACGGTTAACTGGGCTGATTTAATGGCTGTGAAGCAGCAGGTAATTGGCGCTCAAGACGCCAATAATCGGAATAAATTGATTCGAAATGGGGTCACGGTTATTCGTGGTGAGGCTAAATTCATTGATAATCAGACGGTTCAGGTGCATGATACCGACTATACGGCCGACAAGATTGTCATTGCTGCTGGTACGCGCCCGCATCAATTGACGATTGTTGGCAACGAGTACTTACATTTTAGTGATGATTTCTTGGATTTACCAGAAATGCCAACCCGATTGACATTGATTGGTGGTGGCTTAGTCGCGACTGAATTGGCATCAATTAGTGCCGAAGCTGGTGCGAAGGTAACGATGATTGTTCGCGATGCCCAGCTACTGAAAGGTTTCTATGAAAAGTATGTCACCACTGTGACCGCTGCACTTCAAGCATTAGGGGTTGAAATTTTGTACCAAACAACGCCTTCAAAGATTGACCAGACCGACGATGGCTTGGTCATTACGACAAATAATCAACAATTGTCGCCAGTCGATTACATCGTTGATGCAACGGGGCGCACATCAAATGCGGATCAACTTGGGTTAGAAAATACAGATGTCATTTGCGATGAAAATGGTTGGGTAAAGGTGAATGCGTACTTGCAAACGAATGTACCTCAGATTTATGCAACTGGTGATGTCACGAATCATCAACAGCCAGACATCACACCGGTGGCAGCTTTTGAGTCTAAGTATTTAGGGCATGTCTTTACCCATGAAATTGATACACCGATTGTCTATCCAATCGTGCCACGTGTGGTGTTCACAATTCCTCGATTAGCTCAGTTTGGTGTCATGCCAGTTGGTACGATTAGTGATGGTGTCGATGAAAATGGTCATACAATCAAACAATTACCAAGTCAAAATGATTGGTTTAAATTGATTCAAAATGAAACAGCGAGTGAAATCACGTTAGTTTATGATCAAGCGGGATATTTAATTGGTGCGGCAGCAGTTGGTTATGCTGCTGAAGATGAAATTAATGGGTTGTTACCTTATGCCCAATTAAAAATGGATCGTCAAGCGATGGACCAATTTGTATGGCTGTTCCCAACGTTACAATACATGACCTCTCGTAACGTTTAAAGAGTACTATCCATACATGACTGATAATTTCAGAGTATATTTTTAGTTATAAAGCATATCGGGCAGTCTCTTGAGGCTGCTTTTTTATTATGGGTAAATATGGCGCATATGCGTTCAGGCGACCATTCCTACCGCTACAAACTTAAAGACAAAGAAGCGGGTTGGTGGTCAATTGAAGCAAAATGACAGCTGGACAAAACGCAATAAATGGTGCACAATTTAATTGTGTTAATTAATGAGCGATAGTCAATCAAAGGGTTGCTTTTAATAGTTTTAGTACGTAGTTAATTAATTAACCAGTGCAGAAAATGAAATTGATTGGAATGGAAGCAATTATATGCAATTTGATTTAGAAAATCTCTCTTTAGACAGTCACTTATGCTTTAATCTTTATGTCACATCACGGGCAGTTCAACGGCTCTATAATCCACAGCTTAAGGCTTTGGGATTAACGTATCCTCAATATCTTGTTTTAGTGAGTTTATCGGAGCAACCAGTAATGACGGTGAATGAGATTGGTCACTTGCTTGACCTTGAATCAGGAACGTTGACACCTTTGTTGAAACGGATGGAAAGCATCGGCTTTATTTCGCGGTCGCGTCGTCATGATGACGAGCGGGTGGTACAAATTGAACTTTTGCCAGCCGGTCGAGCTAAACGTCAAGAAGCATTGATGTTGCCAAAGATGTTAGTCGAAAAAAGTGGCTTAAACGAAGAAGAGTGGCATGATTTATTTAACTTGACCGCTAAGTTGTTTCATAATTTGTCACAAGAATAAGCACTAACGTTGATGATGTATTGCATTAGAATCAAATTATTGGAGGAGAATCATGATGACATATCAATTTGATGTTTTATATTTGGGTAGTGGGCATGGCACATTTGATGGTGCTATCCCGTTAGCAGCTAAAGGTTTGCGTGTGGGTGTGATTGAAGCAAATAAAATTGGTGGTACCTGTCCAAATTATGGCTGCAACGCAAAAATTCTATTAGATGCCCCTGTGCAATTGCAACGCGAATTTGAGCGATTAAATGGCCATGGGATTTCAGGACAAGTACAAATCGACTGGGCAGCTGATGTTAAACATAAGGATATGGTTATTCAAGATTTGCCAGCGATGATTGCAGGCGGATTGCGCGAGCAGGGGGTTGAAATCATCCATGGTCATGGTCGGTTTGTCGATGCCCATACAGTTACAGTTGATGGGAAAGAATACACAGCTGAAAAAATTGTGATTGCAACCGGATTACGGCCAAAGCCATTGACGATTGAGGGACAAGCGTATGTTCATGATTCAACCGATTTTATGGCGCTCGATCATATGCCTGATAAGTTGGTTATTATTGGTTCAGGCTATATTGCGTTAGAATTTGCGACAATTGCAAATGCAGCTGGGGCACAAGTCACCGTCTTATTCAATCATGAAGCAGGATTAAAACAATTTCACCAACCATATGTTGAACTGGTTTTGTCAGACTTAATTCAACGTGGTGTGACAATTGTTCGTGATGTTAAAACACAAGCGATTCAATCCCAAGCAGATCATTTAATTGTGGTGACTAATCAATCGACTTATGCAGCTGATTGGATTTTAAACGCAACCGGTCGGATACCAAATACTGATGAATTAGGATTAGCAGCGATTGGCGTTCAAACGACT
The DNA here is from genome assembly GCF_014397255.1 of Weissella diestrammenae. Taxonomy (NCBI): domain Bacteria; kingdom Bacillati; phylum Bacillota; class Bacilli; order Lactobacillales; family Lactobacillaceae; genus Weissella; species Weissella diestrammenae. Next base: position 842,334 of record NZ_CP060724.1, read on the forward strand.
GAGCAAGGGATTGTCGTCAATGATCATCTGCAAACGACCGTGGCAAATATTTATGCATCTGGGGATGTGTTGGACAAAAAGCAACCAAAGTTAACGCCAACGGCTATTTTTGAATCACTATATTTGATGCGTCAATTTGCAGGAATGACCGATCAAGCGATTGATTATCCAGTGATTCCAACGGTTGTCTTTACGTCACCACGAATTGCGCAAGCAGGTATTTCGGTCTCTGAAGCACAAGCAATGCCTACCAAATATGAGATTAAACGAAATAAAATCAGTGATAGTTGGTATCGACAGGTCACACAAGAAACGGTGGGTGAAAGTACGCTCATCTTTGACCGTGAAAGTGGTCATTTGGTTGGGGCGATTGAAGTTTCTGCTCAAGCAGACGATGTCATCAATACGCTCTTGCCAGCAATCGAATTTGACTATACCGCTGAGCAATTGAACCGTTTGGTACCTTTGTTCCCATCAATTACAAGTGATGCTTTAGGCATGCTCTAAAGGGGTAGAAAATGGTTAAAGGATTATTACTGGTAAATTTGGGCACACCTGATACATTTGCTACGTCAGACGTTCGTGCTTATTTAAATGAGTTTTTGTCAGATCCTAACGTTATCAAAATGCCGAAGTGGCTGTGGCAACCGATTTTACATCGGTTTATATTGCCGACACGCTCATGGCATTCAGCAGCATTATATGAACGGATTTGGGACCGAGGCGAATCGCCCTTGAGAAAGTATACACGTTTGCAGGCTGAGCAAGTACAAGCACAATTACCTGATTGGATTGTGAAGTATGCCATGACATATCGTATGCCACGTGTGATTGATGAATTACATGCTTTAAAAGCAGCTGGGGCTGATAAAATTGTTGTTTTACCATTGTTTCCGCAATATAGTGCAACGACAACTAAAACGATTGAAGAACAAGTTGCTGCCAGTGGTGTCGAGGCACAAGTGATTAAAAATTTCTATGCGCACCCCAAATATCTTGACTTACTGGCGAAAAACATTGCAGCGCGTTGGCAAACGAAACAATATGATAAATTATTATTGAGTTATCATGGTTTACCTACGTCATATATTCGCCAAGGTGATCCATATTTAGAACAAGTCAATGCAACGACGACTGGAATTATGTCCCGCATGCCTGATTTAAATGCTGATAATACAATGCAAGTCTTTCAGTCTAAATTTGGACCAATGCCCTGGTTAAAACCATATTTAAAAGCGACACTGGCACAATTACCGATGCATAATGAACGACGTGTATTAGTTGCTTTACCAGCCTTTGTTGCTGACTGTATTGAAACGCTAGAAGAGATTCAAGTTGAAAATCATGATGAGTTTCTGGCGATGGGCGGCGAACTGTTCGATGTTGTTCAACCATTTAATGATAGTTTGGCTTTTACTGATTTATTAGTAACTTTGGCCAGGGATACTTTGAATTAAAACCAACGGCCTGTAAGATGCAACATATTGTTAATGTGAGTGATTAATCACTTAGTAATGTAACAATTGCATGCAGGCTTTTTTGGATATTAATTTAAATTGTTTGAAATAGACGAGTTAGGGCGTTGTGATAAAATTATTTCCATGGAAAGCTTACGTAAATATGGAATAGTGGTGTATGCCGAAAGTCTGAGCATCAAAATTTGAAGGGAACCATGCTATACTCTACTCATGGAAAGGAGGTAAATAATTATGGCAGAAGGGAATTTAAATGCAATTCGCACGTATATTGAAGAAATTAACGATTTGAGTTTGTTGGATCAACTAGATGCGCTAATTATCGAGCGTCGCAAAGTATTGGTGGATGGTCAGAAGAATACAGATTAAATCTTTCGGTCAATTGAGAGCAGATGATAATTACTAGTGGTTGACAAATGCATACAAAATTTCTAAAATTATATCTTGTGGTAGATAAACTACCAAAGTGATTCCGAATTAGCTCAGTTGGTAGAGCACACGACTGTTAATCGTGCTGTCGTCGGTTCGAGCCCGACATTCGGAGTGAATTAGAATTAAACTCACAGAAATGTGAGTTTTTTTGTATATGAAAAAACATTTAAACTGTTTAAGGATGTCAACATGTGACCCAGAATGATTTTTTAAAATGGTATCTCGGAGATTAGGTGAACAAACAAGCACGTATGTCGTTGAATGTCTTTTAAATAAGGTATAATAACAGTATATTTTTAGCATGGCATGACTGGTCAAAAAGGTGGTGGCGAGATGCGGACAATAACATTGAATAACGGCGTTGAAATGCCGATGATTGGATTTGGTACTGACATTAGTGGTGATTTGACAGCACTTGAACCGACGTTAACGTTAACTATTCAGGCAGGGTATCGATTATTTGACACTGCAGCAAGTTACGGGAATCAAAGACAATTAGGACAATTTTTTTCAACCGCTGGGATTCCACGTGACGAGTTGTTTATCACATCGAAGGTGGCACAAACGGAGCAGGGCTATCAACAGACGTTGGCTGCATTTGAGGCAACGACGCAGGCTTTGCAGACCGATTATTTAGATTTATATCTCGTGCATTGGCCAAAATATGGCCCATTTTTTGAGACCTGGCGCGCACTAGAAACGTTATACCGAGCAGGTAAAGTACAGGCAATTGGTGTTTCAAACTTTGAAAGTCATCATCTGGATCGGTTGTTAACGCAGGCGACGATTATGCCGGCTATCGATCAAGTTGAAACGCATCCATATTTTAATCAACACGTTTTACATGAATATTTAACAACCTTGGGGATTTATCATCAAGCATGGTCACCTTTAGGTCGTGGTCAAGTACTGCATGATCCAGTTATTGCAAAAATCGCGGAACGTTATCAGGTATCAGTGGCACAAATTATTTTGGCATGGCATTTACAAAAAAATGTGGCGATTATTCCAAGCACAACGCATGCAGAGCGCATACAAGAGAATTTAAACCTTGACTTTCAATTGACAGTCAAAGATATGGCAAAGATTGATGCTTTGCAGCGTGGCGAACGAATTATGGGTGCCCCAGACGAAAATTATATGGAAGATAAGTGGTAACATCATGGTCAAACAAGGCAGTTTTGCACAATCATCAAGCATTAAACAGCAGAAAAACTTCAGACGCCGACAGCCAGCAAAACAAATGAATCAAATTGATGACCAACAATTACATGATTTTTTACTCGTCCGTTATCATTTAACACAAAAGCATCAGCAAGCACCAATTGTACAAGAAACCATGAGCCGTTTTTTAGAAATGCTAATTAATGAAGGTGATAATGAGAATCATTGGCAATTGCAATCGTTAGTGACGTCATTGTTACAACGGATTGGCAACCAAGTGCCATGGCAATTCTATTATATTTTAGCGAGTGAATGGACAAAGTTTACCCACTTCTTAGTCAAAGAATTGCCAAGTGTGCCACTTGCACGGCGGAAAACCATTGATACACTGTCCACAGATCAGTTTCAAATGATATTGAAGCAACATTTAGCTATTAATTGGTTTATGGGTCAATATGCACAACAACCAGAACGGCTAGGTCAAGTGACAAGGGCTCAGATTGATGCGTTAGAACAAGGCATGAGTACGCCGGTTAATCAAATTGATTGGCAACGGGTGCAGAGTTTGTATAGCACTGTGCCATTGATAGAACCACAAAACGGAGAAGATGTGGCAGGATTGAAATGGTGGCAAACCTTACGGCAAATTAAAGTGTGAGTTTGATTGAGATGTCCGTTGATTTTTAATTGAGAGGATTAAAAACATTTTGTTTATCAGGCGGTCAGTGACCTTGATAGCGAGTTAATAATTTGTGATTTCAATAAAAATCAAAAAAATTAAATAGCTAAAAACGCTAATTAAAAGGGCTAAAATAGGTGGTTAATGAATTGTTCAAAAATTTAATTAGTAAAATAGATTGACATTTATTGTGGTACTTGGTAAGATATAAAAGTTGTTTAAGCCAAACGGGCGAAACATCTATGCGGATGTGGCGGAACTGGCAGACGCGCAGGATTTAGGTTCCTGTGTCCTTGTGACGTGCAGGTTCGATTCCTGTCATCCGCATTTATATCTATCAAGCCGACTTAGCTCAGTTGGCAGAGCACTTCACTAGTAATGAAGGGGTCGCTGGTTCGAATCCAGTAGTCGGCATTGGCTTGATAAATATGAACAGCCATATCAATATATTATGCACCTGTAGCGCAACTGGATAGAGTGTCTGACTACGAATCAGAAGGTTGCAGGTTCGAGTCCTGCCAGGTGCATCAATTAAACAAGAAAAAAGAGATCGGCATAGCTGGTCTCTTTTCTTATCGTAAAAATGATTAAATCATTAGGTATTCTGTTGGTTTTCAATTATAATTAAGTCAAGATTGGTCAAAGGTTGACCAGAAAGGTGACGAGGTGGGGTAAATGGCGGATAAAAACATGTCAGATATCATCGAAGCTTATCTTTTGCAATTGATGGCTGAGGAAAAGTATGCTGAAATTCAACGTTCTGAACTTGCCCGCCGCTTTGCTGTTGTACCGTCGCAAATTAATTATGTTATTAATAGTCGTTTTTCGACGAAACGCGGATACATTGTTCAATCGAAACGTGGCGGTGGTGGTTACATTCGGATTGAGAAAGTTGCGATTCGACAAGAGCACGGGTGGTTAGATCAATTAATTGCTGAGGTAGGTCAACGGATTACACCGAGTGGCGCAAATGAAGTTGTTCATCTTTTATGTGCCGAACATCTCGTGACAGCGCATGAAGTCGAGTTAATTATGGCGATGCTCAATCGGGAAGCGCTAGATGTTGGAAATGTCGAGACTTCAGATGTGTTACGAGCACAGTTGCTCAAAAATTTATTGAATCGGTTGCGTTTTGATATTGCAAAGGAGTTTTAATTATGGCAAATGAATATACGGAGAGTGCCCAAAATGTCCTCGTTTTAGCTCAAGAACAGGCACGGTATTTTAAACACCAAGCGGTTGGAACGGAACATCTGTTATTAGCATTATTGATTGAACAAGATGGGATTGCAGGTAAGGTGCTTGGACAGTTTGGCGTTGAAACCGATGCTGTCCGTGAAGAGATTGAAGGATTTATCGGCTATGGCACTGTTTCAAGAGCTGAACATGGTTATCGGCCATATTCGCCCAAAGCAGCTGAAATCTTGGCCTTAGCAACAGCTGAAGCGAAACGTTTAAATGCAGGAAAAATTGGGACGGAGCATCTATTGCTAGCGTTAGTTTCTGACGAAGCGATTCTATCGTCTCGCATTTTAATGACATTGAATGTGAGTCCTTCAGAAGTACGACGGGCCATTTTGAAAAAGTTAGGGGTAGAGGAGCGTTCGCAATCGAAAGGACGTGGGCGTCAAAGAACGACACAAAAAGAAGTTGAAGGGACACCGACGTTAGATTCACTTGCACGCGACCTAACCGAACAAGCACGTGAAAATAAAATGGATCCGGTGATTGGTCGTTCCGCTGAAGTGAAACGCGTCATTCAAATCTTGTCACGTCGAACGAAAAATAATCCAGTTTTAATTGGTGAACCTGGTGTTGGGAAGACGGCGATTGCTGAAGGCTTGGCACAAAAAATCATTGCGGGGGATGTGCCAAATGATTTGGCTAATAAACGTTTGATGATGTTAGACATGGGTGCATTGGTTGCTGGTACGAAATATCGTGGTGAATTTGAAGATCGATTAAAAAAGATTATCGAAGAAATATACGTTGACGGGCAAGTCGTTCTATTCATTGATGAATTACACACGTTAATCGGAGCTGGTGGCGCTGAAGGTGCGATTGATGCATCAAACATTTTGAAACCGGCATTAGCACGAGGTGAATTGCAAACAATTGGTGCAACCACGTTAGATGAGTATCAAAAATATATTGAAACTGATTCAGCGCTCGAACGCCGGTTTGCACAAGTTCAGGTGAACGAGCCAAATGAAGCCGACGCGATTGAAATCCTAAAAGGATTGAAACCACGATATGAGCAACATCATCAGGTATCTATTTCAGATGATGCAATTATCGAGGCAGTTAAGTTATCGGTACGTTATATCTCTGACCGATTCTTACCTGATAAAGCAATTGATATTATGGATGAGACGGCGGCTAAGGTTCGAATTGATCGGACTGGTCATCAGACACCAATTGCCAAAATTGAACAAAAGCTCAATGCCTTGCGGGATGAAAAAGACCAGGCAATCGAAAAACTGGATTTTGAATTAGCTGCACAGCTAAGAAAAAAGGAAATGGCACAAAAGAAACGCTTGGATAAGTTTCAAACGCAACAAGCAATGGATGCTAAATATGAACTTGAGGTAACCGCTGAGGATATTGCTGAAGTCGTTTCGGAACAAACGGGTATTCCATTGACGCAAATGGAAAAAAGCGAACAAGCCCGTTTATTGAATTTGGAACATGTCTTACATGAACGAGTTGTTGGACAAGATGAAGCAATATCGGCGATTGCACGTTCTATTCGTCGTGCCCGTTCAGGACTCAAGGATCCCAACCGACCAATTGGTACATTTATGTTCTTAGGGCCAACTGGAGTTGGTAAAACTGAGTTGGCAAAGGCGTTGGCGGCAGCGATGTTTGGCTCAGAAGATAATATGATTCGGGTTGATATGTCAGAGTATATGGAAGCCTATTCAACAAGTCGCTTAATTGGGTCGGCACCAGGTTACGTTGGCTATGATGAAGGCGGTCAATTGACGGAAAAGGTGCGTCGTAATCCATATTCAGTTTTGCTACTTGATGAAGCTGAAAAAGCCCATCCTGATGTTTATAATTTGATGTTGCAGGTCTTTGATGATGGCTATTTGACGGATTCTAAGGGACGTAAAGTTGATTTTAGAAATACGATTATTATTATGACATCTAATTTGGGTGCGACACGTTTACGTGATGAAAAATCAGTTGGATTTGGCGCAAATAATAATGTTGATGATTATGACAAAATGAATGCTGTCGTTCGTAAGACGCTTAAGGAAGCATTCCGACCAGAGTTTATTAATCGAATTGATGAGGTCGTTGTTTTCCGAGCCTTAAACAAGCAAGAGTTACATCAAATTGTTAAGATTATGGCGACGGCCATGTTGAAACGTGTGGCAGAACAAGGCTTTACAGTTAAGATTACTGCAGCAGCAATTGATTTGGTAGCTGAAGCTGGCTTTGATCCGGAATATGGGGCACGCCCAATTCGCCGAGCTTTGCAGCAGAAGGTGGAAGATCGGTTAAGTGAAGAGTTGTTGGCGGGCAAAATCACAATGAATGATATCGTCACGATTGGGGCGAAAAAGGGTGAAATTACCGTCAATGTAAAACCAAAAGTGGTGCAAAATGCGTCACTTCCACAAGCATAATGCATGATGAACAAAACGATTAGTAAAAACTAGTTGTTTTGTTTTTAAGATGAGTGGTAAATGGCATTTGAATCCCGAGCAATCGGGTGTTGACACTTGAAAAAACACGCAAAATCTGATATATTATTATTAGTTTAACTGTGTATTTTAAAAGGGTGTTTAGGAAATATTGTCCCTAAATGCCCATATAGCAAGGATAATAGCGATTCGAAATAAAAGAGCGCTATTATCTTTTTTGCGCTTAAAAACAGGTAAAATACACACTTTGTAACTAAATTGTAATATTTTACTTGGTACGCAGTGACCAAAATTTAAGTGAGGTGGAAAACTTGGCAGAACATCATTTAGTTAAATATGGTAAGCACCGAGTTCGTCGTTCATATGCGCGAATTAAGGAAGTGTTAGATTTACCAAATTTGATTGCAATTCAAAAAGATTCATATGATTGGTTTATGGACGAGGGATTGAGTGAAATGTTTAACGACATTTTGCCAATCGAAGACTACCAAGGTAAGCTCACCCTGGAATTCGTTGATTACAAGTTAAAAGATGAGAAATACTCTGTTGAAGAAGCACGTATGCACGATGCAAATTATTCAGCACCGTTGGAAGTCACACTACGTTTAACGAATCATGAAACGGGTGAAATCCAAGAAGATGCCATCTTCTTTGGTGATTTTCCAAAGATGACACCAAGTGGTACGTTTATCATTAATGGTGCCGAACGTGTCATTGTTTCGCAATTAGTACGTTCGCCAGGTGTCTACTATAATGTCGAAAATGATAAAAATGGTCGCCCACATTATGGGACAACATTTATTCCATCTCGTGGTGCATGGCTTGAATATGAGACAGATGCTAAGGGCTTGAGTTATGTTCGTATTGATCGGACTCGTAAGTTGCCAGTGACTGAGTTAGTACGTGCTTTGGGATATGGCTCAGACCATGAAATTTTGCAAATTTTGGGTAATCAATACGATTCAATTAACCTAACTTTGGAAAAAGACGTTCATAAAGATATGAATGATTCTCGTGTTGAAGAAGCTTTGAAGGACATCTTTGAAAAGCTTCGTCCAGGAGAGCCTAAGACGGTTGATGCGTCACGTAACTTGTTGGACGCACGTTTCTTTGACCCTAAGCGTTATGATCTCGCGCCTGTTGGTCGTTACAAGATTAATAAGAAATTGGCGCTAGAGAATCGTTTGCTTGGTTTGACTTTGGGTGAGACTTTGGCTGATCCAGAAACTGGTGAAGTTCTAGCCGCCAAGGGAACAGTAATTGATAAGAAGGTTTTGGGAACACTAAAGCCATTCCTACAAAATAATGCGTTTAAGACGGTGACTTACACACCATCTGATGACGCAGTTGTGACAACACCAATGGTTTTGCAAACGATTCTTGTTGAAGATCCTTCTGATCCAGAAAACGTTTTGCCAATTATTGGTAATGGTCAAATTGATGCTGGTGTTCGGACGGTACAACCAGCTGACATTATTGCTGGTATGAATTATTTCCTTAACTTGCCATATGGTATTGGAAATGTTGATGACATTGATCACTTGGGTAACCGTCGTATTCGACGCGTTGGGGAATTGCTCCAAAACACTTTCCGCATTGGACTTACACGAATGGAACGTGTTGTTCGTGAACGAATGACAACACTTGACCCTGAAACTGTTAAGCCACAACAACTGATTAATATTCGACCTGTTGTTGCTGCTGTGAAAGAATTCTTTGGTTCATCACAATTGTCACAATTCATGGATCAAACTAATCCTTTGGGTGAATTGACTAACAAGCGCCGTTTGTCGGCCTTGGGACCTGGTGGATTGACACGTGACCGTGCGGGATATGAAGTGCGAGACGTGCACTATACGCACTATGGACGTATGGACCCAATTGAAACGCCTGAAGGACCAAACATTGGATTGATTAATTCATTGGCCACTTATGGAAAAGTTAACAAGTATGGCTTCATAGAAACACCATATCGTCGTGTGTCATGGAAAGATCACAAAGTGACTGACCGGATTGATTTCTTAACTGCCGATGAAGAAGATAATTTCACGGTTGCGCAAGGAAATTCGGTCTTGAATGAAGATGGTTCATTTGCAACGGAAACAGTTTTGGCTCGTCGTGGTGATGATAATATTGAAGTTTCAATTGACCAAGTCGACTACATGGACGTTTCACCAAAGCAAATTGTTGCGGTTGCCACAGCGGCTATTCCATTTTTGGAAAACGATGACTCAAATCGTGCCTTGATGGGTGCCAACATGCAACGTCAAGCTGTGCCATTGATCAATCCACATGCCCCACTTGTTGGAACTGGAATTGAATATAAAGCAGCGCATGATGCCGGCGTGGCAATCATTGCCGCACACGCTGGAACTGTTGAATATGTTGATGGACGTGAAATTCGTATTCGTCGTGAAGATGGTGCACTAGACACGTACAAGTTAATGAAGTTCCGTCGTTCAAATGCAGGAAAGAATTACAACCAACGACCAATCGTGCAAGTCGGCGATGCTGTTGATGTTGATGAAGTTTTGGCTGATGGACCATCAATGGAACAAGGTGAATTGGCTTTGGGACAAAACCCATTGATTGCCTTTATGACTTGGCAAGGATATAACTTCGAAGATGCGATCATTATTAATGAACGTTTGATTCGCGATGACGTGTATACGTCAATTCACATTGAAGAATATGAATCAGAGGCGCGTGATACAAAGCTTGGCCCTGAAGAATTTACACGTGAAATTCCAAATACGGGTGAAGAACAACTTCGTAATCTTGACGAAGATGGGACAATCCGGATTGGAGCTGAAGTTGAAGATGGCGACATCCTAGTTGGTAAAGTTACGCCAAAGGGTGTCACTGAATTATCAGCTGAAGAACGTCTGCTACATGCTATCTTTGGTGAAAAAGCACGCGAAGTACGTGATACGTCATTGCGTGTCCCTCACGGTGGTGGCGGTGTCGTACAAGATGTCCGTATTTTCACGCGTGAAAATGGTGACGAATTAGCACCAGGTGTTAACCGAATGGTTCGTGTTTATATCGCCCAACGTCGTAAGATTCAAGTGGGTGACAAGATGGCCGGACGTCATGGAAACAAGGGTACTGTTTCAGTCATTGTGCCATCTGAAGATATGCCATTTATGCCAGATGGAACGCCAATCGACATTATGTTGTCACCAATGGGTGTGCCTTCACGTATGAACATTGGACAAGTGCTTGAATTGCATTTGGGAATGGCTGCACGTGAGCTTGGTATTCACATTGCTTCGCCTGTCTTTGACGGGGCGCGTGATTCTGATATTTGGGAAGCTGTTAAGGAAGCTGGATTACCCTCTGATGGTAAGACAATCTTGTACGATGGTCGTACAGGAGAAGCCTTCGACAAGCGTGTTTCAGTTGGAATTATGCACTATATGAAGTTGGCCCACATGGTTGACGACAAGATCCACGCACGTTCAATTGGCCCTTACTCATTGGTTACACAACAACCTTTGGGTGGTAAGGCACAATTCGGTGGACAGCGTTTCGGAGAAATGGAAGTTTGGGCCTTGGAAGCATATGGGGCTGCACATACCTTGCAAGAAATTTTGACTTACAAGTCTGATGATGTCATCGGCCGTGTTAAGACATATGAAGCGATTGTTAAGGGTGAACAAATTCCAAAGCCTGGTGTGCCAGAGTCATTCCGCGTGCTTGTTAAAGAATTGCAAGCTTTGAGTTTGGATATGAAGGTGCTTGATGGTAATGATCGTGAAATTGAGCTACGTGAAATGGATGATGATGACTCAGTTGTCAATATCGAGGTTGCCACAGCTCAAGCACAACGGTTAGCGCAAGAATTTGCAGCTGAAGGTGAAACAGCCAAAGCTAGCGACGCTGAGTAATGTTTGAGAATTAAACTTACATTGTATATAGGATCTAACTGAAAGGGGTCATAACATTGATTGATGTCAATAAGTTTGAAAGCATGCAAATTGGTTTGGCTAGCCCAGACAAAATTCGTAGCTGGTCTTATGGTGAAGTAAAAAAGCCTGAGACAATCAATTACCGGACACTTAAGCCGGAAAAAGATGGTTTGTTTGACGAACGTATCTTTGGGCCAACTAAAGATTATGAATGTGCCTGTGGTAAGTACAAGCGAATCCGTTATAAGGGAATCGTTTGTGATCGCTGTGGAGTTGAGGTGACTTCTGCCAAGGTACGTCGTGAACGTATGGGGCATATCGAATTAGCTGCACCAGTTTCACACATCTGGTACTTTAAGGGAATTCCTTCACGTATGGGACTTGTCTTGGACATGTCACCTCGTCAATTAGAAGAAGTGATTTACTTCGCGTCTTACGTTGTAACTGATGGTGGGGATACACCGCTTGTTGCTAAGCAACTATTGTCAGAACGTGAATATCGTGAAAATAAAGCGCAATATGGTAACCAATTTGAAGCTAAAATGGGTGCTGAAGCAGTTAAAACTTTGCTAGCAAACGCTGATTTAGAAGGCGAAGTTGAGCAATTAAAAGCTGACTTGCGTGAAGCTACTGGTCAAAAACGTATTCGTGCGGTTCGCCGTTTGGATATTATTGAGGCCTTTGTTAAATCTGGTAATAAGCCAGAGTGGATGGTGATGGATGTCATTCCTGTCATTCCACCTGATTTGCGACCAATGGTTCAATTGGAAGGTGGTCGTTTTGCCACATCTGATTTGAATGATTTGTACCGTCGTGTCATCAACCGTAACAATCGTTTGAAGCGTTTGCTTGAATTAAATGCACCTGGTATTATCGTGCAAAATGAAAAGCGTATGTTGCAAGAAGCGGTTGACGCGTTGATTGATAATGGTCGTCGTGGTCGACCAGTGACTGGGCCAGGAAATCGGCCATTAAAGTCATTGTCACATATGCTAAAGGGTAAGCAAGGACGTTTCCGTCAGAACCTACTTGGAAAGCGTGTTGATTACTCTGGTCGATCAGTTATTGACGTTGGTCCTTTCTTGAAGATGAATCAAATGGGGTTGCCACGTCAAATGGCAATGGAATTGTTCCGACCATTCATCATGAAAGAATTAGTTGCGCGTGACCTTGCGGGCAATATTCGTGCCGCAAAACGTAAAATTGATCGTAAAGATGATGATGTAATGGACGTTTTGGAAGACGTGATCAAAGAGCACCCAGTGCTTTTGAACCGCGCACCAACGTTGCACCGTCTTGGAATTCAAGCATTTGAACCAGTTCTTGTTTCGGGTAAAGCCATGCGTTTGCACCCACTTGTAACTGAAGCTTATAACGCCGACTTTGACGGTGATCAAATGGCCATTCACTTGCCTTTGTCTGATGAAGCGCAAGCTGAAGCGCGTCTTTTGATGTTAGCTGCTGGGCACATTTTGGCACCTAAGGATGGAAAGCCAATCGTTGCGCCATCACAAGACATGGTTATTGGAAACTACTACCTAACGACAGAAGAAGCTGGTCGTGAAGGTGAAGGTATGATTTTCAAGGACATCAATGAAGCGCGTACCGCCTTCCAAAACAAGTATGTGCATTTGCACACACGTGTTGGGGTGCAAACGTCATCATTTGATGAGCGTAAGCCATTCACGCCTGAACAACGTAACCGGATTATGGTGACAACTGTTGGAAAATTGATTTTCAATGACATTTTGCCAGTTGACTTCCCTTATCTAAATGAACCAACTGATGCTAATTTGCATGCGATTGATGACAAGTTCTTCTTAGAACCAGGTCAAGATATTCATGAATACATGGCAAATACAACCATTGTTGGTGCCTTTAAAAAGGGTTACTTGTCAGATATTATCGCCGAAGTCTACAAGATTTATAAAGTAACAGAAACATCATTGCTTTTGGATCGAATGAAAGATTTGGGATATGATGAATCGACTAAGTCAGGATTGACTGTTGGTGTTGCCGACGTGACTGACCTGAAAGAAAAGCCTGAAATTATTGCGGCTGCTCACGAGCAGGTTGCAACTGTTTCAAAGCAATTCCGTCGTGGCTTGATTACAGATGATGAGCGTTATAACCGTGTCATTGATATTTGGAATAAAGCAAAAGATGATATTACAACGAAGTTGATTGAACACTTTGAGCCAGACAACAACATCTTTATGATGTCGGATTCTGGTGCACGTGGAAACATTTCTAACTTCACCCAACTTGCTGGTATGCGTGGCTTGATGGCCGCACCTAACGGCAAAATCATGGAATTGCCAATTATTGCCAACTTCCGTGAAGGGCTATCTGTTTTGGAAATGTTCTTCTCAACTCACGGTGCTCGTAAAGGAATGACTGACACGGCCTTGAAGACGGCCGATTCAGGTTATCTAACACGTCGATTGGTTGACGTTGCACAAGACGTTATTATTCGTGAACTTGATTGTTTCACTGATCGTGGGCTAGATGTTTCAGCGATTATGAATGGTAACGAAGTTATCGAACCATTGTATGATCGTGTCTTGGGCCGTTATGCCCAAAAGACAGTTAAGAATCCTGAAACTGGCGAAGTCATCGTTAAGCATAACCAAATGATTGATGAAGATTTGGCTAAGGCCATTGATGCTGCTGGTGTTAAGACAGTTAATATTCGTTCAGCCTTTACTTGTAACAGTGAACACGGTGTTTGTGTTCACTGTTATGGTCGTAACATGGCAACTGGTGATGTGGTTGAAATCGGTGAAGCTGTTGGAACTGTTGCCGCACAATCAATCGGAGAACCTGGTACACAATTGACAATGCGTACTTTCCACACTGGTGGTGTTGCCGGAGACGATATCACACAAGGTTTGCCTCGTGTGCAGGAAATCTTTGAAGCACGTAACCCTAAGGGACAAGCTCAGATTTCTGAGGTTTCTGGAACAATCGAAAGCATTGAAGAAAATCCAGCTGATCACACAAAGGAAGTCACTATTAAGGGTGAAACTGACACCCGGACGTACACATTGCCAATGTCAGCACGTATGCGTTTTGCCGAAGGTGATCGTATTCACCGTGGTAATACCATTAACGAAGGATCAGCTGATCCTAAGGAAATGATTAAGGTGCGTGATACGCTTGCAACTGAAAACTATATTGTGGAACAAGTGCAACAAGTTTATCGGATGCAAGGTGTTGAAATTTCCGACAAGCATATTGAAGTTATGGCTCGCCAGATGTTGCGTAAGGTACGTGTCATGGATCCAGGTTCAACGGATCTTTTGCCTGGTACTTTATTGGATATTGCACAATTCCGTGATGCCAACGTGGATGCATTGAAGAACGGTGGATTGCCAGCAACGGCGCGTCCGGTTCTACTTGGTATCACTAAAGCATCATTGGAGACAAACTCATTCTTGTCAGCTGCATCATTCCAAGAAACAACACGTGTCTTGACTGATGCTGCTATCCGTGGAAAGAATGATCCATTGGTTGGTTTGAAGGAAAATGTTATCATTGGTAAACTTATTCCTGCCGGAACTGGTATGCCAGAATATCGTTCAGTTAAACCAAAGTTGGATGCAGATCCTATTGTGGTCGCAACTGAAGAGGGATCAAAGATTCCTTCAATTGCAGACATTGAAAACTCAATGAATCTATAATGGTTGGGGGTCGCCCCATTCTATTAATTGAATTCTAAAAAATAACCCCCATGAACTGACGTTAAGTCGAGTTCGTGGGGGTTATTTGTCTAAATTTTAAAACGTGAGTGATGGATCAAAGCCGTATTCGCTGGTAAGTCGATTAAATTGGACGCATTTGATTGAATGTGATGTTTGTACGAAAACTGTATTTCAAGCGTAAATGTACGACAAATGATATCATATGTGCTACAATCAAATCATGGTAGATAAAAAATATAATGGTTTAATTTCCCTAAGATTGAATGCAAATTTACATGCAGCGATCGTTCAAGCAGCAGAGAAGGAGGGACGAAGTGTTAATAACTATATCGCAACGATATTGACCCGCCATCTCGAGTCGGTCCAACCATCAAAATCGTCGTTTGAGCAACGACAGTTCGTTGGACGGACCGTTTCTGGTTCATTAATGACACCAGAAAATGGACTAATTCTAGTTGATGGTATTTATTATCGTTATCTGATTGAAGGAAATCAGGCGGTTGAACCGAAACGACAGTACGTTATTATTGAAGCAAATGGTAATGTATTGGTATTACGGCCATTTTAATCCGCAAAGGTAAGATTAAATAGGAGGTATTTTATCGTGGGGATGTTATGGGACTTTTTTGGGATAATCATGGCTGATTCGGACGTACCAACACAATTGTCTGTCAATCGACAGCGAAGTAATCAGAAAAATGAGCCCCAGCTAGAACAAAAGAAAATGATCCAAAAAGTACAGGCGCTACAACGAACGTCGCCAAATCAAAAGAGTCAGCAGCGTCGTCGTCAAAGTATGATGCGACCCAAAAGTAATACGTTATCTCAGATACGTCGGTTGCGTCGAGATGTGACGCTTGGCCCTTCATATCAAAAAAATGAGGCGACCAAAATTACGCATCAGTTAAAAGGTTGGTTAACTGAGGGTGTGCATAAACCTTGATTAACTATTAAATACAGAAAATAGAGGAAAAAATAATGCCGTTTGGAATCAAAATTGTTCCCCAAAATAATGTTGGGCTGCGTGAAACGTTAGGTAAATATACTGCAACTGTGGATTCGGGTCTGAAGTTTTATATCCCGTTAGTCCAAAAAATTCGGAATGTTAGTTTGGCTATGGAACCACTTCGGTTGCCGAATTATTCGGTGATTACAAAAGACAACGCGGATGTATCAGCTAGTGTAACTTTGAATTATCATGTGACCGATGCTGTGAAGTATATGTATGAAAATACGGATTCCGTTGAATCGATGGCGCAATTAGTGCGGGGGCATTTACGTGACATTATTGGTCGTATGGAATTGAATGAATCTTTGGGTTCAACTGCTAAAATTAATCAGGAATTGAGTATCGCAATTGGCGATTTGACGAATACCTATGGTATTAACGTAGATCGAATTAATATTGATGAATTAACACCATCACGTGCCATTCAAGAAGCGATGGATAAGCAATTGACGGCGGATCGTGAGCGGGTTGCAGCAATTGCCGCGGCTGAAGGACAAGCACGGTCAATTGACTTGACGACTAAAGCAAAAAATGACGCATTGATGTCGACTGCTAAGGCTGAAGCGGACGCAACTAAGACACGAGCTGATGCGGAAAAATATCGGATTGATAAAGTACAAGAAGCCTTACAATCAGCGAATGATAAGTATTTCCAAAATCAATCGATTAACGCGTTTGCTGAGTTAGGTAAGAATCCTGCGAATACGATTGTTGTACCGAGTGATAAAGCCGCTGAATTTGGTCAATTACCAGTAGTGGGTCAATTATTAGGCCAAGGTTTAAAAGATAATCAATAAAAAAATAAATGGTTGAACTGATTGTGTTCGGCCATTTTTCTTTGTTTGATTAGCGATGATGGGTTAAATTAACTACAAAAATTAAGAGGCACATTGCTAGCAATGGCAAAAAATCCCAGACATTGAGATGAAATGAATGGGGATATAAAATAAGTAAGAGTGATAGACCGAAGACCCAAAAGACAGCCAATAAGACCATTGGGAAAATTATTTGGAGATATTTCATATATTTTTCCTCACTGGCGTTAAAAGTGAATGAAATGCGAATGTTTCATTGTGTGATTGTGTTTTCTGTATGATAACATGGCGAAGTTTGAATGTTAAGATGGCAAAAAGTAAGTTAGACATTGACTATCTGGCGGTTTGGCGCAATAATGTTAAAAACAAATGAAAATAAGGTGATTAATATGACAGAAACGATTTTAGCATCGGAAGCGCCATTACTCAGTCAGTTGTTGGATACTTGGGTTGAAGTAAAAGACTCTAGTGATTTTTCAATTGCTACGTATGCCAATGCCGCTGCAGTTTTATTTGAGAATTTAACCCAGGTTAATTGGGCAGGCTTTTATCTTTATCATAAAGATATTGACGAACTTATCTTAGGCCCATTCGTCGGGAAAGCAGCTACGGTTCGGATTAAAGCGAACGAAGGTGTAGTTGGCCACGCTTTCTCAAATCAAACAACGGTGGTTGTTGACGATGTACATGCTTTTGACGGGCACATTGCATGTGACTTGGACTCGAACGCTGAGATTGTTATTCCCATTACCCGTAAAAATGGCGAACGGGTCGGTGTTTTAGATATTGATTCGGTGGCACTAAATCGTTTTTCAGCTGAAGACCAAGTTGATTTAGAGCATTTTGTACAAACACTATTAAAATATGTTTAATCTGACTTAAGCAACTTAAGGCAATCAATGATAATTTTCATTTTTTGACTTGACTTGCTTTTTTTGTGTTGTTTCCGTCAAATGCGCGTTAAAATTAATCTAGAAGCCTAGAAGCCTAGAAGCCTAGAAGCCTAGAAGCCTAGAAGCCTAGAAGCCTAGAAGCCTAGAAGCCTAGAAGCCTAGAAGCCTAGAAGCCTAGAAGCCTAGAAGCCTAGAAGCCTAGAAGCCTAGAAGCCTAGAAGCCTAGAAGCCTAGAAGCCTAGAAGCCTAGAAGCCTAGAAGCCTAGAAGCCTAGAAGCCTAGAAGCCTAGAAGCCTAGAAGCCTAGAAGCCTAGAAGCCTAGAAGCCTAGAAGCCTAGAAGCCTAGAAGCCTAGAAGCCTAGAAGCCTAGAAGCCTAGAAGCTTAGAAGCCTAGAAGCCTAGAAGCCTAGAAGCCTAGAAGCCTAGAAGCCTAGAAGCCTAGAAGCCTAGAAGCCTAGAAGCCTAGAAGCCTAGAAGCTTAGAAGCCTAGAAGCCTAGAAGTTGTAGCCACAGGGAGGTACAAGAGATGCAAGCGATTCAAATTAAAGCATTTGGCGGAGTTGATACGTTTGAAATGGTTGAGCAAAATAAACCAACTTTAAAACCAAAACAAGTATTGATTAAAAATGTCGCCGTAGCAATTGATCCTTATGATGTGAAGTTTGTGATGGGGTTAATGGGTGAGGCCGATAAATTACCGTTGATTCCTGGTTCGAGTGTAGTTGGAGAGATTGTAGCCGTTGGTGATGCTGTGACTGATTTTCAGATTGGGGATCGGGTAGCAGCAACACGACATTTACAAACGTATGCTGAGTATGTGCCTGTTGGTCAATCAGCTTTGGCTAAGGTACCAGACGGATTAGATAATGTGATAGCTGTGGCAGCAGTGTTGGGAGCTGCCACTGGCTATCAGATGATTGTCCGCGATTTAGCCGTTGAAGCTGGGCAGAAGATACTGATTCAAGGTGGTGCGGGACAAGTTGGCGCGATGGCAGTTCAAGTGGCACTTAATCGTGGGGCAGAAGTGTATGCCACAGCTAGCCCAGTTGATTTTGATTATTTGAAGTCGCTAGGCTCAGTCGTGCCAGTTGACTATCATACTGCGTACGAAAAAGAATTACATGATTTCGATGGCGTCTTAGATACTATTGGTGGCGATGTGGCACGTCAATCAGCTGAAATTTTAAAACCCGGGGGTAAGTTGCGAAATTTAACGACGATACCAGCAAACATTCAGCAATACGATATTGATGTTCAACACACTTATTTAGAAGGGCGTGGAGAGCTATTACAATCCTTATTAAACGATTTGGCTGCGCAACGGGTGACAATTCGTATCGGTGAAATTTTACCCTTTAATCGGGAAAATATGATGGCTGTGCATGCAAGAGCACGCCAAAAATCATTGGTTGGGAAAACAATTTTAACTTGGTTTTAAATCTAGTGTAATAGGGTCTTGCCAAGAGAAATATATTCCTATATATTAGTAAACAATACAATTTTAATTCAGATAGGCGTGACTTTAATTTTGTTTAGCGCTATCTGAAATAAATTGATTAAATATAAATATGAATGTTTAGTATAATCGTCGGGGAATGGTCGACGAGTTCCTACCTGCACCGAAACGCAGACTACTAAATGACTTTTGACACACCCATTCTTTTTGGTTGGGTGTGTTTTATTTTCTCCTCGGTAACGATTAGACCAAGCATTCATTCAAATTGAGGAGTCAAAAATTATGGATCAGGTCACAACCAAGCCAAGTGCGTTTCAATCAATGATTTTAGGATTACAGCACGTTCTTGCTATGTATTCGGGTGGTATATTAGTTCCCTTGTTGATTGGCGCAGCATTGCAATTTACCCCACAACAAATGACATATCTTATTTCAGCAGACATATTTATGACTGGAATTGGGACGTTGTTACAGTTAAAGACGACGCGATTGACAGGAATTGCGATGCCAGTGGTTTTGGGGTCGGCGATTCAGTCGGTTTCGCCATTGATAAATATTGGTGGGACCCTAGGCATTGGGGCGATGTATGGTGCAACGATTGCAGCTGGTATCTTTGTATTCATAATCGCGGGGCTGTTTTCAAAATTGCGCCACTATTTTCCACCGGTTGTAACGGGTTCATTGATTACAGTGATTGGTTTATCGTTGATTCCGGTTGCGGTAACTAAAATTGGTGGCGGTGATGTGACAGCTAAGAGCTTTGGTAATGGGACTGCGTTATCAATTGCCTTGGTCACAATTGTAGTGACAATTTTAATGACAATTTTAGCAAAAGGCTTTTGGAAATCAATTGCGATTCTAATCGGAATTGCCATTGGCACTTTGTATGCCGGAATGATTGGACAAGTGTCATTGGCATCAGTTGCCGAAGCATCATGGTTTCATTTGCCGTTACCATTTTTCATGGGTGCACCGACGTTCCATCTTTCAGCTATGGTGACGATGATGATTATTGCGTTAACGTCAATGATTGAATCAACAGGTGTCTATTTCGCCCTTGCTGATTTAACTGGTACGAAGTTGACCGAAAAAAGCATTGCTAAAGGTTATCGAGCTGAAGGTTTAGCTGTCATTTTGTCAGGCGTTTTCAATACCTTCCCATATTCGACCTTTTCACAGAATGTCGGGGTTGTTCGGCTTTCGGGTGTTCGTTCAAAACAGCCAATTTACTATGCGGCATTGATTTTGTTGTTGATTGGCCTTTTACCAAAGTTTGGTGCACTCGCAACGATTATTCCTGACCCGGTACTTGGTGGGGCAATGTTGATTTTATTTGGTACGATTGGTGTTCAGGGTACGACAATTATGCGTCAAGTTGATTTTGGTGCTGAACGTAATCTGATGATTGCAGCGCTTTCAATCGGAGCTGGAATCGGCATTACGGTCTATCCACAACTCTTCCAACATATGCCAACAATGTTAAAGATTGTGATTCAAAATGCGGTGGTTGTCACTGCTGTGCTTGCAGTTATATTAAATATTGTGTTACCAGGTAGAGATAAAATGTTGGAGAATATCGCTTAATTAGGCTATGAAATAGTATATAATATACTAATTAAAATATTTATTTTGTTAAAGAATTGAAAGTTAAGAGGGAGAAACGCATGAAGTTGCTTGAAGAAAAAATCAGACAAGATGGGCGTGTCATTGGCACAGAAGTCCTAAAAGTTGATAATTTCTTGAATCACCAAATTGATCCTAAGTTAATGCAAGCAATGGGAAATGAATTTGCACAACTATTCAAGGGTCAACAAATTGATAAGGTATTAACAGTTGAATCATCTGGAATTGCACCAGCGGTGTTTACTGCCCTTGCATTGGACGTACCAATGGTCTTCGCACGTAAAAAAAAGTCATTGACGCTATCAGATGAAAATTATACTGCTGATGTCTTTTCATTTACTAAGCAAGAGACAAATCATATTATTGTTGATAAACGTTTTTTAACAGCTGGAGAACGCATTTTATTAATTGATGATTTTTTGGCTAATGGTCAAGCAGTCGAAGGCATGCTTGAAATTGCGCGTGCAGCATCAGTTGATGTGGTTGGTGTTGGTATTGTGATTGAAAAGACTTTCCAAAAAGGTCGGGCTATTTTGGATGAAAAGGGCATTCATGTTGAATCATTGGCACGCATCGCAGCTTTTGAAGATGGACAAGTTATTTTTGCTGATTAATTAAATTATCTAACAAAATGATGCAATTAAATGAATAACGTAAGTATCGAGAACGTGGTAGACACGTCGTTCACGATGCTTACGTTTTTTTGTAGTGGTTTTTTGGCGGTTGATTGCGTCGTTTTGGTAATTAACGGTTAAGTGAGTTTAAATTGTAGCTTACGCAGGCTAATATCGATTAAAAAGGGTGAGAAAGGTCAATGGCTTGAGTTTATCGAGATTTGGGCATTATTTCTTCAAAAATACATAGGATACTTTAAGTAAGTAAAAATGAATACTAAAACGACTAATGGGGGAATTATGGCAAATAAAAAGAATCAGAAAAAGTCAAATGTATCGACTTGGATTATTTTCGGAATTGGATTGCTCATTTTTAGTTATCCGATTTTTGCTCAGGCTTACCAAGCGATGCATCAAACTGGCGTGGTTGAAAATATTAATTATGATTATACACAAAATCGTCAAGCAACATTGGATGCGATGCAAGAAAAAGTAACTAAGCGCAATGATGAGATTAAGGCCCGTGCCGAAAAGAAGGAAGATGAAAAAGTTACCCAGGCGATGCAGGCACTGGGTAGCAAAAAGGCTTTTGAAAGTGGTAAAACGATTACTAATCTTGAAGGGCAAAAGGGTAAGGGAATTGGTGTATTGTCGATACCTGAGATTGGCGGCTTACGACTCCCAATTTTTGATGGTGTGAGTGAGAATGTTTTGCGAAATGGTGTGGGACTATTAGAGGGCACGTCAATCCCAGCTAAGAATCAAAAAGGCTTACATGCTGTTTTGACTTCCCATGCGGGCTTGCCAGAGTCACGGTTATTTACAAACTTAGGTAGTCTGAGTAAAGGTGATAAATTCTATATTGAAATTATGGGTAAAATAATTACGTATCAAGTGGATCGAATTACAGTGGTTAAACCTGAAAAGCTAGAAGGTTATTTTAAAATTGATCCCGAAAAAAACTATGCAACCTTGGTGACTTGTACACCATTGGGTATTAATTCACATCGGTTATTAGTCCGTGGGCATGAAATACCCGGTGAAACAGTGCCGAAAAATGGTGTGAAATCAGAATTTGTAATTGCGGTTGGATTTGTAATCGTGGCTGGTGGGCTCATCACATTCTTAATTAAGCGGCAACAAAAACGGCGAGCAGTTGAAAAGTTGAAAACAATCATTTAGAAGTAGCCATCATGTTGCAAAGAATGATTGATTGAAAAAGCGTATAATGTAAAGAAAAATCAACTGCGGGGTATGATATGGAAACGACAGTACAAGACGATTTCTTTGAGGCGGTTAATGGTGAGTGGGAGGCTCAGGCGGTTATTCCTGATGATAAACCACGTACAGGTGGCTTTACAGATTTGAGTGATGAGATTGAGAAATTGATGCTAGCCACGACAGATCAATGGTTAGAGGGAACTGATGTACCAAACGACTCAGTTTTGCAAAATTTTGTTAAATTACACCGCTTGGCTGCTGATCAAATTGCGCGTGAAAAAGTTGGCCTAACACCAGTGAAGGCAATATTGGCTGAATATGAAGCACTTGATTCATTTCAAGCGTTTACTAAAAAGTTGGTGACCTTTGAACGTCAGGGTAAAACAAATGCAATGCCTTTTGGTGTGGCACCGGATTTTAAAAATGCACAAATGAATGTCTTATGGGCAGATGCTTTAAGTACGATTTTGCCAGATACAACGTATTATGCAGCGGATAACGAGAAAGGTCAGGAACTGTTATTAGCCTTTCGTGAAACAACGTTGCCTATTCTGAAGCGTTTTGGGTATTCTGAACAAGACAGTCAAAAGTTGTTGGATGATACGATTGCATATGACGCGAAAATTGCAAAATATGTGCTATCTAATGAAGAAGGATCTGAATACGCAAAATTGTATCATCCGTATGAATGGGCTGAATTTGTTAAATTCGCACCAGAATTACCACTAACTGATTTCATGACGGCGATGCTTGGCAAGATACCGGATCAAATCATTGTCCCAGAGGAACGTTTTTGGCAACATGCGACCGAATTTTATTCAGCAACTGTATGGCCACAGCTTAAAGCGTATTTGTTAGTCTCAATTGCATTAGATTACACAGGCCTTTTAACTGAGGACATGCGTGTCTTGGGCGGTGCTTATCATCGTATTGTTAGTGGAACACCCGAACCGGTATCGCGCAAAAAAGCGGCCTTCTATCTTGCAGCTGGCCCCTATAATCAGGCACTGGGTCTTTGGTATGCAGGTGAAAAATTTTCCGCTGCAGCCAAAGCTGACGTTGAGCAAAAAGTGGCAACCATGATTGATGTTTATAAGGATCGTCTTGGGACAGCAGACTGGTTAGCACCGGAAACGCGACAACAGGCAATTGTGAAACTGGATGCCATCGTACCGCATATCGGTTATCCTGATCGATTGCCAGCGCGTTTCTATGATAAGGTTATCGATTCGGATTTGACTTTATTTGATAATTTTCAAAAACTTAGTCAGCTGGGCATTGCTTATGCCTGGTCGAAATGGCATCAACCAGTAGATAAAACTGAATGGCACATGCCAGCCCATATGGTTAATGCGTACTATGATCCACAACAAAACCAAATTGTTTTCCCAGCTGCCATTTTACAAGCGCCTTTTTATGATCTTAATCAGTCGTCATCGGCTAATTATGGTGGCATTGGTGCCGTCATCGCGCATGAAATATCACATGCATTTGATACTAATGGTGCGGCTTTTGATGAACATGGTAGCCTCAATAATTGGTGGACCGATGCTGATTACCAAGCTTTTGAGGCACGGACAAAAGCGGTGGTTGAACAATTTGATGGGCAATTATCGTATGGTGCAAAGGTAAATGGAAAATTAACAGTGTCAGAAAATGTTGCTGATTTAGGGGGGCTTGCAGCTGCATTAACGGCCGCAAAGCGTGAGCCTGATTTTTCAGCTGAACAATTCTTTATCAATTGGGCTACAATCTGGCGGTTAAAGGCACGGCCTGAGTTTATGCAAATGATGGCCAGTGTTGATGTACATGCTCCAGCCAAACTCCGAGTTAATATTCAAGTTGCCAATTTTGATGACTTCTTTACAACTTTTAATATTCAATCTGGTGATCAAATGTGGCGTGACCCCAAACAACGCTTGATGATTTGGTAGATGACAAAGTAAGTTGTGTTAAATGATTAGGAGTGATTGCCTTAAAATTTAAAGTTTAACTAAAACCGTTTGCGACTTGCAAACGGTTTTTTGTAAGTGACTATATGATTTTTTGAGTTATCTGGGGTGGGAATGGTGTAATTGTTTTATATTTCACAAAGTAGGCATAATAACGAGAGTTGTTTAGCCGTGTATGTAACCGCTTACACTAAAAATCGATTCACAATGTAGAATTGGAATTGAGATATAATCGCTAAGAATGTTACCATTCAGGGAAAAAGTAAGCATGTAAAAATGATCATAAATTGTTGACAATTAGTTGTGAGGTGCTATACTTATCTTTGTTAATAAATGCACAAACTTAAATGACATCTTGAAGGAGAAGTTAACATGGTTGATACAATTGCACCTAAGAAAGTCAAAAAGGTTTTGACACCTGAAGAAAAAGCAGCGCGCGTTGCAGCTGCTGAGAAGATGACTGGTGATTTAGTTGAAAAGGCGCAAAAAGCGCTAGTTGAGTTTGCTACGTATTCACAAGAACAAGTTGATAAAATTGTTGCTGCGATGGCGCTTGCAGGTTCAGAAAACTCATTGTTATTAGCCCATGAGGCAGTTGAAGAAACTGGTCGTGGTGTTGTTGAAGACAAAGACACGAAGAACCGTTTTGCATCTGAATCAGTTTATAATGCCATTAAAAATGATAAAACAGTTGGGGTTATTAATGAAGATCGTGTCACAGGTAAAGTTGAATTGGCCGCACCGCTTGGTGTCTTGGCAGGAATTGTACCTACGACAAATCCAACATCAACAACGATTTTTAAATCAATGTTGACGGCTAAAACACGTAATGCGATTGTGTTCGCCTTCCATCCACAAGCACAAAAATCATCAGCACATGCGGCACAAATTGTTTATGATGCTGCGGTAGCTGCTGGTGCACCAAAGAATTTCATTCAATGGGTTGAAAAGCCTTCATTGGAAGGCACAACAGCTTTGATTCAAAATCGGGGGATTGCTTCAATCTTAGCAACTGGTGGGCCATCAATGGTTAATGCAGCGTTGAAGTCGGGTAACCCATCAATGGGTGTTGGTGCTGGAAACGGAGCCGTTTACGTTGATGCAACTGCTGATGTAAAGCGCGCGGTTGAAGATTTGTTGCTTTCAAAGCGTTTTGACAATGGTATGATTTGTGCGACTGAAAATTCAGTTGTCATTGCCGCTGAAGTTTACGATGAATTTATGAAACAGTTACAAGAACAAGGCGCATATTTGGTGCCAAAGAAAGATTATAAGAAGGTTGCTGATGCAGTCTTCGTACCAAATGCTGAAGGCTTTGGTGTACAAGGCCCTGTGGCTGGTATGTCAGGGCAATGGATTGCTGCAAAGGCTGATATTAAGATGCCAGCAGATAAAGATGTTTTACTTTTCGAATTAGATAAGAAAAACATTGGTGAAGCTTTGTCATCAGAAAAGTTGAGCCCATTGTTGTCAATTTATAAGGCCGCTTCACGTGAAGAAGGAATCGAGATTGTTCGCGCATTATTGAACTATCAAGGGGCTGGACACAATGCTGCTATTCAAATTGGTGCACAAGATGATCCATTTGTTAAAGAATATGCTGACGCCGTTGAAGCTTCACGTATTTTGGTAAATCAACCTGATTCAATCGGTGGGGTTGGTGATATCTATACAGACGCATTACGTCCATCATTAACACTTGGAACAGGATCATGGGGGAAGAATTCATTGTCACACAATCTTTCAACTTACGACTTATTGAACATCAAGACTGTTGCGCGCCGTCGCAATCGACCACAATGGGTTCGCTTGCCTAAGGACATTTACTATGAGGCAAATTCAATTACTTACTTGCAAGATTTGCCAGGTGTGAGCCGTGCATTTATCGTGGCTGACCCAGGTATGGTGCAATTTGGCTTTGTTGATAAGGTCCTTGACCAATTTAACTTGAGCGTAACACCAGTTAAAACGTCATTGTATGGTACAGTTCGACCTGACCCAACAATGGGGCAAGCAGTTGAAATTGCGCGCCAAATGGCTGATTTTAAGCCAGATACAGTTGTTTTGCTTGGTGGCGGTTCAGCTCTTGATGCTGGAAAGATTGCTCGTTTCTTGTACGAGTATTCAGCATCACATGAGGGTATCTTAAATGACGATGACGCATTGAAGAGCTTATTTGAAGAGTTACAACAGAAGTTTATGGATATCCGTAAGCGAATTGTGAAGTTTGAACACCAAAGTTTGACTCAAATGGTTGCCATTCCAACAACATCAGGAACTGGATCTGAAGTGACACCATTTGCGGTCATTACTGATGACGAAACACATGTTAAATATCCATTGGCAGATTACGAATTGACACCACAAGTTGCTATTGTGGATCCTGAGTTCGTTATGACTGTGCCAAAGCGGACAGTCGCCTTCTCTGGAATGGACGCTTTGTCACATGCCTTGGAGTCATATGTTTCAGTCATGTCATCTGAATTTACACGGCCATGGGCACTGCAAGCTATCCGTTTGATTTTTGAAAATCTTGAAAATTCATATAAATATGATCCTAAGCACCCAACTAAGGAAGGGCATGATGCACGGACAAAGATGCACTATGCATCAACTTTGGCTGGACAATCATTTGCGAATGCCTTCTTAGGAATTAATCACTCATTAGCCCACAAGACAGGTGGTGAATTTGGTTTGCCACACGGTTTGGCAATTTCAATTGCGATGCCACATGTCATCCGGTTTAATGCTGTGACAGGAAATGTTAAGCGGACACCATTCCCACGTTATGAGACCTACACAGCTCAAAAAGACTATGCAGACATTGCTCGTTTCTTGGGCTTGACTGGTAAAGATGACGCAGCATTGGTTGATGCTTTGATTAAGAAGATTGAAAACCTTGCTGCTGCATTGGAAATCGATTTGACTTTGTCAGGTAATGGGGTTGCGAAGAAGGATTTGGACAGTTCAATTGATAAGTTGATGGACTTGGTTTACAACGATCAATGTACACCAGGAAATCCCCGTCAACCAAAGCTAGAAGAGATTCGTGAATTGTTGTTAGCACAATACTAGACAGTATTAGGGGAGCAGATTGTTCTAACGATTGTCGTTGAATTGAAGAATTATTAAGGTGCCGAGTAATTGGCACCTTTTTTAATACAATGAGATCAAATATGCAAAACACAACTTAGAATGTATAATTAACATATAAAAATATTAACGAAATGAGAGTTTTGCATGACACCAGCACGTGATTTTGAAACGTATTTTAACGATCCGGCGTTGACTGGGAATCAACGTGAGATGATGCAATTTGTTCGACAAACTGTGCATATCCTTTATCCTGAAGTGCAAGAACGAGTTGCATATGCCATGCCCGGTTTTTTTCCTGTTGGGCATACAAAAGCAACAGAGACATTGATGCTCATCATGGCAAATAAGAAATGGCTAGGCATCTATGCTTTACCAAAGTTCAATCAAGCTTATGAACAACGGTTAGTTGAACTAGGATTGCACTTTGGCAAAGGCTCAATTCAAGTGCCGTATGATTTTCCAATTGATCAGCTGCAAAGCCTCTTGAAACAAATTATCGAGCTGAATTTGAAGCGAAATGTTGAATGACGGCCGAAATCTTAAATGGATTTAATAACTGACCAGCGTTTTTAACATAAACTGGGGTTCAATAAGGTACAATGGATTTAAGCGTGAATATGAAAAGGTAAAAAATTATCGGAGAAATGACATGACAAAAAATATCGTCATTGTTGGTGCTGGCTTTGCCGGTGTCATGACCGCGCGAAAATTAGCGCGTCAACTATCAAATAAAAAAGAATATCAAATTGTATTAATCGACGAACATCCATTTTTCACTTATCGGACAAGTCTGCACGAGGTTGCAACTAAACGGATTGAACCAAGTGATGTTCAATTTGACTTGCGTCAATTATTTATTCATCAAAAAAATGTCAAGATTGTGACCGCCAATGTCACAGCAATTGATAAAACAACAAAAATTGCTGAAACATCAACTGGTAGTGTGCCTTTTGAGAAACTTGTCATCGCTACTGGCGGACAAGCTGATGCAGATACACCTGGGGCAAGTGAGTTTGGCTATACTTTGTGGACATTAAATGATGCCGTTCGTTTACGAAGCCATATTGAAGAAACAGTTCGGCAAGCGGCGATCGAATTGGATCCAGTGGTCAAAAAAACGATGTTAAATATGGTTATCGTCGGGGCTGGTTTCACAGGGGTGCAATTAGCTGGTGATTTACTTGATGAACGCAAGGAATTAGCAGCTGCTAATAATTTATCTGAACATGACATTAAAGTAACTCTCATTGAAGCTGAATCAGATATTCTGCGTCAATTAGGACAGGTGAATCTTGCCAATAAGGCTGAGGCGTACTTGGCTAAGCAAGGCGCTAATGTTTTAAAGAACACACGTGTTGTTCAAGTCAAAGCACATGAAATTATCCTCTCAGATGGAACGATAATGCCAACTGAAACGTTAATGTGGGCAGCTGGTGTTAAGGCCAAAGATACGTTAGATTATTATGGTTTAGAAACGAATGAGCAAGGCCGTTTCTTTGTGGACGACTATTCCCGAATTGTAGGACAGGAAAATATATATGCCGTAGGTGATGTCGCAACATATCAAGAATTAGCACGGACTAATCCGGATGACCCAACCACTGGATGGACCATTCAGAATGTGGACGGGGCAGTTTCAGGGGCTGATACGGCCGTTGCCAATCTCGTTTTTGATTTAACGGGTAAGGGTACTAAAAAGCGCTTTAAAGGGCGTTACAATGGGTTTGTTGTGACAGTTGGTGCGCATTATGGCGTTGCTTTTGTACGGCGGCATATTAGTTTGTCAGGTTTCTTAGCTAGTGAGTATAAACACTGGAGTAATATTGGCTTTTTGCTAACTTTGGGGTCATTTTACCAAGTCTTTCAATATCTCCTACGAGAGTTTTTCCGAACGCCACATCAACGCACATCAACGCAAGGTAATTCTTCCAATATGGGGAACACGTTATGGACGGTGCCGCTGCGTTTGATTACTGGTATTTATCTGATGATTACTGGTGCCGCAATTGGTGGTGGCTTTGGTATGCTTTTTGCTGGGGTTGGTGTCGCACTTTTCTTGGGATTTTTCACGAGTATCGCTGGCTTTTTGACGATGCTGCTGTCATTTGTCATGATGGGGATGTCCTTTTCAATTTCAGCCCTCTTGTTGCCCTTTGTTGGTATTGCTCTCATGAATGGGGTTGGTCGTTCATTTGGATTAGACCACTGGGTTATGCCATGGGTGATGAAAACAATTGGCACTTACTTGAATGGTGAAAGTAAATCAAGTTACAACGATTTAAATGAATAAAATAAAAAACAGCCGTGGGCTGATAGTAAGCAAGTTTAGACAGCAAGAAGTGGTCTAAAAGGGTTGCCATCAGTGGCTGTTTTTTAGTAAAAAAGTCATTTTTTGTTCGGATGTTGGGCCGCATAGAAAGCCATGATAATACCGTGGGCAACGGATACATTGAGTGATCGCACACTGCCAGCTTGTGGAATATAAATCATGGCATCAGCAGCACGAATCAGGTCATCGGCCAGCCCAATCTTTTCTTCACCGAAAATAAAAGCTGACTTGGCGGGGAATTGGGTTTCAAAAAGGTTGGTTGGGTGATAGCTTTCAATATTATCAACCGCATAAATGGTATAACCTTCTTGGTGTAATTGATCAAAGACGGCTGCATAGTCTGTCACACGATGATGTTCAACGTGTTCATAATTATAAGTGCCAACTGATCCGCGTCGGTCCCATTTTTTTGCACCTTCTGTGCGATCGGGGAATGACGCATTAACAGGATTTAAAAAGATTAATTTACGCGTCGCAAAAGCATTGCTATTGCGAACGGCAGTGGCCTTGTTAAAATCATGAGTGAGGTTTTGCATGATTGAAACCACGTCGCTTCTTTTGGTATCTAAATCCGCACGAATTGCCTCGTCAGACATATTTTTATAATAATCAGTGACGTTGCGATAGTCATTGGAATGCGATAAATCAATTTCAGTCATGAGAATGCCTCTTTTTTACATTTTTTCAAATAGTGAGCGGTTGTCAACCGGTTGTATCTTATGCTGCACTTTGGTTGGCAACCAGCTATTGTATACTAATTGTAACAAGAAGCAACGGATATTTGGTAAAATAAAAACAGTATTTTAAAAGAGAAAACTTGAATCATTAATATTAACAAGTGAGAGAAGTGACAAAATGGCAACAATGATTGAATTGAAAAATGTGTCATACACCTATCCTGAAGCAGAAACACCAGCATTACAGGATTTATCATTAACAATAGATGCTGGCGAGTGGGTTGCTGTCATTGGACATAATGGTTCGGGTAAGTCGACATTAGCCAAATTATTAAATTACTTACTACAGCCTAGTGCTGGTGAAATTAGAATCAATGGTATTTTGGCGGAACCTGTAAACGTCTGGACGATTCGTGATTTAGTTGGCATGGTTTTTCAAAATCCCGATAATCAGTTTGTTGGTGCTACGGTGGCCGATGACGTGGCATTTGGACTTGAAAATCGAGGCATCGCTCGAGATGTGATGCAACAAAAAGTTGAACAGGCATTGCGACGCGTGCATATGTGGAAGTTTGCAGCGCGTGAGCCAGCACGTCTGTCAGGCGGACAAAAACAACGGGTTGCGATTGCGAGTGCTTTGGTATTGGCACCGCAAGTTTTGATTTTAGATGAAGCAACGTCGATGCTCGATCCAAAAGGTCGGCGGGAAATGGTGCAATTAGTTCGAGAATTGAAACAAGAATTAGGCTCGGCATTGACGGTTATTTCAATTACGCATGATATTGAAGAAGCAGCGAGTGCTAATCGGGTGATTGTTATTAATGACGGGTCATTGATTGAAACCGGTGTACCGTCCGTAGTCTTTTCCGATGCCAAACGATTGCAGTCATTTGGATTAGATGTGCCGTTTGCTGAGCAATTAAAAGCAAAGTTGGCCGCAAAGGGTGTTGATGTACCTGATGATTACCAAACGACAGAAGGGATGGTAAATTGGATATGGCAATCAATTTCACCAAAGTAGGCTTTACATATCAAGTAGATACGCCGTTTGCAACGCCGGGGTTATATGATGTGAATTTCACAATGCCAGAAAATCAATTCACCGCTGTTATTGGACATACTGGTTCAGGAAAATCAACAATGGTACAACTATTGGATGGTCTTGTTTTACCAAATCAAGGTCAGATTAAAATTGCCGAAATGACTTTGGATGCGAATACTAAAGCGTCAGCGACTAATCAGATTCGACGGCATGTGGGATTAGTTTTTCAATTTCCCGAAGCACAATTATTTGAACAGACCGTATTACAAGATGTGATGTTTGGGCCAAAGAATTTTGGAAAAACTGATGTGCAGGCTAAAGCTATTGCGATAGATGCGTTACGTACGGTTGGCATGGCCGAGAAATTTGATCAGCGCTCGCCATTTGAATTATCCGGTGGACAAATGCGCCGAGTTGCAATTGCTGGTGTGCTTGCGCTCGAACCAGAAATATTGATTCTAGATGAACCAACGGCTGGTTTAGATCCACAAGGGCAAAATGAATTGATGGCTTTGTTTGCACGTTTGCAAAGGGAACGACAAATGACGCTGATTTTAGTTACTCATCAAATGGAGTTTGTGGCGCAATACGCTGACCACGTGGTTGTTTTTGAAAATGGCACTGTGGTTAAAGAAGGTGACGCTAAATTGATTTTTTCTGATGCTGAATGGTTACAAAATAAGCAATTAGATGTACCGATGGCAAAAAAATTTGCTGATGCATTAGCTGGTAAAGGGGTGCTCTTAGATAACGTTTTGAATATTGATGCGTTGGTAGCGCAACTTGTACCACGTTTAAAGGAGGCACAACATGTTCAATAAAATCATTATTGGACGTTTCATGCCCGGTAATTCTTGGATTCATCGACTAGATGCACGTACCAAATTAATCATAAGTATTTTGTTTATTTTTGTGATTTTTTTGGCAACATCGGTTCCCGCTTATTTATTGGCCGGCTTGTTGACTCTTGTAGTCATCATGATGACAGGGTTGGGATTTAAAACATTTCTGCGCGGTATTCGGCCACTTTTATTTCTGATGTTGCTAACGACATTTCTGCAGATTTTTTTCGTGACCACGGGGACTGTACTGTGGCAATTTGGTTGGATTAAAGTAACGACTGACGGCCTGATTAATGGGGCGGCAATTTTTGTCCGTTTTATGTTAATCATTATTTTTTCTACTGTGTTGACGTTGACGACGCAACCGCTAGAAATCGCTGATGCCATGGAGGCTTTGATGAAGCCGTTGAAACGAATTGGCGTACCAGTCGCTGAACTAGCCTTGATGATTTCAATTGCTTTACGGTTTGTGCCAACGTTACTAGATGAGGCTGAAACGATTATGAATGCACAGCGTGCTCGTGGCGTTCTTTTTAATGAAGGACATCTAATTCATCGCATTAAAGCTTTTGTGCCACTATTGATTCCGCTTTTTATTAATGCGATAAAACGGGCCATTGAGTTAGGTGATGCAATGGAAGCACGAGGGTATCGTGGTGATACTGAGCGTACGAAGTATCGTGTGCTCACTTGGCAACGGCAGGATACAATCGCGATGGCTGGCTTTTTATTGTTTGTCGTGATATTGATTGGAATGAAATTTATTTTTGGCTGAAAATTTAGTTTGTAAAGTGAGTGGGTTGAAGGAGTGGGTGAGATGCCAAGATATCGTGCAATAATTGCATATGACGGAACAGACTTTTATGGCTGGCAGGTTCAGCCAGGAAAGCGAACGGTTCAAGGAGAATTAGAAAAAGCAGTTAATCAAATGGCTAAGAATCCTGAGATACCGATTCGTGTGCAGGGCTCAGGTCGTACTGATGCGGGGGTGCATGCGCTTGGACAAGTCGTACATTTTGATTTACCTTATCAGATTCCCGCTAATGGTGTACGCAAAGGGTTGGCAACTATGCTACCTTTTGATATTGGTATTGAACAGGTTGATATTGTGGCAGATGATTTTCATGCGCAATATAGCGCGCATACGAAAACATATCGTTATCAATTATCAAATCGTGAATTCCGAGCGCCATTTCGTCGGAATTATACTGGTTATTGGCCAAGACGCTTAGACTATGACAAAATGGCCCAAGCGATACCTGATTACTTAGGTGAACATGATTGGATTAGTTTTGCTGCATCTGGTTTTCAAGCGAAAACGACGGTTCGAACGGTAACTGACGTTAAAATCAGTCAGGAACCAGCAACCCAAGAAATAACATTCGAATTTACAGGCACCGGTTTTTTGTATAATCAGATTCGAATTATGGTGGGTGTCTTATTGGAAATTGGTATGGGCACTCGGCCGGTTGACGATATTCCACGACTACTTGCAGCTAAGGATCGACAACAAGCACGTTTAACAGCACCGGCAAGTGGTTTGTATTTAAAGTCGGTTGATTATTAAAGAACCACGTTAGAAAATTTATTGGTGGTTGAATGATTGTTGCCACGAATTGTCGTGCGTGCTATACTATATATTGTCGAAAGACAAGGCAAGTGTGCACTTCGAACCGTGTCAGGGTCGGAAGGCAGCAGCACTAAGAAGATCGTATGCTGTGCCTGATTATAGAACTTAAAAAGCGTCAGTTATTCTATCGAGTAGCTGACGTTTATTTTATTTTTATTTAAAGTTGGTTTAACGATCAAATGGTCGAGACAGTTGTCCAAATTTTGTCATGATTAAAATCAAATACCTAATTGAATTAGTGCGTTTTTTAATGTTTTTTTGGTAAGATATAAATAAGCGTTTAAAACGATTAGCGCCATCTCACATCAGATTGAGATGGTCATCTCAATTAACGTTTTCAATGAAAAAAATTCAGTTAATGAGAGAAAAAATAACAATTGAAAGGGGTGCAATATGGCATATCAAGCGCTTTATCGGACATGGCGACCACAAACATTTGGAGATATGGTTGGCCAAGAAGTTGTTACCCGTACCTTACGGAATGCTCTCGTTACAAATCAAATGTCACATGCCTATTTATTTACTGGACCACGGGGAACAGGTAAAACGTCTGCAGCAAAAATTTTTGCTAAAGCGGTGAATTGTTTACATCCCATTGATGGTGAACCAGATGGTACCTGTGAAATTTGCCAAGCTGCCGATAATGGGACGCTTGGTGATATCATCGAACTGGACGCAGCCTCGAATAATGGGGTTGATGAAATTCGTGAGATTCGAGAAGACGTTAACTATGCGCCGACGATGGGGCAGTTTAAGGTATACATTATTGATGAGGTTCATATGCTGTCAACAGGGGCATTTAACGCGCTCCTTAAAACGCTGGAAGAACCACCAGCAAATGTGATATTCATTCTTGCCACCACTGAACCACAAAAAATCCCAGCTACTATTATTTCGCGAACGCAACGTTTTGATTTTCGACGAATTGATGCCAACGATGCCTATCAACGAATGGTATATATTCTGAATGAACGTGGTGATACTTATGATGAAACTGCTTTGCGAGTCATTGCAAATGCGGCTGATGGTGGGATGCGTGATGCGTTAAGTATCCTTGATCAAGCATTGTCGTTTGGCAATGGACAAGTGACACTTGAAAATGCGTTACTTGTGACGGGATCAGTCACGCAGGCATTGTTAGGTGAGTATGTGCAAGCTGTTGTAAACCACGAATCACAAAAAGCATTGGCTAAGCTATCGGAGGTTTTAACAGCTGGTAAAGATGCAGGTCGATTTATTGAGGACTTAATTAGCTATGCACGCGACCTATTGCTCAGCACAGAAGCACCCGAATTGATTTCTTTAGTACCAGATAATAATTTTAATCAATTAGCAGCTGAACAAGCACCAGAGGTGTGGTATCACATGATTGATATTTTGAATGAAACGCAACAACAAATTCGTTATACTAATCGACCTAGCATCTATTTGGAAGTATTAACTGTTAAATTGAGTCGACCAGCTACGACTAATCTTGCTGCAAAAAGTCAGCCAGTTACAACAGAATCCGCACAGCCTGTAGGGATAGTTGGTAGTCAAGCAGTTGTATCATCCGATTCAAAGGCGGAGCCGATAAAGACTGTTGAGTCGACAAAGAGTACCCCAATCGCAGAAAGCACGCCTGTGGTACCCGAAGCAGAGAAGATACGGGTTGCTGACCGAGCTAGCACAGAAACGAAAGACTTGTTTGCTGTTTTGAATCAGGCAACACGCGGTGATTTAAATCGCGTGGTTGGTGTTTGGGCTGATGTGATTGCAACATTACCGGTATCGAGCCAAGCAATGCTCAATACAGCTAAGCCTATCGCAGCATCAGAAACTGGTATGGTCTTAGGCTTTGATTTTGAAATTTTCCGGGACAATACGAAACGTAATGCGGAATTAATCGCAACCCTTACTGAAAAAGTACAAGCATTGACTAATGCACCAGCTGAACGGCAATTAGTCTTAATAACGAATGAAGAATGGCCGGCTTTGCGTACTGAGTGGGTAAATGAGCATCATCATGCTAGTTCACAAGCTGTACAGCCTGAACAAACAGCAGTGCAACAGGTCACAGAATCATCCGTGGCAGCAATTGTTGATGAACCAACAACTGATGCAGAAGTTGACACTCAGGCACCAGTTGTCAAAGAAGCCTTAAATCTGTTTGGTACGGATATCGTCGAAGTTGAACACGATTAATCGCTTGAAGGGAGTTTTAAATGCAGTATCCAGAACCAATTGCAAAATTAATTGATAGT
Organism: Weissella diestrammenae; assembly: GCF_014397255.1. Taxonomy (NCBI): domain Bacteria; kingdom Bacillati; phylum Bacillota; class Bacilli; order Lactobacillales; family Lactobacillaceae; genus Weissella; species Weissella diestrammenae. The sequence goes on from NZ_CP060724.1 coordinate 878,794, forward strand.
TATACAAAGTTACCTGGGATTGGGATTAAAACTGCTACTCGCTTGGCGTTTTATACAATCGATATGCAAGAAGCAGATGTGACCGGCTTTGCTCAGTCATTGATTTCAGCAAAACGTGATTTAAAATTTTGTTCAATTTGTGGTAATTTAACTGAAACGGACCCGTGTGTCATTTGTACTGATACGTCACGTGATCAGACGACGGTTTTGGTTGTTGAAGAAGTTAAAGACTTAATGGCCATTGAAAACACAAATGAATTTCATGGGCTATATCACGTATTGCACGGTGTTTTATCGCCTTTAGCTGGGAAAGGCCCCGATGATATTAATATTGAATCATTGGTGACCCGCTTACAACAGCATGAAGAAATTCACGAAGTCATTGTTGGTACGAATGCGAATGCTGAGGGTGAAGCAACGGCCATGTATCTTAGCCGTTTGTTGAAACCAGCTGGGATTAACGTATCGCGTTTGGCAACTGGTTTAGCAGTCGGAAGTGATATTGATTATGCTGATGAAATTACACTGATAAAATCAGTTGAAGGAAGGACGCAAATGTGATGTTTAATCTTTCTAAACGATCAAAATGGGACTCAACTGTTTTTGATCACCAGTTAATTGACGCAATCGATAATGCAAAATATGATTACGAAAAAGCTAAAATGTCAGAGGAAGCATTATTTGAAAGTAATATTGATCCGCGTTTGATTAAAGCACAGACGGCTTTTGCGAAACAGAAATATTTCTTTTTGCTTCGTGCCTCGCGTGAACGTCAAATGAAAGGCCATTGGCAAAACGTTTTTATGCGTCCAGAGTAGGAATGGGGAAAACCTAATAATGTTTTAAACGATGTTTGGCAATTGAGTAGGGAGTATCATGACAGGGAAATTTATTAGTTTTGAAGGACCAGATGGCGCAGGGAAAACGAGTGTCTTAGCTGCGATTGTTGAGCGGTTAAGTTCGTATTATGGTGATGATTTATTATTGACACGTGAGCCAGGTGGCCGTGATAATGTGGTTGCTGAAGCGATTCGTGATTTGGTATTGAGCCCAGACTATCCGGAGATGGACCCAAGAACTGAGGCCCTTCTATATGCGGCCTCAAGACGTGAGCATATTCAAAAAACGATCAAGCCAGCATTAGTCGCTGGAAAATTGGTGATATCAGACCGTTACGTTGACAGTTCAATTGCCTATCAAGGTGCAGGACGTGAAATTGGATTTGAGGCTGTGTTGCAGGTGAACCAATTTGCTATCGAGGATTTTTGGCCAGATAAAACGATTTATTTAGATATTCGTCCTGAAGTGGGATTAGCTAGAATTAATCAGTATCGAACAGATGAAATTAATCGATTAGACATGGATCCTTTATCTTTTCATCAGCGAGTGAGTGCGGGATATCATCGTTTGGCAAAGATGGCACCAGACCGGATTGTTGTCATTGATGCTGAACAACCATTAGAACAGGTAATTGAGGATGTGTGGCAGGTGTTAAGTCAAGAATTGAAAGTTGAGGACTAAGTCGATGAAGATGGTGTTAGCAATTGTACAAGATAAGGACGCAAATAAATTAGGGTCGGTATTTGTTAAGCATAATATTCAAGCAACACGGACAGCAACATCAGGTGGATTTCTTCGTTCAGGTAATACGACTTTTATGATTGGGATCGAAGATGAACGAGTACCAGAAGTTTTAGAATTGATTAAAGAGACGGCGCATGCGCGCAAACAATTTATGACACCCGCTGCCAGTCTTGATTTATCGCTTGAAGCAACTTCATCAATGCCAATGGAAGTGCAAATTGGTGGGGCGACAGTCTTTATTCAAGATGTTGAGCAATTTCACCAATTTTAAAGCAAGCGCTAATTGAGTGTAATGAATTAAGTTAATGGGAAAGGCGGCAAGTGCAATGGAGCCAACTGAAATGATTGCAGAAATTAAACGGCAACAGCCAAAATTAGTTGAGCAATTTAAACAAGCAGTGGCGAGCAAGCAATTAGCGCACGCCTTTTTGTTTACGGGTCCAAAAGGACACGGTCAAAAAATGTTCGCCGAGTGGTTGGCGATGCGTTTAATGTGTGAACATGTGAGTGAAGATGGCGAGCCTGATGGCACATGTTCGCAATGTCTTCGAATTGCGAAACATGAGCACCCAGATGTGATTGAGGTTGAACCAGATGGGCAGTCAATTAAAATTGAACAAATTCGATTTTTGCGTGATGAATTCACCAAAACGGCGGTTGAAGGTGATCAAAAGATATTTATCATTTCAGCAGCCGATACGATGACTGACAATGCAGCTAATGGCTTATTGAAATTTATTGAGGAACCAGTTGGTCAACAGTTGGCCATCTTAATTGCCGAGAATCGACAACAAGTTCTACCAACCATCGTGTCGCGAACACAAGTGGTTGATTTTTATGAACAATCACCAGAAGCCTACCGTGCAGCGTTGCGTGAGATGGGGTATGACGCATCAGTCATTGAGTTGGTGAGCCAATTGACAGATAGTGTGACAACAGCATCTGAATGGTTAGTCGATGATTGGTTGATGTCAGCCCGGATGGCAATGGTGGATTTGGTTGGAAAAATTGTTCGATTAGATTCGCAAGCCTTTTTAACAGTGCAAACAACGTTGATGCCTTTAGCTACCAATAAAGCATTAAATCGGATATGGCTGCAATTATTTGCCGCAGCTTGGCGTGATATTTTGTTGCTTGTTAATCAAGAGAATATTGTGCCGTATTTTCCAGAGTCCAAAACATGGGCACAAGACGCTCAGCGTTATTCGTTTGAGGCAATCTTGAAGGTACAAGAGAATCTATTAAAAGCACCACAAATGTTGGATATGAATATTAGCTTGCAAACAACACTTGAAACGCTTGTTTTGCAGAGCCAGTTTGAGCTAGCGGGGAAAATTTGATGCAATCACAAAAAAGTTTTAGTCAACAATCATTTGGGACGTTATTTCTTGTGCCAACACCAATTGGCAATCTAAACGATATGACGCAGCGTTCAATTCAGACGCTACAAACGGTAGATTTAATTGCAGCTGAGGATACACGACATACAGCGCACCTACTGACTCAATTTTCAATTACAACGAAACAAATTTCGTTTCATGAACATAATAAGGTCACGCGAATTCCAGAGCTGATTGCCCGATTAAAACAAGGTGAGAATATTGCACAAGTTTCTGACGCTGGTATGCCGTCAATTTCTGATCCTGGTCATGAGCTTGTCAAAGCTGCGATTAGCGAAGATATTGCGGTTGTCCCAATTCCTGGCGCTTCAGCCGGTATTACAGCACTAATTGCATCTGGCTTGGCGCCGCAACCATTTACTTTTTATGGCTTTCTTCAGCGGAAACAAAAAGACCAAGTCGCTGAGTTAGAAAAACTGGCAAAGCATACGGAAACAATTATTTTTTATGAATCACCACATCGTTTAAGCAATACTTTAGCTAACTTAGCTAAAGCATTAGGTAATGAACGGCCAGTTGTTTTGGCCCGTGAATTAACTAAACGCTATGAAGAGTTCCTACGAGGAACTGCTGGTGAACTTGCAACGTGGGCTGATCAAAATGAAATTCGCGGCGAATTTGTGGTCATTGTTGGGGGCGCGTCGGAACGAGAGACGACGGTAGCTGACGATCCATTGGCACTATTATCACCAATCGAAGCAGTCGATGCACTTGTGGATGATGGTATGAAAGCCACGGCGGCAGTGAAACAGATTGCTAAAACACGCGGGCTTGATCGACAGACATTGTATCTGGCATATCAAGCAAAATAGAAAGGTAATGTTGACGCTAATGTATGAGTCATTAGAGCAATATTGATAGGAATAACATGAAAGTTTATGAAATTGAACATGAAGTTTTGTATTACGAAGGTGATATGACCGGTAAATTAAATTTACCAACTATTTTGAATTTAGCTATTTTAAGTTCAACCGAACAAGCGATTGATTATGGCGTAGGACCTGAATATACTCATAATTTAGGACTAGGTTGGATTATTCTTCAGCACATTATCGACATCAAACGCCGGCCAGAAATTGGTGAGAGGATCAAGGTGAGCACGCATGCCAAAGAACTTAACCCGTTCTTCTGTAAGCGTGATTATACGTTTGTTGATGCGCAGGGAATTGAAATTATTAAAATTGATACGTTGTATGCCATGATTGATATGACAAAGCGGAAAATGGCTCGTATCCCAGAGGATATTGCGGCAGCTTTTGACCCGACAATCGTCAAGAAAATCGCACGGCAAACAGCCCCCTTGACGATGACGGATGACATGTCGAGTCAACAACAGGATTATCGCGTTCGATTTACTGATATTGACTCAAATCAGCATGTCAATAATTCTAAATATCTGAATTGGACGCAGGATATTTTAGGCCCTGAATTTTTATTGGCCCATGAACCGCGACACGTTAATATCAAATTTGAACACGAAGTACGTTTGGGTGAAATAGTGACTTCGCGCGTTGCTGTCATAGGTAATCAATCTCGACACCAGATTATAGCTGGCGATGAATTGGCCGCAGAGGCTTCAATCGATTGGACGGAAAATCAATAGAAGTTTATAATAAAAAGAACAATTAGTATGATAATTAATTTATAAATGATGATTCGTTAGACCAAAGGAGAATGTTAATGAGTACATTGGTTTTAGGTGGCGCAGGCTATATTGGTTCGCATATGGTAGACCTTTTGTTGACGCAACATCGTGATGTCGTTGTTGTTGATAATCTAGCAACTGGTCATCGACAAGCCGTTCCGGCTGGCGTGCCATTTTATGAAGTGGATATTCGTGACAAACAAGCTTTGTCGGATGTTTTTGGACAGGAAAAAATTGACCAGGTTGTTCATTTCGCAGCATCTTCGATTGTACCGGAGTCAATGGCTGATCCATTGAAGTATTTTGACAATAATACGGCTGGTATGATTACGTTACTAGAAGTCATGCTAGAACATGACGTGAAACAAATTGTCTTCTCATCAACGGCAGCAACTTATGGTGAACCTGAAGAAAGTCCAATTAAGGAGACAACGCCGCAAAAGCCAATTAACCCATATGGTTTGTCGAAATTACAAATGGAACAAATTATGGCTTGGGCCGATAAGGCTTACGACTTGAAGTGGGTAGCTTTGCGTTACTTTAACGTTGCAGGGGCAAAAGCTGATGGTTCAATTGGAGAAGATCATCCAACGGAGACCCATCTTGTCCCAATTATCTTACAAACAGCTTTGGGTGAACGTGATGAAATCATCATGTATGGTGATGATTATCAAACGCCAGATGGCTTCAATGTGCGTGATTACGTCCAAGTTATGGATTTGGTTGATGCACACGTCTTAGCTCTAGATTATTTGGCAAAGGGTAATGCTTCCAATCAATTTAATCTGGGTACAGCAAATGGATACTCGGTAAAAGAAATGGTTGAAGCTGCCCGTGAAGCCACAGGACAACCTATTCCAGCTAAGATTGGGCCACGGCGAGCTGGTGATCCAGACTCGCTTGTGGCAGATTCAACAAAAGCTCGTGAAGTTCTCGGTTGGGCACCAAAGTATGAATCTGTGCAAGAGATTATTAAAACTGCCTGGACTTGGCATCAAACACATCCAAATGGTTATCAGGACCGGTAGGAAAAGGATAAATGTGATTGTTGGGTGTTGTAAGATAGCCATTGACGTCGAATTTATGCGTTTGGTGGATAGGGTTTAACACGGAAGAAAGTGTGAGAAAATGTCGGAAGTGGACCATGTGATTCAACGCTTTTTGTCGGCGAATGGTGGGTACCTCGCGTATCCGTTTAATCAACCAGGACGACAACAAACGGTACTATGGCATGTCTTAAAACATCGCTCTAATCAAAAAATGTATGCTGCGATCTTTGAAAAAGATCAGCATATTTTGATTAATATCAAGTTAACACCTGCGCATGTTGATGAAATGGTGCAACAACGTGGGATTGAACGTGGCTTTCATATGAATAAACGGCATTGGGTGACCATTGATTTGATGGTTGCTTCACTTTCTGAAGCCGAACTTGACCACATGGTTGCGGAATCAGCACAATTAACCAGATAAAAAAGCATCATGATACATGATGCTTTTTTTGATGTGTATGACGCTGAATTGTTTGACGAAATAGACGTGAACGATAGGCTAAGGTGGCAGTATAACCGAAACCAGCGCTGGTGGATAGCGCATATAGAGGCCACCAATTTTCACCACCAATGCGTCTGAATGGTAGAATCTCCTCAAGTATAAGATTACGCAGTGTGTCGATTGGTGAGAATGCTTCGTGGGCCAGATAACTAATAATTAATAGCTGCATGCTAAAAATAATCAGCCAACCAAGTAAGTATGGCCAACCACCTTTGATTAGAATCGTCTCGGGTCGGTTATCAGTGGCATCAGGAATTTTAAATTGGGCAAAAACACCTTGGAATGTTCCGATTAAAGCACCGATGATGAAAATTAAACTAACGCTTAACCAAGCGTGTGGACGATGGGGTAAGCCGGTAAATAGGAGGTAAGCAGTGATGATGGGTAAAATTAAATATTGGAATCGTTTGGGATACTCAAATTTAAATTGTTTACGAATAAAGTAGATGAGAATGATGAAAAAAGTTGCTGACATATTAATGCATTCCTATTAGTTTTTAAATGACAAAGTGACATTTTTTTTGACTTAAAAAGAGATAAAAGGTTCGATAATCTATCGAACCTTTGCTTTGAGATTAAGTTGTTTATTTTTTTATGGTAGATCATTGCCAGCAGCAAGATAAATATCATACCATTCTTGATTAGTTAATTGAACAGTATTATGAGCTGTCATTTCAGATAGCCGTTGGCGATTCATTGAACCTACGATGACTTGCATTTTTGCTGGATGATACGTTATCCAAGCAACCGCGACCGCATTTTTAGTGACGTTATATTTGTCAGCAATCGCTTGAAGCTTAGCATTAACTTCGGGGAACTTTGGGTTGTCAATAAATGGGCCTTCAAAGAAACCATATTGGAAGGGTGACCAAGCTTGAATGGTCATGTGATGTAGACGTGAGTAGGCTAGAATACCGCCATCATGGTCAATTGAACGGGCATCTTGCATATTGACGTGGAATTCAGCATCAATCATATTTGTGTGCATGATACCAAACTGTAATTGGTTAGCAATGAGTTTTTGGTCAAGTGCTTGTTGTAAGAATTCAACTTGCCAAGGGTTCATGTTTGACACCCCAAAATGTCTGACCTTGCCGGCTTTGGCTAAAGTTGTAAATGCCTCGGCAATCGCATCTGGTTCTTGTAATGTGTCTGGTCGATGGAGTAAGAAAACATCGAGATAATCGGTTTGTAGGCGTTGTAACTCAGCGTCAACGGCTGCAATCAGGTGAGATCCTGTAAAATCATAGCGTGGGCCCGTCCAGCCATCACCATTGATTTGGCCATTTTCTAAGATGATACCACCTTTAGATTGGATAAAAATTTGATCACGAGCCACACCAACTGTTTTTAATGCTTGGCCTAGAACGGTTGATGATTGGCCAGCAGCATAAATGTCAGCAGTGTCAAAAAAATTAACGTCATGTGCCAAGACAGTTTCCACGATGGTTTCGGCTTCTTTTGCCGATTTATCTGCAATACGCATCACACCAAGAGCAACGTCCGGTACAATTAAACCGCTTTGTCCTAAATCAATTTTTGCCATGAGCCTTCCTTTCAATGCTAAATTTATACGATAGTTACAGCTTCATTATAACATTGACTATTAAGTACTAACAATTCATGGTCAAATAACATGCTGATTGTCTAGTGACTTGCTTTCTGTATAATATAGATTGAACGCACGATAGAAAACTCAAGGGAGTAAAGGATAAATATAAACATTAATTAAACGACATGGAGGTAGTGTAATGATTATTATTGCCTTATTGGCAGTTATTTTACCAATGTTCTTTTTAGCAATTTTAAATATGCCAGCAATTAAAGGAATGACATATAGTGCAATTATAGTGCTATTTGGCGCATTTATTTTTTGGCAAATGCCAATTAAAGTTCTGAGCGCTTCAATCTTGCAAGGAATTCACAAAACGTTACCGATTTTATGGATTTTATTTGGGGCACTTTTGATGTTAGCTGTGCTGAGAACGACAGGTGCGATTGAGAGAATTAATCGGGGGTTTGTTGCGGTAACTGGTGACTTGAGAGTATTAACCGTGATCATCGTTTTTTTGTTTGGCGGATTAATTGAAGGTGTATCCGGGTTTGGTACGCCGGCGATGGTGACAGCCCCATTATTGATGGCACTTGGTTTTCGGCCAATTGCTGCGGTAACTTTGGCGCTGGTTGGTGATTCGACCTCAGCTTCATTTGGCGCGGTTGGGACGCCATTGACCGTTGGTCTCAGTAATGTCGCAAATGGACCTGATTTTATGCAGCATGTTGGTCGGACAATTACACAATTAGATTTAACGGCTGGTGCCATTGTACCGACTTTGATCGTTTTCTTGCTGGTTAGATTTTTTGGCCGTGAAAAAAAGAATCACCAAGCATGGGTAGAAATGCTGCCATGGACATTATTGATTGGTATTGTGTATGCATTAGTGGCATGGTTAACGGTGCATTGGATTGGTTATGAATTTGCATCAATACTAACCCCATTAATTATGTTAATTGTTGCTATTGTAACGGTCCGCTTTAAATTATTGTTACCTGCGTCGGTTTATGTGACACCGTGGTCAGACGCCTTGGAAAATCCCGGTTCATCTGATTTAAAGCAAGAGACTAAGCAAGCTGAGACGATGTCATTATTTAAAGCTTGGGTGCCATATTTATTGGTCGTTGTTTTGTTGCTGTTAACACGCGTTATTCAACCACTACAACATCAATTACTACATCTCGCCGATTTATCGTGGCATAATATCTTAGGGTTCAAGACGATTAGTTCGGATTGGCAACTGTTATATTCACCTGGCACAATTTTGGTAGTAGCGGCAATTATCGGATTGGCGATTCAAATGCGAAGCCTTAAACCACTTAGAAAACAGGCAAGAACAGTCGTTGGGAGTATGGTGTCAACAGGATTAACTTTGGTCGTAACGCTAATTATGGTTCAAATATTTAGCAATTCTGGTATAAATACGCAAGGCTTGGTTAGCATGCCGATTTATATTGCGAATTCATTGGCACAATTTACGGCGCCTATTTGGGTATTTATTGCACCATTCTTGGGTGAATTAGGGGCCTTTATTACGGGTAGTGCAACTGTTTCAACGCTGACATTTGCCCCAATTCAATTTCATGTCGCACAGCAATCTCATTTGGAGCCACAAATGATTTTAGCGATGCAAGTGATTGGTGCTGCGGCAGGAAATATGGTTTGTGTGCATAATATTGTTGCTGCAAGTGCGGTGGTTGGATTAGGTGGTCAAGAGGGTGCTATTTTGCGTAAGACAGCTATACCGGCAGTCATATACGCTATTTTGTTAGGTATAACTGGCTTCGTCTGGTCAATTTTTTAAATCAAAAGACAAAGGAATCTTGTGACCTTTGTCTTTTTTTGGCCATTTTTAGGCTTGCTGGCCAAAAAATACGCTGTGTCGAACGCGTTGCCATTTATGCGTCAGTTTGTCTGATAGGTGATAATTTGGGATGTATGCTTTATTTTTTTGCTTTTTATTCGAAAGGTTAGTGAATGCTTTGTGAAAATGATTGAATTTAATGTTAATCATCTGTATGTTTTAAGAAAATGAAAAGTAGGTGATTTTATGAAGCGATACAAAAGCGCGTTTATGCTGGCAACAATTCTTTTGAGTGTGGCTAGTCCAGTGGTAGTGAAGGCTTGTGACACACAGGACATCAATTACGAGACAGATGACAAATCCCTGACTACTAACCAATATAATCCTAAAGTACCTATTGACGAGGCAAAGCATATTGATGAATTTAAAAGTTATTTATTAAATCAATATGTCACACAACCAGGGTTGCCCCATGCATATTCTTTGGCTGATGCACATCCAGACTGGGTGACACCAGTTCGAACACAAGGTATAAAGTCTTTTCCTTATCATATTCAAACGCCAACAGGTACGTGTTGGGCACATGCGATGACCGAAAATATGGCAGTACAGTATGCAAAAATGTTTAGTCAAGCTAACCATAAAATAACGCCAGAATTGATCCAACAAAGCCCGTCTTTTCTGATGAATACAGCTGTCAATCAGCAAGCACATCCAACTTTTCCAGTGGGTACGTATACGATTCCCGGATTAGGAATTAATGTTCCGACGAATCCGGTTTTATCAATTGACGCAATTGCCACTCAAGGTGCAAAGGATGACTCGTTTACTGCTAGTGTTTTAAGCTCTGGTAAAGGGGTTGCCCCCCGAAGTGAATTTTCCGTATTTCGGTGGTAAACAGGGGACGGGTATTTATGACTTGAAGGATAGATGGAGCAATCAATATGATCAGCAGCATCATAATATCAAAGATAATACAACGGATTTGACAAAATGGTCAGAAGAAAAAGCACAAGCATTTGCAGATTTTTTAACAAATGAATGGCATACAATGTTGAGGTATTCTAGTGGCATAACAAATACGCTTAAACAACCGTATTATTTTGCAAATTGGTTGAATGTTCCCGGTTATGCACAAATCTTTAATAAAGATGAACGTAATGATGGAAGTTTTAAGAGTTACAACAATTTAGTTAAGAGCTTGTTAATTAAAAACGGTAATTTAACGGCTTCAGTTGATGCGAATGAGTGGTCTTTCTATGTGAGTCAATATTATAATAGTGAGACAGATGCGGCATTCTCAAGTGAAGAAAGTAAAGCAGACCATGCTGTTACAATGGTTGGCTATAATGATGATTATCCAGTGACCAATTTTAATGCTAATTGTCGGCCTAAGCATCCTGGGGCTTGGTTAATGAAAGATAATTTTGCTGACGTCCACACGGCGACAAAAAACATCGGAGAGCATAAAATTAATAGTAATGGTTATTTTTGGGTGTCATATGAAGATTGTGGTTTGGGTGAGTTTTCGACTTTTCAAGCGAATAATTCGGCCTATGACCATATCGATATGCTCGATAATGGTGGGTTTGGGAACACGTTTACGGCCGAGAAATCTGATACTGTGACCTTGGCCAATATTTTCCCAGTTAATGGCACAAATCAAAAAGTGGCAGGAATTAACATTGCAACGCCTCAGGATGGCGCGAAAATAAGTGCAAAAGTCTATACAGAAGTTGATCCGAATAAAGGGCCAACCGCTGGTCATCTTGAGACAATCGAGGGGGTCAATCATGCCGTTATTTCTAAAAAAGTGGGCTTGGCTGGGTACACAACGTTATATTTGCCAAAACCAGTTAATCTTAAAAGTGGGTCGAAATATGCTGTCGTTGTGACGTATAAAGCGCCAGATAATAAACCGGTTCGTTTTTCAAGTGAAGAAACATTTAGTACACGCTTGGGTGAGTTTGCCTTTGATGCAAGCATTCAGCCCAAAGAAAGTTGGCTATCGTTAGATGGTGGAAGAAGTTTCCAAGATTGGGCGGGAACACAGGCAATTCCAGGTGTCAAAGATTCAATCCTAGCAGGAGATATAAAATCCACTTGTCAGCGCGGAAATTTTAATCTTAAAGCAGTTATTACCAAGTAATATGCGCTTAAATTTAACGATTAAACATGATGACATGTGATTAAGGTGTATTAGTTTTAAAAAAATAAAATTATTCAGATACTTAATTTCTGGTGCATTCGGGTCATTGTGATGGTAAGACGGTTTGTAGGTGTGCTGAGTAGTGGTATTAAAAATTGGTTTCATTCCGACGGACTAATCGGATGAAACTTTTTTTATTTTCAGAATGAGTCATCTGACTGCTGATTATTAGATGAGAGGATGATTAAAGACGCGGACTAAAATCTCAATAAAAAGTGAGGCGATATGGGTGATCATTAGTATTGAATTAGTTTAAGCCGTGATTATGCTTGTGCAGATAGTATTAAAGAATTCTTATCAAAATATGAAAAGTGGTCCTTTGTTAACGGTAACTAAAGGATGATGTGCGATAATAAAAAGATATATTATAAATTAAATGATGAATGGAGCAACGAGATGATTTTTCATATTAATGCCACAATGCCTGATCATAAATCGGGGATTGAACATGCTGAAATCAAACGATTTAATTTGTTCAAACATTTTAATGTGGCACAACGCCTTGTTTTGCGTGAATGGGACCCTAACGGCCATGTGAATGTGAATGCAGCCGGTATTTCAGATGATGAATTAATCAATATGTTTGATTATTTTCAAGGGACTGCACATGTTGAAGCACAACAATTAACAGCAGAAATGCTAGATTTTGGTGTCTCACAAGTCTCGTTTGTCAACGAGGATGAACAGAGTCGATTTTTGGTGATGAGTGCGCAAGGTCAGTTGGTTGCACGGGTTAATTACGATAAATTGCGTCATCAGCAAGTGCGCTCAGTTGAATTATTTGACGGGTACAATAATTTATTCCGCGTTGATCATTATGATTCACGAGGTTTTCGGTCATTATTACAATGGTATTCTCCCGACAATAAAATTGAACTTGAAAGCTGGGTAACACAAGATGGCACACCAGTCCTAGAAGCGTACTATAAACATACAATGGCTGACCAAACTGGTTTGACAAAAACAAGTTGGCATTTGCATCAAGTTGACGGACAAGTGTATCAATTCGACACAATTGAAGCGTTAACAACGCATTTTTTTGATTTAATTAATCGTGATTTTTGGTCAATTGATCACCCCAATATCTTTATTCTTGATCGTGCGCATCTAGGCGATGAAGGCCTATTGCGATTGAAACAGCCAGCCTATACAGTGATGCATTTGCATAATTCACACGCTGGTGATGCACAAGAACCTATGCACTCAATCTTGAATAACAACTACGAGTACGCTATGAATGCCCTCAATCAGTATGATTCAGTCGTATCGGCTACGCCGCAACAAACACGAGATGTGAAGGCACGTTTTGTACCAACAAATGCCTTGTTCACAATTCCAGTTGGTATTGTGGATGACGCGCTATTGAATGCTAAACGGGTACCAGTTAAGGCACGGACATTTGGTAAAGTGATTGCTTTTGCGCGAATTGCATGGGAAAAGCATTTAGATGATTTGGTACGTGCAGTTGGGATTGTGAAAAAAGAATTCCCTGAAGTGACATTGGACTTATATGGTTATGCTGACGGCACAGATAATTTTAAGGCACGGCGTGCAGTTGAAGCAGCCATTGCTGAATATCATTTAGAAGATGCAGTTTCGATGAAGGGGTATACAACCGATATTGATGCTGTCGAAAATGACGCGATGATGTATGGTTTGACGTCACGCATGGAAGGGTTCAATTTGGCCATCATGGAAGCAATTTCGCATGGGCTTATTTCGTTCACCTATGATGTTAATTATGGACCAAATGAAATTGTGCAAGACGATGTGAATGGGCGTATTGTACCGTATGAAAACTATCAAGCAATGGCAGATGCAATGTTGCAGGTTTTGCGTGATGAACAGTTGGCACAACGCTATTCTGATGGGGCTTATGATTCAGCACAACGTTATTCTGAAAAAAATGTGATGGCAGCTTGGCAGGCGTTAATTGATGATGCAGCCATGGTTTGGCCAGCTAAATTAGCCGCTTCGCCAGCGATTGCTAGTCAACGTGAGGGAGAATGATATGAATTTATTTGTTAGTGAAAATATTTTTGCATTTAACTCTGGGACTGAGCATGCACAAGCACGTCGGACACGGTTATTTAATGAGCAGGGTGAAAAAGCATTGTATGTGACTCGTGATTATAATCGTTTTTTGGATCGCGACTTGCATGATATTGGATTATCTTCTGACCAGGTTTTGAATATGTATGATTTTTTTCAAGGAACGACTCAGGTGGTTCGACAAGAACAGAATCTACGCTTGATACCTGAATTACCTTTGGATACCTATCATATTACGGGACAAGGGCCAAACTATTCGACCCTTGATCGCTTTGGGCAACAGATTGCACGCATCAATGTCATGCCGGCAACTGTTGGCTTAGTCAATGATATTACTTATAATGACCGGGCAGGTAATCCAACCATTCGCGAAAACTGGGATTGGCGAGGATTCAAATCATCGATTGATACCTTCCATGCAGATGGTCAAGTTGGTGTCCAACGCTTTTTGAATCAGGCGGAGGTACCAGTTCTTGAGGTTTTGCACATGAACGTTAATGGTCAGTTATTCCCAACGATGTGGAAATTACTCGATTATCAGGGTAAACAATGGCGTTTTAATACAGAAAATGAATTGTTTGTGTTCTTTTTAGAAGCGCTAACTAAACAGTATCCGAATAGCGTGTTGATTTCGGATCGTCGCTCGCTTGATGGCGTGATTAGCGAGGTTTCAGGTGCTGGTCAAAAAATGGCCTACTTCCATGATATTCACACGCCAGACGCTAAGAAGCCGAGAACGGGTAAACCATATCCAGCATATGAATTAGCTTTGGATCAACGAAAACATGCTTATGACATGATTTTGGTGCCAACTAAGGCACAAAGAGATGATTTGAAAGCGCGTTACCCAGACTTAACAGTTAAAGCGGCGCCAAATACGTTTGTCTCAGCTGATTTATTAGCAAATAATCGTGCACGCGTTGATTCAGGTATTACAAATCGCGTCTTGTATCTGGGCCGTTTGAGTCCTGAAAAAAGGCCAGAAGATGCAATTCGTGCTTTAGCAGCCTTGCGAAAAACTGTGCCTGATGCAACGCTAGAATTAATGGGTTACGCGACTGATGCTGAATATGAAAAGAAATTGCAACGGCTTGTTGCTGAATTACAGTTAACCCCAGCGGTTATTTTCACACCTTATGGGCATCAAGCAGAAGTTAGTGCCGCGCTTTCACGAGCACAGATCTTAGTCCAAACGTCTGTTGGTGAAGGACTTGGCATGAATTTGGTTGAGGGCTTGAGTTATGGGCTGCCAATTGTATCATATGATATCAATTACACGACTAATGATACGTCGATTGTTGAAGATGGGGTCAATGGCTTTGTTGTTCCTAATGCAGCTTATGGCACATTGGGAGCTAAGGTTGCGATAATTTTGCAGGATGCAATCTTAGCAAAGCAAATGAAACAAGCATCGTTTGATAAGGCAGAAGCAATGACAGCCGATAAAATGTTTGCAGAATGGCAAGCAGTATTGGGCTAGATGTCGCGTAAATTAAGCGTGTCGTATAAGATGAATTTGTTAGATAGAAAAAAGTAGCAGACACCCGTCTGCTACTTTTTATTTACGCTTAAAAAAATTGGTCTGACCCTTTGTTACCATGACGATAGGTTATTGGGATGAGACGTAATCTGGACTGCAGAGCAGACTCAGGACTTGAAGGAATTTAGTAAAGGTAGTGACCGGAATCGAACCGGCGATCACGGTTTTGCAGACCGATGCCTTACCGCTTGGCTACACTACCATAAATTATTTCAACAATTATCAATTATACGGTAAAATGTAAATGAATTCAACGCTCTCGGTTGATGACATGGTTGGTTGGTATACACAAACGTCTAATTATGGCGAAGTTTGACATTTAATGCGACGTAAAGGGTTGCAATTGTAAAAAATATTCTGTATAATAATTTTTGTTGTTGCGAAAGAATTTTCAAACAATATGGACGTTTAGCTCAGCTGGGAGAGCACCTGCCTTACAAGCAGGGGGTCACAGGTTCGATCCCTGTAACGTCCATTGGTCGCATGGTCTAGGTGGTTAGGACGCCTGCCTGTCACGCAGGAGATCACGGGTTCGAGTCCCGTTGTGACCGTTAATGGCTCGGTAGCTCAGTTGGTAGAGCATACGATTGAAGCTCGTAGTGTCGGGGGTTCGATTCCCTCCCGCGCCATTAGAACAAGAAATAACTTGTTCTAAACATTAATTAGGGGTATAGTATAACGGTAGTACGACGGTCTCCAAAACCGTTGGTGGGGGTTCGATTCCCTCCCGCGCCATTAGAACAAGAAATAACTTGTTCTAAACATTAATTAGGGGTATAGTATAACGGTAGTACGACGGTCTCCAAAACCGTTGGTGGGGGTTCGATTCCCTCTACCCCTGCTTTATATAATGGCGGATGTGGTGAAGTGGTTAACACATCGGTTTGTGGTACCGACATGCGTGGGTTCGATTCCCATCATCCGCCCTCGAGATTGTTAATCTCATTATATATAATCTCGATTGCTGAACACACAGTAATCAAGCCGTTGTGGCGGAATAGGTAGACGCGCGGGACTCAAAATCCCGTTCTCGCAAGAGAGTGTGGGTTCGATTCCCACCGACGGCATAAATAGTTAAAGAGCGCTGATGGGTCAAGTAATTACTTGAACACATCGGTGCTTTTTTTATATTTGAAAACACGTTGACTTCCGTTAAATAGTGCATTGACGTACTATTGCTTCTAATTGCGATAGATTTATCGCTGTTTTTGCATGATTTCATATTTGTAAAGGGATACCTTTTTTGTTCGTATAAAAAATACAGAATATTAATTAGCTAGGTAGCATTTCTTCTAATTTGGTAGATAAGCTTAAAAGTATATTGAAGAAAGGAAGGTGGGTATCAATGATGATTAATGCATGGTAAGAATTTTTCCGACATTATGTCGATTTTTCGGGTGTTACATCACGTAAAAATTATTGGAGTGTTGTGCTAAGTGCTGTGGTCTTTTATTTGATTTGGATTTTGGTAGCTATTTTATCGTTATGGTCAAAATTGGTAGCAATTAGTCAACAGGAATTACATGAAAAGCTAAGCGACCAGCAACAATGACAGCAATTTTTTCATGAATTCGCGCAAAGTAGAGGAGTAGTGATTGTCATCTTAGTTGTACTACGGGTGGTCTTTTATTTAGCGACATTCGTACCATTTCTAGCGATGACAGTTAGAAGGTATAACGATGCCGGTTTGCACGTGTGGGCATCATTATGATTGATGATTGGTTACAAGGCAGCTTTTATTGGCCGTTATTGGATTGATCAATCAGTCATTCATGTTATTTTGACAATATTCTTTTTTGTGGGAATTACATTACTAGTGACACCAACACGACGCTTTATATCATTACCAGTAGTCGGTAAGCAAAATTAAGTTTATATCAGGCAAATATTGTTGTCTGTTTTTTATTTACAGCAATGATACGTAAAAGCTACTTAAGTCATTACATTAATGGCGAATAATGATAGATGAAAGCTAGTATTAAGCATGTCAAATGAAAACAGCAATGGAGCGCTTCATAATTGTGTCGCATTATGGAAAAGGTTGGTGTTGAACATGAAGTAAGTGGATACGAGCATTTCTAATAATGATTTAAAGTGAAGGTGAAGGATTGTGAAAACACAGGATTTTCAAACAACAGCAGGTGAACGACGTGTTATTGGTAGCTTAGTTTTAATCGGGTTTATCATCTTAGGAATGGCAACTTTTTTTGATCAAGCTGTGAGTGGCTTTTTGATGAATCAACGTTCAATTTTCGGGAATATATTTCAAAATTATGCCGATACAGGTGCACAAACGATTGTTTTTGTGGCTATGCAAATAATTGCATGGGTGAGTTTTGAACATTTGAAAGGTGATTTAACTCGATATGGCGTGGTATTGGGCGCGCTCATTTTCTCATTTATTGAGATGTTAAGCGCATTGCAGGATATGTTGAGTTATACCTTCTCAATGGTCAGCAATTTAAAGCAAGGAATTCCGATGGGGGTAGCTAATAATACAAGTGCAGTTGTTAATTACCCAGAAAGCTTGCGTTGGTCGCTTGCAATTGTGTTAACGTTGTTATTATCGATGATTTTTAAAATTTGGGTGAGCCGGCAGGATTTAGCAACGCAGACATATTTAGTTCAGGCAGCGCTTGGTGGTATTGTGTTAGTTTTAGTGGCCACAACGACGATAAATGATATGAAAACACTATGGGGACGGTATCGACCATATGAAATGACAACAATGGGCCATCTCAGTAATTTCACGCCTTGGTACCATTTGAATGGGGCCAATGGCCATAATTCCTTTCCTTCCGGGCATACGATGTCAGGGTGGCTATATTTGTATCTGACTTTTTTTGTCCCGCGTCAAACGGTGAAATGGCAATTGAGATTGACATGGTTTGGATTGGCAATGGGCATTTTAACAGCGTTGAGTCGTGTTCGAATTGGGGCCCATTGGTTGAGTGATGTGACGGTATCCAGTTTATTAGTTGGACTAATGATTGTGCTAATCAGTCGGGTTATTCAAGCGCACTTTGTGGAGTCAAATCAGTCATTGCTGATAAGTAGGTAGTCGTGGTAACAGTTTTAGATAGCGCTGTGATTAGATATGAGGGATATTAATATCATTTGGCTTGGAAGATAGACAATTATCACTCGCCGTTGCAAGTTAATGCAGCGGTTTTTTTATTTACACTAATTAGGGCGAGAGAACATTTATCTTCTAACATGCGATAATATGTGTAGCGGAATGAAAAAAATAATCGATACAATATCGGTAGAAGAAATGATTTGAATCAGTGGAGAAAATGAATGGAACATTGGGATCAGGCAACAATTGAAGCATTTCGAGCAACATTACTGACTTGGTATGATCAAGCGGGGCGTAAACATCTCCCGTGGCGACAAGATCAAGCGCCATATCGTGTCATGGTTTCTGAGATTATGTTGCAGCAAACACAAGTTGAGACGGTGATTCCTTACTTTAATCGCTTTATGGCGGCATTGCCAACGGTTGAAGCATTAGCGAATGCGCCGGAAGCGCAAGTATTAAAATTATGGGAAGGATTGGGGTATTATTCACGAGCCAGAAATTTACAAAAAGCGGCTAAATATGTGGTTGAACAGTTAGATAACCAGTGGCCAAGAACGAGTGCAACCTTACAGGCGTTACCAGGTATTGGTCCATATACAGCCGCTGCGATTAGCTCAATTAGTTTTGGGGAAGTCGTCCCTGCAATTGATGGCAATCAATATCGTGTTTTTAGCCGATTATTAAAAATTGATGCTGATATTGCTCAAGCAAAGTCTCGGCAAATTTTTTATGATGCGATTGCACCAATTGTCGATCCTAAACGTCCAGGTGATTTTAATCAAGCAATTATGGACTTGGGTACAAGTTATATGACAGCAAAAAATCCAGATACGATTAATTCGCCTGTACGACAATTTAATGCTGCTTATCGGGACCATGTCGAAGCCAATTATCCAGTTAAGACACCAAAAGCTAAACCTGTGAAACAATTATTTGTGGCTGAAGTGATTGAAAACGAGGGGCGGTTGTTAATGGCTAAGCGACCAGCGACAGGTTTGTTGGCAGATTTTTGGACATTTCCACTACAAGAAATTTCAACGATTGAAGCAATTGCGGGTGAACAGCTTACGATTAAACCTGTCGTTCATGTTTTCACACATCGTCGATGGGAAATTTGGTTGGTTCGACGTCAGCAGCGTGGCCTTCAAGCTAATGAAAAAATGATGTCGCGTGATGAGCTTCAAGCACTTAGTTTACCAAAAGTACAACATAAGTTAATGGACGTGCTAGACTCATTAGATTTAGATGCAAATTAAATCGGTTAAATATACAGAATTTTGATAAATTTATTTAAAAATAGTATTTTCAACTTAAAGAATAGTGTACAATTTTCTATTGTGTGTTGCGACTACTGTTCGATAATTTTGAAACTGTGTGACGCATCATTTAAGAATAATTGTAATTAAACGCTATTGGGGAATTTAAGGGGAATATCTTGGCTTCAAAACAAACTACCGCACAGAGGAAAATCACACTGACGACGTTGGTGATGATGATTTTTTCAACTATTTTTGGTTTTTCAAATACACCAATTGCCTTTCTGCAAATGGGTTACGCTAGTATTATTTGGTATGTCGTTGCCGCAGTGTTGTTCTTTTTACCGATTGGTATCATGATGGCGGAATATGGCGCCGCGTTTAATCAAGCACAGGGTGGCATTTATTCATGGATTGAGGGGGCGGCCGGGCCAAAGATTGCTTTTATTGGTACATTTATGTGGATGGCATCGTGGCTGACTTGGTTGGTAGCGACCTCGTCAAAAATTTGGATACCATTATCGACTTTTATTAATGGATCAGATCAAACCCAACGGTGGTCTTTATTTGGGTTGAATGCAACGCAAACTATCGGTATTTTAGCTGTTTTTTGGATTATCGCTGTGACTTTTTTCGCGTCACAAGGTATTAATTGGATTGCTAAAGTATCGTCGTTTGGTGGCATAATGATGGTCATATTAAACGGTGCCTTTTTCCTGCTTAGTTTTTTTATTTTATTTAAAACTGGATTTAAAACAGCTGAACCTATTCAGGGATTGACGACATTTATCCATAGTCCCAATTTAGCATTTGATTCGCCTGTGTCGATGATTGGCTTCATTGTTTTTGCGATTTTCGCATATGCTGGTATGGAAACTATGGGTGGTATCACGGACAGCATGGCACAACCTAAGCGTGATTTTCCACGAGGTATTCTGATTGCGACAGCAGTCATTGCCATCTTATATGCGCTATCAATCTTTTTATGGGGTGTCAGCGCCAATTGGTCACAGCTTTTAGACGATCATGATGTGAACTTAGGGAATGTAACCTACATTATGATGCATAATTTAGGTGTGACGTTTGGACAGCAATTAGGACTAAGTACAACAATGCAAACGACAATCGGGTCGTGGTTTGCTCGTTTTGTTGGTCTAGATATGTTTATTGTCTATGTGGGATCGTTTTTTGTTTTGATATATTCACCATTAAAATCATTTGTGTTAGGGACGCCCAAGAACTTATGGCCAGATCATATTGTCCGCTTGAATAAGCAAGGGATGCCTAGTAATGCAATGTGGTATCAAGCTGGTGTTGTGATTGTTTTGATATTAGCGATTTCATTTGGTGGTGCATCTGCACGTGGATTTTATAATATCCTAACACTGATGGGAAATGTGTCCACGGCTTTACCGTATTTATTTTTAGTGGGTGCATATCCATTCTTTAATCTTAACGAGAAAATTGTTAAGCCGTATTCGTTTTTCAAGCATCGTTTGAGTATGTGGTTGGTGTCTGGTGTGTCATTTTTTGTATTAGCATTGAGCGTGCTCTTTACCTGCCTTGATCCACTATTAAAACATCATTGGCATGATGCCTTTTGGACTATTTCAGGGCCAGTTGTGTTTACGTTATTAGCTATTTTGCTTTATCGTCGGCGACAACGTAAAATGGTCTAGGATTTAAAATGGGCCTTTAAATTGGAACAAATTGAATCCTTCATTTACAATAAATAAAAATGAAGGATGGCGAGAATATGGATTTTGAAACACGTGTGATGCATAGCGGTATTCAAGAAGATGCGACAACTGGGGCTATTAATGTCCCAATCTATCAAACATCAACTTATCATCAACAAACGTTGGGTGGGGATGCACAATATGAATATACGCGAGGCGAGAATCCGTCGCGTTTTGCTGTCGAGTCAGTTATTGCAGCATTAGAGCAAGGTCAAGCTGGCTTTGCCTTTTCATCGGGGATGGCAGCGATTCACGCCACAATGGGATTATTGCAATCAGGTGACCATATTGTTATGGCTAATGATGTCTATGGTGGGACATTCCGGTTGGTAGAAAAAATCTTAAAACCGCTAGGAATTACAGCAACCATGGTTGATATGGCTGATATAAATATTGTTTCACAAGCGATTGAACCGGCAACAAAAATGCTTTATCTTGAATCGCCGTCAAATCCGTTGTTGCATGTCTTTGATATCAAAGCATTATCTCAATTGGCGCATCAGCATCAACTGATGATGGTGGTTGATAATACTTTTGCTTCGCCATATAATCAAACACCGATTACCATTGGCGCAGATATTGTGATTCATTCAGGTACGAAATATTTAGGTGGGCATGGTGATTTATTAGCTGGTTTTGTGGTTGTTAATTCGCAGAAATTAGCTGACCGGATTAAGTTCATTCAGATGTCGACTGGTGCGGTCTTGTCGCCACAAGATAGTTATCTGATGCAACGTTCAATTAAAACACTAGCTGTTCGCATGGCTAAACACAATCAGAATGCGCTTGAATTAGTGGCGTATTTAGAGCAGGAAGTCAAAGTGGGACGAATTTATTTTCCAGGGTTGATCGACACGGCTGACTATGAGATTGCTAAAACGCAGATGCATGGATTTGGCGGTATGATTTCAATTGAATTGCAAAGTGGGTTAGACACAAAGCGCTTTGTTGAACAACTGAAAATCTTTAAATTAGCCGAGTCATTAGGTGGGGTTGAGTCATTAATTGAAGTACCTGCAGTGATGACCCATGCGTCGATTCCAAGAGCTATTCGAATTGAAAATGGCATTACCGATGAATTGATTCGAATTTCGGTTGGCATTGAAAGTAGTCAAGATTTGATTCGTGATATGCAACAAGCCTTTGCTGGTATTTAATACAATCTAATTGAGTGAACGCTAACAATTTGTTGGCGTTTTTTTGTGGCTATTTTGGATGCTGGTGGGTTTGATAGCAATTATGAACATGGCAGTGGTTGCTTGATTATATACTTAAATAAAAACACGGAGATGCGTTCTGTCATTTTTTTTGAATGCTGACGATAGTTATTATGGATTTGAAGGTATATCTCAGAAATTTGAAATAATAATTTAATGCATAAATATAAAACATTAAAATTGAAATCATATTTTGATTAGGTATAATTAAAGTGATAATAAGTAAGTAACAGGTTAGTCATTAAATGTGACAGCGAGGAAGAGTAATGTTTGGATTTTCAATTTTTTTAAACCAGTCGCTTGACGTACAAACAAGATTGTATGTACAGCAAATGGCTGAGGCTGGTTTTTCTGGCATATTTACATCACTGCACATTCCCGAAGATGATCAGACACAATATCGTGAGCGCCTAATCGCATTAGGCCAATTAGCACAGGAACATCAATTAGACGTAATGGTTGATATTTCGGGTCAAGCACTTGAAAATATCGGCTTTGATATGGCTCGTTTAGATGAATTGCGTCGTTATGGGATTAATGGTCTTCGAATGGATGATGCTATTGATATGCCACAAATCGCATTGGTGAGTCAAGCCATGAATGTGAGCTTAAATGCTAGTACGTTGACGCGAGAAGAAGTTGAGGTCTTGAAGGCAAACGATGCGAATTTTGAAAATATTCAAGCTTGGCATAATTACTATCCGCGGCCTGAAACGGGACTGGATGAACAGTTATTCAAACAAAAAAATCAAATACTGAAGCAATTAGGAATTGCAATTGTGGCTTTTGTCCCTGGGGACGATAATTTGCGCGGTCCACTATTTAGTGGTTTACCCACTTTAGAACGAGATCGATATCAACACCCCCTAGCAAGTGCGTTAGCGTTATTGATTGAGTGTCAAGTTAGTGGTGTTTATATTGGCGATGGTGGTTTATCGATGGCCGTTCGGGATCAATTTGCGCATTGGATTCATGAACAGGTGATTACGTTACATGCAACAAAAGTGAGCCCAAATTATTTCCATTTGGTGACACGTCAACATCGTAATCGACAAGATGCAGCACGTGATGTACTGAGGAGTGCTGAGTCACGTTTATGGCAATTACCCAATATTATTCCAGGCCCAATGTTTGAACGACGATTGGGGCAATTACCATCGATAATCAGCACTATCAAAGGTATATGGGCGAAATTCAAGTCATGCGACGCGATTTACCAAATGATGAAAAGACCAACGTCGTGGGGTATGTGACGGCAGTTGATTTACCATTGATTAATCAGATTGGACCCGGTCAAGTATTTGAAATTGTGGCACAACAAGGAGAAAATGAAAATGAACGAAATTGATTTAGCGGGACTAACGACCGAACAACGAAATGTTAAGACAATGAATTTAGATGAACTATCAGTGCATGATGCGGCTGTGATTATGAATCAAGAAGACCAAGGCGTCGCCGTCGCCGTGGCGCGTGCTTTGCCAGAAATTGAAATTGCGATTACGAAAACAATTGCAGCATTTCAAGCGGGCGGCCGGTTAATTTATATGGGCGCTGGGACTAGTGGTCGGTTGGGTGTTTTAGACGCCGCCGAGTGTGTGCCAACATTTGGCGTTGACGCGTCAATGGTCATTGGGTTAATTGCTGGTGGACCAAGTGCGATGACGGTGGCGGTTGAGGGTGCAGAAGATGATGCACAGCTTGGCGCACAGAACTTAAAAGATTTACAATTACAAGCGCAGGATATTGTTGTTGGTATTGCAGCAAGTGGGCGGACACCATACGTCATTGGTGGGTTGGACTATGCTCAAAGCGTTGGCGCACAAACGGTTAGTCTAGCGTTGAATCGGCCATCTGTCATTGGAACGCATGCTCAAACGGCGATTGAGATTGAAGTTGGTCCTGAATTTTTAACAGGTTCAACACGCTTAAAGTCTGGTACGGCGCAAAAATTAGTGTTAAATATGATTTCTACGCTTTCAATGATTGGGATTGGAAAAGTTTACAAAAATTTGATGGTTGATGTTCGTCCAACGAATGAAAAATTAGTTGAACGAGCAAAACAAATTATTATTTCAGCCACAGGTGTTGATTATCATGAAGCAAGTGTTAAGTTAGAGTTAGCCGGTGGCGAAGTTAAAACTGCCATTGTGATGATTTTAACTAATAGTAATCGCCAGGAAGCGGAACAAAAATTAGTAGAAGCAAAGGGTTTTGTCAAGCGAACACTATAATTTGGAGGCAAGGACGAATGACTGAAGATCAAAATGCAGCATTGGGACGCGCGATTTTCGATAATATTGGTGGGCCAGAAAATGTTGAGAAATTAATTCACTGTATGACACGCGTACGTTTAACAATTCGCGATGATTCAAAAATTGATTTTGATAAATTACGAGCAATACCGGGTGTTTTAGGGGTAGTTGAAGACGAAACGTTACAAGTTGTCGTTGGCCCTGGAAAAGTGAACAAGGTAGCTCAAAGTATGGTAGATATGGTTGGCGTTAAGCTGGGGGAAGAATTCCCTCAGACGAAAGGGACAACGTCTCTGGTTGATGAAACGGCTCAGAATAAAGCCGCAGCCAAAGCCAAGTATAATCGACCATCACGCTTTAAAAATGTGCTCAAATCGATTTCAAATATTTTCGTACCAATGATTCCGGCTTTTGTTGGCGCTGGTATGATTGCAGGTATTGCATCCATTTTGCAAAATATGATGACGGCGGGTCAATTAGATGCTGGTCAATGGACACAAATTATTGCAGTGTTGAACATCATTAAGAATGGTATTTTCAGTTATTTAGCAATTTATACTGGTATCAATGCGGCGACAGAGTTTGGTGCGACTCCCGCTGTTGGTGGCGTCGTTGGTGCAGTCACATTGCTGACAGGAATGGATCCTGAATTACCACTTAAAAATTTGTTCGATGGGCAGGCCTTATTGTCTGGGCAAGGTGGCATTATTGGTGTCATCTTTGCAGTTTGGCTCTTATCCTTGTTGGAAAAAAGACTACATCGGTGGATTCCTGATGCATTGGATATTATCGTCGTACCGACAATTAGTCTTTTGATCATTGGCTTAATGACAATCTTTGTGATTATGCCAATTGCGGGTGTTATTTCCACACAATTAGTGGGTGCGATTAATTTTGTCTTGCACGTTGGTGGTGGCTTCTCAGGCTTTGTGCTTGGCTCGCTCTTTTTACCAATGGTTATGTTTGGATTGCATCAAATTCTCACGCCAATTCATTTGGAAATGATTGAAAAGACGGGTAGTACCCAATTGTTGCCAATTCTGGCGATGGCGGGCGCGGGACAAGTCGGGGCGGCTTTAGCGTTATGGGTAAAATTACGGCATAATCATTCTGTCGTTGAAAAGGTGAAAGGGGCATTGCCAGTTGGCATTTTAGGTATTGGTGAGCCATTAATTTACGGTGTGACATTACCAATGGGGCGACCTTTTATTACGGCTTGTTTAGGCGGTGGTATTGGTGGTGCTATTATTGGTGCTTTGGGCCATGTGGGTGCCATCGCAATTGGACCATCAGGAATTGCGCTCATACCATTGATTGCTAATGGTAAATGGCTGATTTATGTCTTTGGTTTGCTAGGCGGCTATGCGGGTGGTTTTGTCTTGACCTATTTCTTTGGGATTCCAAAGGAAGAGCTTGCATTAGCACAGGCAGCTAAGACCGCACAACAAGAAAAAATTGAACAGAGTACACCAGCATCACCAGTTATAGATAGTGATCAAAATTTTATCTTTGCACCATTTAATGGTGAAGCATTACCACTCTCGGCACTTTCAGATGACGTTTTTGCAACTGGCATGATGGGACAAGGCGTCGCATTTGAGCCAGCTGATGGCCAATTGATGTCTCCAGTGACAGGTGTTGTTGAAACAATTTTCCCGACCCGACATGCGATTGGATTGAAGGCCGATTCAGGTGCTGAAATCTTGCTGCATGTTGGCATGGATACTGTTAAGTTAAATGGCGCAGGTTTCACACCGCACGTTATCGAGGGTCAGCGGGTTCAAGTTGGCACATTATTGATGACCGTTGATTTAGATGCGATTAAGGCAGCCGGGTATCCAACGACAACACCGATGATTATTTTAAATACTAGCGATTACCAAGTCGTAAATGTTATCAAAAATGGGCAAATAATAACTGGTGAAGCGGTCTTGGAGTTGGTAAAATAAAAACAAGCACATTAGGCTGGGGGAATCTCAGCCTTTTTATAAAATCGGAGGTGGGCGATGGACTCATTATTGGCACGTCTAGCAGACGAATCAAATTTCACAAAAGGTGAACAAAAGATTGCCACATATTTAATCAAGAACCATGTTGAGGCACTGAAATTAACGGCTGAAGAATTAGGAAAAGTTACTGGGACTAGCGGTGCGGCGACGGTTCGTTTTGCAAAGAAAATGGGCTATCGTGGCTTACCTAGTTTAAAATTGGATTTGGCTTCTGAGATGGCAAGTACCAATTTTGAGGATTTATCTGAGATTACTAAGGGTGAAAGTGTCAATGCCATTTTTGGTAAAATGGGGACCCGATTCAAATTGATTCCTGATGCAATTCAACAACGTAATTCTGACGTAACAATTGAACGTGTGATTGATAAAATTGAGTCCGCTGAACGAATTTTTGTGTATGGTATTGCCGCTTCATCACTGATTGCACAAGACCTCCAACAAAAATTTATGCGTATTGGGTTGTCAGTTATTTTTAATCCGGATTTTCATCAGATGGTGACGACTTTACAGGCGCTAGGAAAAAAAGGCGACTTAGCAATCAGCATCTCTGAGTCGGGTAAGACCCCTGAAATTTTGCTGTTCCAGAAAATAAGTCAAGAATTGCAATTAACAACGGTTGCACTGACCAGTGATAAAAATAGTTCACTGGCTAAACGTTGTGATTTGGCACTCTTTTCATTCTCACAAATTTTTAGTAATGTCCGTTCGGCATCAACAACGGGACTGGCCTCGCAATTTTTCTTAGTTGATATTTTATTCTATAGTTATTTGAGTCGTAATTTTGATGATGGGATTGCGCATGTATTAAACACGCGAAATCGGATTGATGGTGAGTTACGGCATTTGGATAAATAATTGAACGAGTTAGGTGGTCATTAAAATGAAACATAATAAACCAGCTGGTAAACGTATTGTTGGCGCACTTCTAATCTTGGTTGCCATTGGCATTGCATTGGTGAACACTGGTGTGTGGCACGTTACTTTTGTATTGCCGATTTGGCAATATGTTTTGATGGCAGTCTTAATGTTTATTGCTCTGAGCGGGTTAGTTAAAGGGCAGTGGTTCGTCTTTTGGATACCATTAGCAATGTTAATGACAATTCATCAAAACTTACTCAATGTGTGGCTACATCTCTCGTTGAATTCGGGATTGATCTGGGGCGTAGCCATTTTGTTGGCATTCGGGTGTACTTTATTATTTGCACAAGCATATGGCGAAAAATCAGAAGTGGCAACGACCTTTGATAATCATTCGATTGAATTGACAGTTGATGAGATTAAAGGGCAAACTTTGCGTACAAAATTTGGTGACTTGACCGTCACCATTCAGCCAGGCATCGCTGCGTCGCCGGTTACGTTGAATTTAGATGTTCGATTTGGAGGCTTAGTGCTCCATGTACCAAAAGACTGGGAAGTGACTGATGCAACATCACATTCATTTTCACAGGTAAAAATAATGAATCAACAGCTTGAATCAAAGCAAGTCTTACGGTTAACCGGTCAGGTTGCATTTGGTGAGGTTAAAGTCTGGCATCAATAAAATGAATTCTTTCTTGAATTTAACGCTAAAATCATTGACGGCACGGCAAAAAAAAGGTAAGATAATCATCGGTATTGTTTACCACGCCACATGTGGGAATGTCCTGGTACGACTTTTTATTATTGGTAAAGTAAACAAACAGAATATTGGAGGAAATTTCCATGCGTACAACTTATATGGCAAAGCCAGGTGAGATCGAGCGTAAGTGGTACATCGTTGACGCAACTGACGTACCTTTGGGTCGTTTGTCAACGGTCGTAGCAACAATCTTGCGTGGTAAGAACAAGCCTACATTTACCCCTCATATCGACACTGGTGATAACGTTATCGTTATCAACGCAGCCAATGTTGCATTGACTGGTAAGAAGGCAACTGACAAGATCTATTATCACCATTCAAATCACCCAGGTGGTTTGAAAGAGCGCAAAGCCGGTGACCTTCGTGAAAAGAACCCTCAACGTTTGATTGAGCTTTCTGTTCAAGGAATGTTGCCAAAGGGTACTCTTGGTCGCCAACAAGGTTTGAAGCTTCACGTATTTGCTGATGCAAATCACAATCACGAAGCACAAAAGCCTGAAGTGTTGGATATCACTAACCTAATCTAATTAGCAGAAAGGAGAAATAAGTATTATGGCTACTGTACAATATTACGGAACTGGTCGTCGTAAAAACTCTGTTGCGCGTGTACGTTTAGTACCTGGTAACGGTGCAATTACTATCAACGGCAAGTCTGCTGAAGACTATATTCCTTTCGCTAATTTGCGTGAGGTTATGATTCAACCATTTAACGCTACTGAAACTCTAGGAAACTATGATGTATTGGTTAACGTTAACGGTGGTGGCTTCTCAGGACAATCAGGTGCGATCCGTCACGGTATCTCACGTGCATTGTTAGAAGTTGATCCTGAATTCCGTGGTGCATTGAAGTCAGCAGGATTGTTGACTCGTGACTCACGTATGAAGGAACGTAAGAAGCCTGGTTTGAAGAAAGCCCGTAAAGCTTCACAATTCTCAAAGCGTTAATCTTATTAACCAATTTGAGTTGGAAAAGCCAGACACAGAAATGTGTCTGGCTTTTTTATTATGTTGGCGTATTACTTGAAATTAGCGCTCAGAACGTTGTTGAATGCATGTTATTTATATATAATATGTATTGGTAACTCACAAGTAGTTTGATGTATGACGATTTTGTATTAGATGTACGATAATTAAAAATCGTCATAGAATTGAACTTCATTTTTTCGATTGGGGGATGATTTTCATGGAACATGGGGCTAGTGATAGATTAAAGGAGATTATTTGGTATATGAATGGTGAATTGATATACGGGACATCAATTCACCAGAGTAAAATCAATCAATTCATTGAAAAACTGGAGTATCGATACTATGGTATATTGACGGTTTATAAGGAAATAGATGAACTAAATTTAAGCGTTGTAAAAGACGAAGAGCCCGTTTTAGGTAAATTATGGAAGAAAGAAGAATACGATTGGAAAAGAAATTTGCAGATT
Organism: Weissella diestrammenae; assembly: GCF_014397255.1. Taxonomy (NCBI): domain Bacteria; kingdom Bacillati; phylum Bacillota; class Bacilli; order Lactobacillales; family Lactobacillaceae; genus Weissella; species Weissella diestrammenae. Next base: position 908,745 of record NZ_CP060724.1, read on the forward strand.
ATAATTGATGGATTTGTGGATGATTTTTCAGTAAAAGATTTATATTATTTCTCCTTCGATTTAGGGTACGCTCATCCTTTAAACCAAAATGTGAAAGCTAAAATAAGGCAAATTTTACAACAGCTAAGAGATGAAAATTTCATTGTATCAAAATCGTCTAGTGTATATGCTAAAAAAAGTAAGGTAATTGAAGATGTCAACTCCATGAAAACTAAAACAGCTGAAATTGATGACGAATATGATTTAGATAAACTAATAAATTCCAGTAAATTTATAAAAGAGCTATCAAACATTAAGGAAGAACCAAATTTTGAGCTTAATAAGCAGTACATTTCTAGTTATCAAGAAAATGAAGATGATATTCAAGCACTAGAGAATGTATATTTAGCAAATCAGAAACTAGTTTGGAAAATAGCGAAGCAGTATTCATATTTAAAATCTCCAGGGCTTAGTATCGATGATATGTTTATGGAAGGAATTTTGGGGCTAAAAAAGCAATAGATAAATTTGATGTTGGCATGGGTTATGAATTTTCTACATATGCTACTTGGTGGATTAGGCAGTCAATTAAAAGAGCTATCGCTGATAAAAGTAGTGTTGTTCGTTTGCCAGTTCATATGCATGAAAAAATAAACAAACTAATTCAAATTAAAAATAAATTTCAAAGTGATTTAGGTAGAGAAATAACTGCAGAAGAACTTTCAGCTGAAATGAATAGTGATTACGAAACAATTCATAAGTTGTTAGAGATTAATAATAAATTTGGGAAAAATTTAGTTTCATTAGAAACACCAGTGGGAACTGATAATATAGGTGGGTATCTAGGGGATCTCATCTCTGATTCAGAAAGTGAAACAGCTTTTGAAATTGTAGCTAATGAGGAACGACTTCTTATATTGAAAAAATTAATGAATAATATATTAAATGAAAGAGAACGAGAAATAATATATCTTAGATTCGGATTTTCTGACAATAGAGTGGAAACCTTAGAAGAAGTGGGAAAACATTTTGGAGTTACGCGTGAAAGAATAAGACAAATTGAAGCTAAAGCATTAATAAAATTAAAGCGTTCAAAGCAAATTAAAAGTTTTCAAGCTTGGCAATAATCAAAAATAAATGCGATATTTCAAAAAATTTGGGAGTAGTATAAATATTAAAAATCGTGTGAGTGAATTAATTTCAAAAAATGAATTACAGCGTCCATTAATTATAACAATAGGCTTTGATGAAATTGAGATGGATAATTATTTGATTAGTCCAATTGACAATAAATTAGATCTAATAAATCTTGACGATGTAAAGAAAAGCATACCTTCTCAATTTATGGAAAGTGTGGCGCGTAATTTACCATTCTATATTATACGTCCTGAGGAAATGAGTATATTAGTTGAAGTGATGGATATAGATACATTCTATCGGGATGATATCATCATATTACGAAATAACTTATTTGACAAAACGTTTACATATAAAAATACGCTGAGTGATATTTCAAAAGCTTTTGAAATGCTCTATCTTAGTGAGGACTCTGAATTACAAGGAAATGAGAGGGTACGGATTGAAAGAATAAACACTTTCTACGGGAAAGTTAATTTTTCAAAAAAAAGTGGTAATTATTTTGTGACTTATAGTGAAGACCTATGGGGTAAATACAAAAATTATGACTATTATGAGATTCGAGAGTCAAGTAATCCAGAATTAGTAGATGAAGTAGTAGCGGATATCACTATACCCTTGGATGAAGAAGAGATTTTATTTCTAGATTTTGTGAGTGAAAATAATCTGAATAATTCAGTGAATTTTATTATTGATAGTTTTGAACAGATGCCACATAGATATACAGAAAGAATTCAAGTATTAAAAAAACTGCATCCAAACTTAAATATTACTTTTTCTACACCGTCAATAAAAAGGCAGAGTATTGACAAACTCGAGGACTATCGTAAAATCTTGGAGAATGTTTGGGGATATTCTAAATTTAGGGAGTTAGATATGTATTCCCATATTGAAAAAAGAGATAAGAATTTATTAAAAATTTCTCAGGCACAAATCATAGATGACATAGTTCAACAAGTTGAAAACGCTAGAGATGGGCAATCGTATAGAGATATATATATAACTGCATCGACTGGTGCTGGAAAGTCTGTGATGTTTCAGGTGCCAACGTTATATCTAACTGAAAAATACAAAGACGATAAACCGTTAATCTTAGTTATTTCTCCATTAATTGGATTAATGAATGATCAAGTCGATAGCATGAAACGAAAAGGTGTCGATAACGCTGAAACAATTAATGGTAATACGCCGCCATATGAAAAACAATCTATATTACAGCGAATCAATGATGGAAAAGTTGATATGTTGTACCTATCACCAGAGACATTACAAGCTAGAGGCGATATAAAAATGTTGATTGGTAGTAGGAAAATTGGAATGGTTATTGTCGATGAAGCTCATATTGTAACCACTTGGGGTAAATCCTTTAGAGCGGACTACTGGTATCTAGGAATATATCTGCAGAAGTTACGAAAAGAATATCAATTTCCGATAATAACGTTCACGGCCACTGCTATTTATGGTGGGCGTGAGGATATGTATATGGATACCAGAAATAGTCTAAACATGATTAGACCAATAGCTTATTTCGGTCTAGTTCGAAGAAACGACATCGAGATGAAGATTCGTTCCTCTAATAAATTTGAAGAAGGAAGGGAAAAAGATTATCGTAAAACGAAGAATTTGTTAGCTTTTAAGCATCTTGAAGATGCATATAGGCAGAAACAGAAGTCTTTAATATATTTTCCTACTATTAAATTGTTGAATAATTTTTATTCATTTTTAGAAGAAAATGCTAAATATATAGTTGATGTCAGTGGAAAATATTATGGATCTTTGACAAAAGAAGAGAAAGATACTGTTTTAGAAGGGTATAAAAATGGTGACATTCAATTTGTGATGGCAACAAAAGCGTTTGGGATGGGAATTGACATTCCTGACATAACAAATGTATATCATTTCAATCCAACAGGAAATGTTGTTGATTATGTTCAAGAAATTGGGCGAGTTGCACGGAATCACAAGTTAGTTGGTAAGGGCTATGGAATTCTTGATTATTTGCCTCAAGATTTTAATGCTGTGCAACAATTGCAAGGTATGAGTAAAATCAAAAAAAATCAAATTCAAGGCGTTATGCAAAAGATATTAGATATATATAGAAATAAGGGATATAACCGTAACTTAGTGGTAAGTGCCGACGATTTTAAATATATATTTTCTGAAAATATTGATGATGATAGCGGTAGTTTAGATAATAAAGTAAAAACTATTCTATTAATGATTGAAAAAGATTTCTCATCTAGTAAAAAATTAGGATACTCACCATTTGTTGCACGTCCACGAAGTATTTTTGGGAATGAATTAATAATAGTTTCAAAAGATGTGGAGAGTAAATTGAATAACTCATCTTTAAAGCATTATTTCGAATTTTTGACCTCGATTTCTGGTGGAGATTATTCATCAGTTATTTCGGTAAATCTTTCAGGAATATGGGAAAAGCATTATAAAACAATGTCATTTCCAGAATTTAAATACCGGCTGAATACTCCCGAAGAACGCGATAAGATGCAACATGCAAAAATTTTCGGATTATTTAATTTTGCTAGCGGCGTCCAATACTCTTTTGATAATGAAAATGGAACTAGGTTATCGAAATATAAGGAAATACTTGAGTCCTATCAAATTTTTCTTGATGAAATGCAACGTCAGAATAAGCAATTTGAAGTGAAAGACTTAGGTAAGTTTATAAAGAATTCATTACACATTAGTGATGGATTTGAAGCACGTAGTATGGCACAAGTTTTGATAAACGCCACATTTGAGTTTCAAAAGTTAAAGGATATCAAAGTCCTTCGTGAACGTGAAGCAACGGAGAAGACATTATTTTCTGTTGTTAGGTCTGCGGATACCTTTGCAGAATTCGTTTCGTTAGTAGCAGGTAAATTGTATAATCCTAAATATAATTTTGTTAAAGATGAAAATGCCATGAATATCTTTCATTATCGGAATTCGCAGAATTTGGATGAAGAAACAATAGTTTTGGGCATTGGCGAAGCCTTTGGACTAGGTAATTTCACGACCTTGGGAGGATATAACCCTCAAATATATATTCGTATCAACTCAGTTTATCCGGTAGAACAAGCAATTAAACAAGATCAGAATTATCGGAATTTGATATTGGAAGATGTTGTTTTTAAGCACCGAATAGGTGTCGCAATGCAAAAATACCTTTTCACGCATAAAGAAAATGGAATGAATGCACAAGAAAAAATTACAAATTATACAAAATGGTTTTGGGACAAAATAGAGGATTATTTTATGGGACGATTACCCTCTGAAGTCGAAGAAAGTCTTTTTTCCAAAAAATAAGTATGAAAAAAACTATATCTATTTTTAAAGATTAGAGATATATGGTCAAGTTGATTTTTTTGGTCGATAGTACTAGAATTTTGTTTTATATAAGTGGAGAGTGAGACATATAAGTTAGTTAATATCAAGCAAGTAAAAAGACTATTTTATTATATTTAAAATAAATACCGAGGGAGTTTAATGAATGTCACGCATAGATGATTTAGGGGCGAAAGTTAAATCTTTGTCCAGTAAAACAGGTCAAATTTCTGAAGAGACAATGTCACAAGCGCTTGATTGGGCATATGACAAAACGCTGAATGGAATTCCTGGTCAAAAAAGTATCGATGATTTAATTGATGATTATTTGTCAAAATATGATAAAGAAACGGCAATTGATAAACTTATTAGTTATCAAACAACTAAGGCCGCGGTTTCGGGATTTGTCACTGGGTTTGGTGGTGTGATTACCATGCCAGTTACGATTCCAGCTAATATAACAACAGTTATTTTGTTTCAAATGCGCATGATTGCAGCGATTGCAAAAATTCGAGGCTATAATTTAAACAGTGATCAGGTACAGACCTTTGTTTATGCAACTTTGGCTGGTACATCAGTGGCAGATATGATGAAAAAGTCAGGTATCGTTATTGGTAATAAACTGGCAATTAATGTTGTTAAAAAAATACCAGGTAAAACCTTAACCAAAATTAACCAGGCAGTTGGGTTCCGATTAGCGACAAAATTTGGAACCAAGGGAGTTGTCAATCTAGGGAAAATGGTACCAGTCTTGGGGGCCGGTATTGGAGGTGTTTTCGATATGACAACGACGCGAACAATTGCGAAGTATGCCAAACAAACATTTACTGAATCAGGTATTGATTTGGGCGATGGTACAATTATTAGTCAAGGGGAAAATGATATGATTACCTTAAACCCCACAATCGACGAAGCATAATATCATAAAAAACAGTTTTCCAAATGGAGGACTGTTTTTTATCTGGAATAAGCATAGAATGGATATGTAAACGTAATTGTTTTAATATAAAAAATATAGAAGTCACGAAGGAGGATTCATGATGAGAATTTTAATTATTGGTGCTAGCGGACGCGTTGGACGGCTGTTAAGTCAAGTTTTGATGGCACAGGGACATGAAGTAATTGGAACAGTGCATGCGGCACACGCTGAACAAAATGGGATGCAGACTGTTTCCCTCGATTTAGCAACGGCTTCGGTAGCAGAGATGGTAGCAACTATTAAAGCACTTGGTCCAATCGATGTCGTGTACTTTGTGTCAGGGTCACGAGGAAAACAGCTCCTTAAGGTCGATTTAAATGGTGCGGTTAAAGTCATGCAATCCCTTGAAATAGTGGGAACAAAACGTTACATTCAGTTAAGTTCTGCTTTTGCTGATCGCCAGGAGAAATGGTCAGAAGGCTATTTATCTGACTTGACAGATTATAATATCGCAAAGTTTTTTGCTGATAAATGGCTTCAAGAGAATACGTATTTAGACTATACGATTCTTCAGCCAGGTATTTTGGTTGATGCAGAAACGGTTGAATCCGTTCAATTCAATCCAGAACACGCCGGTAAAAATAATATTGGGACGGTGGCACACGTATTAGCAGCACTTGCCATGCACAAACAAACAATCGGCCAAACAATTGTCATGTCATCAGGAGCGATGACAATTGAAGCAGCAATCAACAATCTCCGTTAGGCCTTCGATAATCAGCATAATAACAACAGGCGGGTACGTATCATGTACCCGCTTTTTTTATGTCATTATGCTGCATGTGGCGTCATTTAAGTGGAGCCAATAAATTAAGAAAAAAATGAATTTTTAAAATGGGGCACAATCATTTATGGACATTTCTGACATATGAAAGGTAGGTTTCTGACGGCCTATCTGGAAAGACTTGCGAAACCGGTTAAGCATGCTAGACTTACAAATGTAAGCGCTTACTTTTTAAAAAGGTTTATTATGACATGAATTTAAATAGATTTTTGGAAGGACAGTATGATGGAAAAAAATCAGGTGAAATGGCCTGAAAGGCTCGCCTATGCGATGTCTGATTTCGGGTGTAATACCATTTTTCAAATAGTTGGGACTTATTTTCTAGTCTTTAGTACTGATACGATGGGAATCAAGGCTTCTGTTGTGGCTGGATTGTTTGCAGTGACAGCGATTATTGATTCAGTCGACGGTGTGATTTGGGGACAGTTTATTGACCGTACACACACTAAATGGGGGAAGTCACGACCTTACTGGCTCTGGTTTTCGATTCCATTTGCCCTATTTTGTATTATGTCGTTTTCGGCACCTAATCTACCGGGGCCATGGAAGGTTGTCTGGATTTACGTGGCATATATCGGTGCGAAAGTACTTTACTCAGGTATTAATATTCCAGTCACATCAATTTTGCCTGCGTTAACTTCAGATCCTCAAGAACGAGTAACACTTTCGACGGTTCGTCAATTTTTCGGTAATTTTGGCGCTGCAATATTTTTGCCACTGACATTACCAGCAGTTGCATTCTTTGGACAATTATTTGGTGCAACCGGGAAAAATGCATCGACGTCAGCCATTGGATGGTTCATTTGGGCCGTTATTCTGGGCATTATTACCGTGATTTGTTTACTCACCGCATTTGCTGGGACTCGAGAACGCGTTGTAACAAAAGATTCAACGCGTTCAGTACCAATGCGTGAGTCAGTTCGAGCATTAAAAGGTAATTATCCGTGGGTGATTATTATTTTCATCAACTTTATTTACTGGGGTGGTTTCGCAGTCAGATCAAGTTCACTGCCGTATTACTTTAAATACGTTTTGCATAATGAAGGACTAGGTAGTTTGGTGCTTGCTGGGACTGTTATTACGCTCTTCTCAACCGCTTTAGTTCCGTTTATTTCACGGCATATTGGTAAGCGAAATACAATGTTAGTAGGAATGGTTGGTACAGCGATTTCACAGTTGATCTTATACCTGGCTGACAAAATGAATGGTAATGTACCCATTATTTTAGTAGGTATTGTCTTGTACTTTATTAGTTATGGGTTAACAGGTGCTTTGATAGCGGTGATGTTGTCAGATGCAGTTGACTTTGGTGAATGGAAAAATGGCGTTCGAGCAGAAGGCTTTGTCACGTCATTTAGTTCATTTAGTGCCAAATTAGGTATGGGCTTAGGTGGTATGGTCTTATCAGCTGTTCTTGCTCATGGTGGATACATTGCTGCTACAGCCGGACATACAGTTGTTCAATCTGATGCTGCACTGAATGCGATTCGAATCGGATTTATCTGGATTCCTCTTTTTGGGTATGTTGCATCATGTGTCGCACTACTCTTTAACAACGTTGATAAATTAGAACCACAAATGGTACGTGACTTACGTGCCAAACATGCGGCAGAAATTAATGACTAATTGAAAGGATGAACTTATGAAATTTACAAATGGTTACTGGCTGGCTAAGGATGAATATTTAATTAATTCCCCTTTAGAAGCATATGATGCGCAGACAATTGCTGCTGATGAGAGCGATTATGTTAGTGAAACCCTCGAAGTGAGTGCAAGTTATCAGCGGATAAATTCACGGAGTGATATGTTAGATGTTGGTAACAGTACTATCTCAATTTTTTCACCCGCTGAAGATATTATTGGAATTAATTTAAAACATTTCGATCAAGATGATCACAACCCACTATATGAATTAACGACTGAAAGCGTCACGCCTTTGATTGAACAGACGGATGAGTATGTTTCGTTTCAGAGTGGGCAACTCACGGCAAGAATTAAAATACATGACCGATTTAATTTAGACTTCTTATACCGTGGACAACGAATTACTGGCTCTGAATATCAAGCACAAGGGTCCATTGATGATTTGTCAAACCAGGTATTAGGGCGAGTGATGCATCCAAATACCGTGACTGGTGCGCAAGCAATGGCACCGTCTGGCACGATTCAGCGTGCGGATCATTATATGCGCGAACAGTTGAGCTTATTGCCAGGCACCAAGGTATATGGGTTTGGTGAATCATTTGGTGCCTTCGTGAAAAATGGTCAAAGTATTGATATTATTAATCGAGACGGTGGGACTGGTTCAGACCAAAGCTATAAGTCAATTCCATTTTATTTGGCCGCTAAGACTGGTATCTCAAAGGATGAACAAACAGGCCTGTATTATGGCGTTTTCGTGAATGAAAGTCAACCAACAAGTTTTGAAGTTGCCAGTGAAGTTGTTGACCGAGTCAGTTTTTCAACATTGGGTGAACAACTGGAATATTATGTCATTGCTGGCGAATCGCCCAAAGCTGTGATTGGAAAATATAATCGTTTAACTGGCGGGTCAGCTTTGCCACCGGAATGGACCTTTGGACTATGGTTATCGACCTCATTTACGACCGATTATTCTGAAAAAACGGTGATGAAGTTTATCGATGGCATGTTTGAACGTGACATCCCATTATCAGTTTTCCATTTTGACTGTTTCTGGATGAAGGGTTTTGAATGGAGTAATTTTGAATGGGATAAGGCTCAATTCCCAGATCCAGAAGGTTTGATTCAACGGTTGCACGATCGGGGATTAAAGGTGTGTGTTTGGATTAATCCGTATGTGTCACAAAAATCACCGCTCTTTAAAGTTGGGAAAGCCCATAATTACTTTATAAAACGTCAAGATGGTAATGTTTGGCAATGGGATTTGTGGCAGCCAGGAAATGCAATTGTTGATTTTACAAATCCTGAAGCAGTTGCCTGGTATCAAGGGTTATTGAAGCGGCTCCTCGATATGGGCGTGGATTGTTTTAAGACTGATTTTGGAGAACGTATTCCAATGCACGATGCGGTTTACTATAATGGAAATAACCCAGCTGGAGAACATAATTTCTATACACATCGATATAATGAAGCAGTCTTTGAGCTTCTTAAGGCTGAAAAAGGGGCAGACGACGCAGTAGTCTTTGCACGGTCGGCGACTGTTGGTGGTCAACAATATCCAGTCCATTGGGGTGGGGATAATTTAAGTCAGTTCCATTCAATGGCTGACAGCTTGCGTGGCGGACTGAGCTTGATGTCTTCTGGCTTTACTTTTTGGAGTCATGATATTGGCGGCTTTGAAGAAAATGCAAGTCCTGCTATCTATAAACGCTGGACCCAATTTGGCCTATTATCAAGTCACTCCCGTTATCACGGTAACATTGAATATCGGGTACCTTGGCTCTTTGACGAAGAAGCAGTCGAAGTGACCCGAAAGTTTGCTAAGCTCAAGCAAAACCTCATGCCATATATATATGAGGAAGCAAAAGTATCTGTATCTGCAGGTATTCCATTGATGAGGCCGATGTATATGGAATTTCCAGATGATCCAAATTGTGCTGATTTAGACCGACAATATATGTTTGGCTCAGATATTTTAGTTGCCCCAATTATGTCTGAAACAGGAGATGTCGATTATTATTTGCCAGAAGGTCATTGGGAACATGTGCTTGATCAACGACAGGTGACGGTTGATCATCGTGGTCAATGGTTAAATGAAAACTATGATTATCTGAGTCTACCGGTTTGGCGCCGGATAAACAAATAAACGATAGAAAAAGTGGAGATGGTATGCGTGAAATTGATGATGGACAGTATGAAATCGTCACGGATAATCAAGATGTTGAAGTTAAAATCTACTTGTCCGATGAGCCGGCTGGATACGTACCATTGCATTGGCATCGACATTTAGAAATTGTGCTTGTTTTATCGGGGGAAGTGACATTTGAGTATGAACAACATCAAACAAACTTAACGTCTGATGAATTCATAATTTTAGGTTCTGGTATCTTACACCGTTCAGAGAACACTGCTAATCAATCAATCGTGATTCAAATTCCAATTTCTTTTTTGTCACGATATTGTATAAATCCAGAACTGGTCCAATTTGATCAGATGAAAATCAAACAATGTCAGCACACCGCAGCCTATGCTGATATCGTGACGTCGATTCATACGATGTATCGGATATATGTTGAAAAAGATAGCTGCTATCAATTACAATTTGCTGAATATTTAATGCGTTGTTTGTACACAATGCTGAAAAATTTTACGCAACCGCAGTTGGCAATTGAAGAAACTGATGATCAACGGCTAAAAACGTTATTGGGTTATATCAATCAACATTATGTTGATAAACTCAATGTCCATGATTTAGCGCTTCAATATCATTATCATCCTGATTATCTCAGTCGCTACTTTAAGAAAAAAACGGGCATTGCTTTAAATCGCTATATTTATTTAGTGCGATTGGCATATGTGCATCGTGAGATAATTCATACTGAAAAACATATACATCAAATCTTTTTAGAAAATGGCATTACCAATATTCGACTTGGTACACGCTTATTCGAGCAATATTATGGCCAGTCACCACATCAAATTCGCAAGTTTCATCAGAAATAGGCTTTTAACCAAAAGAGAAATATTTTGGTTTTTTATTGAACTTAACCATTATAAGTAATTAAATTGATATGTAATTGTATTAGATATAACTTGATGTTACACTGAATGAAAGCGTTTCCGCAGAAATAAATATGAGAGTGTGAGTATTTAGCCGATGATAACTGATTTTCAACTTAATCTAGATGAAGAAAAAGAGCCAAATTATTTACCGGTTTTAAATACACATTTCACTTTGTTTGGTGGGCATCAAGAAGAAGTCTTGCCGGGTTGGCAATGGAAAACAGAGGCACATCCGGCCTTTGAATTGATATATATTTTGTCCGGTCAACAAAAAACAGTCACAGAAACACAAGAAATGATTGTGCATGCAGGTGAATTTATATTGATTCCAATTGGCGAGTATCATACAAATTCGGTCTATGGTGATGAGCCATGCTCGTACTTTTCAATGCACTTTAATATGGATGATTTATCGATTAAATACTTATTGTCAGAAAGTTATGGACATCGCATTATTGGACCGCAATGGCAACAGTATCCAAGAGTGATGAAACAGCTAAAGATGATTGTTTCAATGATTAAACCTGAATATGGTTTGGCAGACCGACTAAATCTACAAATGGCAGTGATTCACTTGATTCTGATTTTGGTGAAAGCCACCCAAGATGAAACCAACTATATCGGGAAATTAAAAGAATTGGACCACTATATGTTGGCTCAGCAATTATCGGTTGCCATTAAAGAAAAGGTCGACCGAGAAACCTATCATCAAAAAACCGAACAAGTTATTTCAATCAGTGAAATCATCAATCAATTTCATATTAGTCAAAGCCAAGCTTTAAAACTGTTCAAGAAGTTCTTTCAGAAGACACCACAAGCGTATTTGATTGAGCTCAAAATGACACAGGCCAAGCAATTATTACTACAGCCTAATATGTCAATTCGAGCAGTTTCAGAGAAATTAGGATACTCTTCGCCTAGTCATTTTTCACGAGAATTCAACAAACAATTTCAATTGTCACCACGCGATTATGTGAAAAAATGTAATTAGTCATACGAATTAGGGGCATTTCTATCCGAATTGTCCTATTTTTTTTATTTTAAATCAATCTATAATCATATTTGTAAGCGGTTACAGAAAACGTTTACATAATTTATAACTATAGCAATTTTATGTAATTATTAATTACTAAGCTAAGGAGAAATATATGGATAATATGATTACTAATCCGATCATCCCTGGCTTTGCACCAGATCCTTCAATTATTCGCGTTGGGGATGACTACTATATCGCCACGTCAACTTTTCACTTAAATCCAGGCATTTGTATTTATCATTCAACTGATTTAGCGCATTGGGAAATGATTGATCATGGATTGAAGCAAAGTGAAGTTGATTTGCGCGGTACCAATACGCCGGCTGGTATTTGGGCACCACATTTATCGTATGATGTAGCGACTAAAAAGTATTGGCTTGCTTACTCACATATGTTGAATATGGAGGGACGTGAATTTAACGCTGATAATTATGCTATTTCGGCTGATAATATACACGGACCATGGTCAAAACCAGTCTATTTAGGATCGTTAGGATTTGACCCATCGCTATTCCACGATACTGATGGTCGTCATTATATGACCATTCTTGAATGGGAAACACGTGATGGTTATCGGCATCCAGGACACATTGTGATTCAAGAGATGAATCTAGATACTGGTGAATTTATTGGTCAAGAAGTTCGGGTGACACAAGGATTTACAACGCGCGGTTGTGCTGAGGCACCACAGATTTATAAACATGATGGGGCGTACTATTTGATGTTAGCATCAGGTGGGACTGGCTATGCGCATGGTGTTGAAATCGGGCGTGCTCAAAATATTTTCGGACCGTACGAGCCGAACCCAACACTTGAGCCAATCATAACCTCGGCGCCAGAACATATATTTAGTCTTGGCAATCCAGATGCTGGACATTTTGAGGCCTATAACCCACATTCGAGATTACAAAAATCAGGGCATGGATCGTTAGTTGAAACGTCTGATGGGGAATGGTACATTGCGCATCTAATGTCACGACCATTACCAGGGACAATGTTAAATCCTTTGGGGCGTGAAACATCATTGCAAAAAATGCGCTGGAATCCTGATGGTTGGTTGGAAATGGCTGATGGCTCAAATCTAGCGAAGGACAGAACACCAGGACTTGCGGGAATTGATTATAGTCAACCGATTGATCATTCGTTTTCGGCTGATTTTAGTCAACCGGAATTAGATGTGCATTGGATGACCCCATATCGTGAGCAAGATGTGACATGGGTCACGCAACAAAATGGTCAGTTACAGATTAAGGGTGAGAATTCATTTTTTTCACGTATGAACCCAGCGATGGTGACGGTTGCGGCAACTGCTTTTGATTTCACAATGGAAACCGAAGTGGCATTTCAACCAACTCATTATTCTCAGAGTGCGGGCATGTTAATGTACTATGATGCCCAAAATTGGCTATATGCGCGGTTGTATTTTTCAGAATCATTGCAAAGCATTGCACTTGGCATTCTACAAGCGAAAAATGGTGAACGCATTGAATATGTTCATGACCGCGTGGCGATTCCAAATGGGCAAGTGAAATTACGATTTGCAACTGAAAATGGGCACACGAGTATTGGTTATGCCGTGGCTGATCATTGGCAACTACTGGCATCGACAATTGACACAAGTTATTTGTCTGATGAAGGCGTTGGTGGTTCAGAAGGTGAAATTGGTGGGTTTACGGGGCTGTTGTGTGGACTTGGCGCAGTCGATGCATATCGGCATACGTCAAAAGCAACGTTTAACTATTTCAAAATGATTAATAATGAGGAGTAAGGACATGGATGCAACAAATATGAATGTTGAAAAGTCAACCAAGATGCCTAAAAAATTGGCCATCGGATTGTTAATTGGATGTATGAGCTGGATGGGGCCTTATACTGCTTTAAGTGGTACGCTATTACCAGCCAAAATCGGTGTTTTGGATGAGGCACATAAGGTGATGTGGGTTTCAACCTTTGCTTTGATTGCAATGGTTGTCGCAACCATTGCTAATATTATTGAAGGTGCATTATCAGATCGGACGCGGACTAAAATCGGGCGGCGTAAGCCTTGGATTATTGGTGGTACGATTGCATCAGTTATCATGTTTTTCTTTATTTCATGGGCACCAACTGTGCAATTATTGTTAACTTTTTGGGTCATTTACCAGATTGGGTTGAATGCAATTGTGGCACCAATGGTGGCCATCATTTCTGACTCAGTTTCAAAGAAGCATCGTGGGACGGCATCAGCCTTTTATGGGGTTGGAATGTCAGTTGGTGCCTATGGTTCAGCTGCGATTGCTGCACCATTCCTAGGTAATATCACAGGTGGTATTTGGACAATGGCAGGGATACAAGTTGTATTAGCAACGATCTCAATGCTATTGATCAAGCAAAAATCAAGTAAAGATGATGTCTTATTGCCATTGAAGGGTAAGGATATTTTTAATCAATTTATTTTCCCAGTGACTAATGCGCGTGACTTTTACTTAGCAGCGGTTGGTAAATTGTTATTCCAAGTCGCAACCGGAATGTTTATTGGGTACCAACTATATATTTTGACTGATTACATGTTATTAAGCACTGGTAAGACCGCCTCAATCTTGAGTATGATGTCACTTTTGATGATGGTTATTTCAATGGCAATGGGTGCACTAGCTGGTCCATTAGCAGATAAACTAGGGACTTTGAAAATTCCAGTGATGGTTGCGAGTGTCTTGGTTGGAATTGGTGGTTTCATGCCATTTATTTCAAATCAACCTTGGACAATGTTGGCATATGCGGTGATCGCAGGTGTTGGAACTGGTATGTACTTGTCAGTTGACCAAGCATTGAATATTGCAGTTCTGCCAAACCCAGCGACTGCTGCAAAGGATCTTGGAATCATTAATTTGTCAGCAACACTTGGACAAATCATTGGACCGATTGTTGCGGGAATCATTATTAGTTCAATTGGATACCGTTATATGTTTATTGCTGTTGCTGTTTCAGCTATTCTCGGCGGTATCATGATTCTATTCATTAAAAAAGTAAAGTAGAGGGATGATTATGGGACAAGTTAAGGGCGTAAATCTTGGTGGTTGGTTAGTCTTAGAAAAGTGGATGGCACCGCAATTATTCGCGGGAACTGATGCTGAGGATGAATATTATTTGCCACAAGCACTTTCAAAAGATGTTTATGAAGCACGAATGATGATGCATCGTGCGAACTTTATTACTGAGGCGGACTTCTTGCGCATTGCATCATTAGGCATTAACACTGTTCGCTTGCCAGTGCCTTACTTTATTTTCGGGGATCGGCAACCATTCCTTGGTGGTATTGACACACTGGATAATGCCTTTAATTGGGCAGAAAAGTATGGCTTACAAATTCTATTAGATTTGCATACAGCTCCAGGTAGTCAAAATGGCTTTGATAATGGTGGCCTAACAGGCGTTGTGACTTGGGCGCAACAACCTGAAGAGGTTGATTTTGAATTGTCTGTTTTGACCCGTTTGGCTGAACGCTATGGTCAACGACAAGGATTGTATGGGATTGAAGCGCTAAATGAACCGGCAACCCAGCGTGCGTTTGATATGGTTTCAAATCGTTATCAAGCCAAAGAACCTGCAATGGCTGCAAACAATCAAGCGATTTCATTTGAATTCTTATATGAATTCTATACGCGTGTCTATGCAGCGTTACGCCCCATTTTGGCGGATGATAAAATCATCATGTTCCATGATGGTTTTGATTTGACGAAATGGGCGGACTTCTTCACTGCACACGAATTTAAAAATGTTGTGATGGATACACATCATTATTTGATGTTGGCTGAGTTAGCTATCGGTGGTAGTTCGTATGAAAACTATGAACAAGCAATGGCGGTCATCGGCGACAATATTGCAAAATTAGATGCAGTGGTTCCAGTTGTGGTTGGTGAATGGTCACTCTTTAATTCAATGGCTTTGGGTCAAGACTCACAAGGTGGTGTGAACCCAACGCAGGCTGAGTTTAAAGATGAAAAAGGTGATGATCGTGCTAGTGAAGCCGATTTACGTCAAATTTATAATCGACTATGGGAATTACAAATAAAAACTTGGGGAAATGCCAGTGTTGGCTATTTCTACTGGAGTTATAAGATGAATATTGACACGGTGAATGACTCAGCCTGGTATGGTTGGGATTCATGGTCGTTAGATCGCGCAATGAATAAGCAATGGGCGACCACACTTTAATGCGCATTAAGTTTGAATGCTGATTAAGATAGTGTCAAAAGTGGATTCGAGAAAAAAGACGAAATGATTTGTCATGTGACAAGCATTTGGCCTTTTTTTGTATCAAAATAGATGAGATTGGTGCATTTTTTAATCATGAAAATGTCGAAAAATGACACGAATTATGCGGTATACTGGGGATAATTAAATGTTGAGAGGGGTAGTGAGATGGTCGAGTCAAAGTTATTTGGGGTTATTTTAATCGGTGCCACATCGGTTGATTTACAGATTGTTAATCGTAAAAGTGGTAATAAAATCGAAAAAGTACACCATGATACGATTTTGAATGATGAATTATACGATGTTGGCGTTGTGGCACAGGATCAAATCGAACGGGTCATTGTTCAACTACAGGGCTTTCAACAATTATTACGAGATTATGCAGTGACAGATATTCGAATATGGGGCGCCTATTCTTTGGCGAGTGCATCCAATGCGGTCTATGTTGTGGCACAGATTAAGCAAGCGACCGGCTTAAAGATTGAATGGTTAAGTGCCAGTCAAGAAGCATATTATGGACAGTTATCAATGCGCTATGGTGAATCTGACTTAGATTTATCAGTGAATAACCGATTATTTTTGGTGTCGTTGAGCTCTGGCCGTTTGTCTTTAGGCTATTATGAGACTGGCGATCTGAAATGGACCCGTAGTATTAATCTTGGTCCCATGCGTCTAGCCAGTGATTTAGACACATTAGTTGATGAATTTATTGATATTCAAGGGCTAACGCGTGAATTTATTCATAGTAAATTAGCAGACTACACGACGCTGTTACCAACATTTCCACCAGCTAATTTATTAGTCGTGAGCGGGTCACTGGCATTAGGGCAATTATTGAAAACGCCCATTGTATCACGCGATGAATTTTTTAAAACCAATGCACATCTTTTGCGCGCGCCAATTCAAAAATGGTCAGAAAAATTAAATGTCACAGCTAACCAGTTACCAGCTGTGATGCCAGAATTATTACTTTTGGAGGAATTGGTTGCTATTACTCAGGTCGATCAAGTCGGGGTCAGTGAACAACATATGCTACCAGGATTAGTGATGGACGCATTGGGGCAACTTCCCGGAGATGAGATTTTAGCACAAGCGCAAGAATTAAGTCAGCGATTTGGTGTTGAGCCAAAACATCAACAGGCGGTACGTCACTTTTCAGAGCAATTGTTTGACCGCTTAAAAAAGGTGCATGGTCTTGGTAAACGTGAGCGTATATTATTGCAAGTGGCAGCATTAGTGCATGATGTCGGGTCATATCTCAATACTTATCATCACTATGAATATTCTGAAACCGTCATTTTGGCGGCCGAAATGGAAGGCTTAACGCCGGTTGAAAATCGAATGGTAGCCATGATTTCAAGATATCATTCACATGCTGTACCAGGAGATGGGTTGCAAACCGTCAAGCAATTGACCGAAAGTGAATGGATTGTGGTGGTTAAATTAACAGCAATTTTACGACTAGCTGATGCTTTGGATGATAGTCGCTTGCAAAAAATTGAAAAAATAGCGGTATCGACAAAAGCCTATCAAATTGTCGTCACTGGTTACAGTTTGGATAAGCTTTATTTAGAGCAATCAACTTTTGAGGCAAAGGCCAATTTATTTGAGGACGTTTTTGGTCGGCTCATTATTTTAAAACGAAAGGGGCATAACTAATGGTAGTGCAGCAAGGAGAACCTTATATTAACCGTGAAGTGAGCTGGTTGGCATTCAATGGACGGGTGTTAGATGAAGCTAGAGATAAGACGAATCCGTTGTATGAACGTGCAAAATTTTTAGGCATCACACAATCAAATATGGATGAGTGGTTCCAAGTTCGTGTAGCATCATTATTTCAACTTCGGCATGTCAAAGATAAAGTTGATGCGACTGGAATGACGCCGCATGAACAGTTGAAGTTGGTTTCAAAACTCGCTGGTGAACAAATTAATGAACAATACCATGTGTTAAATCGGTTAATTATGCCAGCCCTAAAAAAGGATGGCTTACAACTGGTCTTAGCCAATGAATTAACAGTAGCGCAACGACAAGAATTATTACATTATTTCCAAACGTCAGTCTTGCCGATTTTAACGCCCATGGCTGATGATCAAACGCGGCCGTTCCCATTTTTAGCGACGGATACCCTTAATTTAGCGGTTAAATTACGCCGAAAGGGGCAAGAGCGTTTTGCGATTGTGCAAGTGCCACTCATTTTAAATCGGGTGATTCCGATTCCTGAAAGCACGAACCAGTATATTTTATTGGAAGAGTTAATTAAAGCGTTTATTGAAGCGCTATTTGTTGGTTATTCAGTTGAGGCCGTCTATCACTTCCATATTCTACGCGACATGGAGTTAGATATTGCAGATGATGAGGGACCAAATCTACTGGCTGAAGTACAACAAAAATTATTCGAGCGGGAACGTGGGGCAGTCATTCGCCTAGTCCATGAAAAGGGCATGACTAAGAAAATATTAACGCGATTAATTAAGGCGTTGCATGTTCACGAAGAACGTGTTTACAGTGTTTCTGGTCCGGTTGACTTAGGTTACTTAAGTGAGTTAGTTAAATACGGTCAAAATGATGCCGAACGTTTTACACCTTTTAAGGGCTTTTTAGATGAACGATTAGCGGATGAGCGTATCTTTGAAGCAATTGATGCTGGTGATATTTTACTGCATCATCCTTATGATAGCTTTACACCGGTTGTGAATTTAATTCATCAAGCAGCCAAGGATCCAGATGTTCTAGCAATTAAAATGACGCTTTATCGGGTTTCAGGAAATTCACCGATTATCGCGGCATTGAGTGATGCGGCTCGTGCTGGGAAACAAGTGACAACGCTAGTCGAAGTGAAAGCGCGTTTTGATGAAGAAAATAATGTGCACTGGGCACAAGAATTGGAACGACAAGGCGTCCACGTCATTTATGGCTTGAAGGGGTTAAAGACCCACGCAAAGATTGCATTAGTTGTGCGTCGCGAAGGTGACGATATTAAACGTTATGTGCATATGGGTACTGGTAATTATAATGATGTGACCGCCCATTTTTATACAGATATGGGCTTGCTGACGACTAATGCAGAAATTGGTCTTGATGTCGCGGCAGTTTTTAATGTTTTAACGGGTTATTCTGATCCAGATTACTTTAATCATGTGTATATGTCGCCAGATGGCATTCGTGATGCATTGGTCGATCAATTACAAGCTGTTAAAAAAGCGCATCAAAATGGGCAATCAGTTAAAGTGCGTTTAAAGACAAATTCGCTTTCTGATTTAAAGATGATCGATGAAATTGTAGCCACGAGCCAATCAGGCGTACCGGTTGAGATGATTGTTCGGGGTATATCGATGGTGGAACCCGGTGTTGCTGGTAAAACAGAGAATTTAGCGATTCATTCTATCGTTGGTCGATTATTAGAGCACAGCCGAATTTACATTTTTGAGATTGCTGGGCAACAACAAGTTTTCTTGTCATCGGCAGACTTAATGTCACGGAATTTAGATCGCCGGATTGAACTCATGTTTCCAATTCTAGATGAAGCATTAGCTGCACAGGTTGTGGCTGACTTTGATTTAATGTGGTCAGATAATGTTAAAACGCGGGTCTTACAAGTTGATGGGACATGGAAGAAAGTGAATCGTCGGAATGTCGCAGCAATTGATGCACAAGAGCAACTCATTCAGCAATCACTTGAACGACAAAAAAATCAAAAACGGGCTTATGTTGATCAATTAAATAATCAGACACAATTTCAACCAATGAATAACCCCTTTCAAAAATAAGATAGATTATTGTTAAATTGATGATAAAAGATGCAATCATGTATGATAAACGATAAAATAGAATAGAAATCACGATGTGATCGGACATTAATTAGTAAATCAGATATGAGTATCAGGCAGAATGAGGGGCATTGAAATGAAGACGCGTAGCTCAAGATATGAAAAAAGTGAATCAACTTATTCAACTGAAAAAGTCGTGGCGTTGGCTGAAAAACTTGGATTTTCATATCCACTTTGGCGTTCAGTGTTTTTTGGGCAAAAGCTAGAACTGCGAAAGGTAGCAGATCCAACGGTTCTTGACCACGAAGAAAAAATATTAGATATGGCACCGGTACGATTTAATGGGGCTAAAGCATTATTAGTCGTTACAGACGTCGCAGTGCATATTTTGAATTATGGTTTGTTTGGCAAAGTTGGTGCCAATAATGAAACGGTCTATTGGTCACGAATTATTGGTTCTAATCCAACGCATCACCTGATTAGAGGTGAAATTGAATTAAATACTGGTACGGCTAATGAAAATGATTACCATCTCACACATGTGTGGCATGGAGATCTCGATCGCGTGACACAAACGATTCACCATCAATTGCAACTCGTGAATCAAACCAATCATAAAGCAGCGGCACAGAGTGAGACAGCCATTTCATTGGCCGAACAATTGGCTCAAATCAACGCAGCAGTGGCAAATGGTACGATTACGAGTGAAGATGCTGCACGTGCAAAAGATAAATTACTTTCGTGATGATAGTGATGTCATCATGAAATTAGTCTGGTTTAGAAAGAGGGCTAAGTCAATGGCAGTAATAACAGTGATAGATTTGGGTTCAAATTCAACTCGAATGACGATTAGTCGCGTTCATCATGATGGGTCGTATGAGGCTCTCTATCGTGATCAATCGATGGTGCGTTTGTCTGAAGGCATGGGTATCGATAAGACCTTGCAGAAGCCGGCTATGGCGCGCACAATTAAAATCATGCAAACGTTTATGGCGGCGGCCAAAAAATATCAAACGGATCAATTAATTGCGGTGGCAACAGCAGCCGTCCGACAGGCACAGAATGCGGATGCTTTCAGTAAGCTCCTTAAAAAAGAAACGGGGATAACTTTACGGATTCTTTCAGGCGATGAAGAAGCGTATTATGATTATCTAGCGGTAATTAATACTCTGCCAACCGAGGATTTTGTGATTATGGATACTGGTGGTGGTTCAGTTGAGTTGGTTCAGGTACAAGGACGAAAAGCGATGCAAATGCTATCCGTTCCGATTGGGGCGGTTAATCTTTCTGAGACCTTTTTTAAAGGGCAAACCGTATCAGCAACTGAATTATTTCGTGCGACAATCAGCGTTGAAAAACGATTTGATAATATTGCCTGGTTACAGAATGTTAAAAACCTGCCCATTGTCGCGTTGGGTGGTTCAAATCGAACGTTTGCTAAAATTGCTCGCCGTCAACGGCAAGAAACGGACTTACCAGTGCATGGGTACCGGTTAAGTGCTGAAGATTGTTATACTATTTTTGCTGATGTTATCTCTAAAAACGTTAGTTCGCGTGGCAAAATACCTGGTCTTGCTAAAGAACGTGCTGATATTATTGTGGGGGGAATGTTGCCACTCATTACAGGTCTTCGAACGATTGATGCACCACATGTTGTTTTCTCTCAGGCATCGCTGCGAGAAGGAATTGTTTTTGAATATATTATGCAAAAGACTGGGCAAAAAATTATTGCACCAATGCCAGGTGCAATGACACAAGATGATGATGAAAACTAGACCTAGATGGGTTAAGAAATAAAGAGATGAGTAGGAATTAAATGCGATTAACGACGAAAAAAATTACCTTAATGGCTATGTTGACAGCTTTATTGGTGACAATGCAATATGTATTAGCACCATTTCCAAATATTAAGCCATTAACGGCAATTTTGATGCTCTTAGTGTTGTTCTTGGGACGAACTGAGGCGGTGGTTGTTAGTATACTTACGATATTGTTAAATGGCTTATTAAATGGGTTTGGCATCTGGATTTTAGGTCAGATTATAGGCTATGTGGTGATCCTTTATTTATTTTCTTGGCTAAGCCGTTTATCGCAGTCAACTCTTATTCAAAGTATTTTTGTAACGCTGCTTCCTTTTTTGTATGGGTTGATTAATACAATCTTCATGCTGGGCTTGTTTGGGCACCAAACATTTATCGCTTTGTGGTTAGCCGGTTTACCGTTTGATGGGGTACATGCGCTATCAACACTATGTTTTTTCATTCTTTTGAAACCAATTTTTCAAAAGCTCCCCTTTTTTCAGGGTAATTCGATACAATAGAAGAAGTGAATAATCTCAATTAGAAAATGAAATGATAAAATCGATTAGATAATTAATGAACGAATGAAGCGAGGAACAGCAATGGCGAATAAAGAAGATAAGGTCGATGCAAAACAATTTTTAGCAATGCTTTTGCAATATAGTCGTGATGAGCATTTTAATCATATTAACTTTAGTGTGCGCTTGAATCGTAATCCCGCTTATACGCGTCAGGTGCTCAATGTGAATTTAAAACGCGTATCAAAAAAATATGGTAACGATGAGCGTGTTTATACAAGTATGACGGCTGAGGTAGGTAGTCAAATTCTATCCCTCTTGAATCAATTAAAAGAAGAGATGTATGGTAGTGGTGCGGATAAAATTATTTGGCAAACCGCGTTGTTAAATCGAACAGATCAAGAATTTGGGTATCGTCAGATTCGAGAACGAGATCAGTATAATAATTTGGAATTTGAGCTATTACTATAAAGAATGGCGATAGTAGGAAGAGGTAATGAAGTACATGCAAACTCGGCATAAAAAAACCAAACGTCGTCTGGTGTTTGAAAATATTGCGTCAGTTGTGTTAATGATCATTACTGTTTTCTTTGCTGCCAGCGCTTTAACGGCACTTATTATTAGCATCGAACAAGTGACGGTGTTTGTGATGAAAGGGCGTTGGATTAATACGTATACTAATGTTTATGGCAACGCATGGGGCGTGGTCTTGTGGCATTTTCTAATGATTTTTTTAATCATTTCTTATTGGTCGCTGCTTGAAGTCTTTCATCCATTAGTTGAGCCGGGTTCATACCCAATCAATCAATATTTAAATGAACAAAATGAAGACCAATGATGTGTTGTCAAACAATCGTTGGTTTTTATTTTTTGATTCTTAAGACGGAATATTAGGTTTTATTTAATTTTTGACATAATTTGTTATACTTAGTGTATGAATAAAAATGAAAAGAGGGACGATGATGGCAAGTGAATGGATTACAATTCATGGTGCGCGCGCCCATAATTTGAAGAATGTTGATGTTAAAATTCCACGTGATAAATTTGTCGTGATGACAGGACTATCAGGTTCAGGGAAAAGTTCACTGGCTTTTGATACACTCTATGCTGAAGGTCAAAGGCGGTATGTTGAAAGCCTTTCTGCATATGCACGACAATTTTTAGGACAAGCCGATAAGCCAGATGTTGATGCGATTGATGGTCTTAGTCCTGCCATTTCAATTGATCAAAAAACGACGTCTAAAAATCCGCGGTCAACGGTCGGAACAGTGACTGAAATCAATGATTATTATCGTTTATTGTACGCACGTGTTGGGACACCGGATGCCCCAGCAGATGGAACGATTATTAAGCCTTCGATTGATCAAATGCTGAACGAATTAAATGCAACTTTGGCCGAAGGCACCCGTTTGCAAATTTTATCCCCAATTGTTCAGCATAAGCGTGGGTCACATGCGACCGCTTTTGAACGTATTAAAAAAGAAGGTTTCATCCGGGTCATGGTCGATGGTGAACTTCGTGATATTTCAGAAGACTTTCAATTAGACAAAAATAAATATCATGATATTGCGATTGTTGTTGACCGAATTGTTTTGCGAGAATCGTCGCGGACGCGTCTTTTTGAGTCATTTGAAGCAGCCATGACAATGGCAGATGGGCTAGTGAGTGTGGCTGTTGTTGATGGAGAGACATATACGTTTTCAGATCATTATACTGGCGCCTTAAAAGAGTTTGGCGTTGGAAAACTGTCTCCGGCACTCTTTTCTTTTAATGCACCTTTGGGCGCCTGTCCAGTATGTAGTGGTTTGGGTATGACTTTAGAGGTGGATATGGATTTAGTTATCCCCGATCCAACGTTGACCCTAGCAGAGGGTGCCATTGCCGCTTGGAATCCAATTTCATCAAAATATTATCCTGAGATGTTACGGCAATTTGCTGAGCAATTTGATATTCCAATGGATCAGCCATTTGAAAAGTTGACAACGGTTCAACAACAACTAGTTTTGTATGGTGCTGACGACCAAACCTTCCATTTCCATTATGAAAATGATTTTGGTGGTGTGAGAGACATTGATTCAGAATTTGAGGGGGTGATTAATAATATTGAACGCCGCTATAAAGAGTCAAATTCTGACTTCACTCGAGAAGTCATGCGCACATATATGAATGCACTACCATGTAGTGCGTGCCATGGTTATCGACTTAACCCTGCCGCTTTGTCGGTTAAAATTGGTGGTAAACATATTGGTGAAGTATCTGAGATGCCCGTTGATGAAGAACTTGAATTCTTTGAGGGGTTAACTTTTGGTGAACAGGACACTGAAATTGCGCGTCCAATCAGTAAAGAAATTCGCGATCGACTCAGCTTTTTGAAAAATGTTGGTTTGGACTATTTGACCTTGTCGCGTTCAGCACGGACATTATCGGGTGGCGAAGCACAACGAATTCGATTGGCAACGCAAATTGGATCAAATTTATCAGGTGTTATGTATGTGTTAGACGAACCATCAATTGGCTTACACCAACGTGATAACGATCGACTCATTAATTCATTGAAAAAGATGCGTGATTTGGGAAATACCTTAATCGTTGTCGAACACGATGAAGACACGATGCGCGCAGCCGATTACCTAATTGACGTTGGCCCTGGCGCGGGTGAACATGGTGGCCAAATTATGGCTTACGGAACGCCAGCTGAAGTCGAAGCCAACCCTCAGTCACTGACGGGGCAATATTTAACGGGAAAGAAATTTATTCCGGTACCTAAGAAGCGGCGCGAAGGTAATGGTGAGAAAATCACATTAACGGGTGTCTCAGAAAATAATCTTAAAAATGTATCCGTTGATTTTCCGTTGGGTGAATTTGTTGCAGTTACGGGTGTTTCTGGCTCAGGAAAATCATCATTGGTCAACGGGGTTTTGAAAAAAGCCCTCAAGCGAGAAATTAACCATAATTCTGAAAAGCCAGGTGCTTATAAACACATGACAGGTTATGAGCAAATTGACAAAATTGTCGACATTGATCAAAGCCCAATTGGCCGGACACCACGTTCTAATCCTGCAACATACACTGGCGTTTTTGATGATATTCGTGATTTATTTGCCCAAACGAATGAAGCAAAGATTCGTGGTTATAAAAAAGGTCGTTTCTCATTTAATACCAAGGGAGGACGTTGTGAGGCCTGTAAAGGTGATGGCGTTCTAAAAATTGAGATGAATTTTTTGCCCGATGTTTATGTGAAGTGTGAAGTTTGTGGTGGGACACGTTTTAATTCTGAAACGTTGGAAGTCACATATCGTGGGTTAAATATTGCACAAGTCCTTGATTTAACAGCTGAGCAAGCGCTAGAATTTTTTGCAGCGATTCCTAAAATACGTCGGAAATTGCAAACTATTGTTGATGTTGGACTTGGTTATGTCCAATTAGGACAATCAGCAACCACATTATCGGGTGGTGAAGCGCAACGTATGAAATTGGCCTCTGAATTACAAAGGCGTTCAACAGGAAAAACCTTCTATATTTTGGATGAACCGACAACGGGATTGCATGTTGATGACATTGCCCGCTTATTGGAAGTCTTACAACGATTGGTTGATGGTGGCAACACAGTATTAGTGATTGAACATAATTTAGACGTGATTAAAACGGCTGATTGGTTGATTGATCTTGGTCCCGAAGGGGGTCAAGGTGGTGGTACTATCTTAGCAACTGGTACACCAGAAACAATTGCCAAGGTTAAGAAATCGTATACTGGACAATATTTAGGTCCCATTATCAAGCGTGATAAAGCACGTGCGAAAGTACAAAAGGTTGATAAATAATCAAAGCCAGACCTGAATGAATCAATCAAAGGGTGCTTGTGAGTTGAAAAGATTCATAATGCGTGTATACTAAACCTTTGTAAGTAAGAAGATTGCTAGAAAGCCTAGGCTTTCCGTCCCTATTTGCACAAATTTAAACAAATTGGAGATCTTATATTATGGCAGAACGTATGGATGTAGCATCAGCACGACGGAAAATGAAGAGTCCAAACATTAAGACTCGCAAACGCGCATTAAAAGCATTGCATGATGCCCGGCGCGCCAGTGCTAGCAAGAAGTAAATGAAAAAGTACGATTCTAATTTTTAGAGCCGTACTTTTTTAATGATTAAACTGCACTGACTTACAATAAATTGGCAACAATTAGCCCAAAATATTTTGGATAGACAAAGCAGTGTAAAAAGATTAGAATAGCACTTTGTAGAGATTCGAACGATACGGTATGAAATGGTATCTATTGATTAGACATACGTTATAAGGGAGAAAAGGATTATGTGGCGCTATTTGAAGCGTGTGTTGATTGGTAAACCTTTAAAAACATTAGATGAAGGTTCACAACATTTAGGGAAGGGTAAGGCGTTAGCGTTATTATCTTCCGACGCACTATCATCAGTGGCTTATGGAACTGAACAGATTACAACAGCTTTGTTGGCTGCTGGCTCGTTGGCTTTATGGCTACAATTGCCAATTGCCTTACTTGTTTTGGTTCTATTAGGCGCTATTACGTTATCATATCGACAAATTATTCATGCGTATCCATCAGGTGGTGGGGCGTATATGGTGACATCAAAAAACTGGGGGAAGCTACCTGGGCTTGTTGCAGGCGGATCACTGTTGGTTGACTATATGTTGACGGTCGCCGTATCTGTGACTTCAGGGACAGCTGCGATTATATCAGCAGTGCCAAGCCTTCATCAGTATGCAATTCCGATTGCAGTTATCATTGTCTTGATTTTAATGGGGATTAATTTACGTGGGGTGCGTGAGTCAGCTGGATTCTTAACTATTCCAGTGTATGCGTTTATCGCGATGATGACCTTTATGATTTTATATGGATTGTATAACATTGTAACTGGTCAAGTAGCTTATCATGCGACAGCGGCAGTTGGAACCAGTTTTAAAGGCCTGACGTTACTTTTGTTTATGCGCGCATTTTCAAGCGGATCCTCTTCTCTAACTGGTGTGGAAGCTATTTCAAATGCGGTGCCTAATTTCAAAGAACCTAAGCCACGCAATGCTGCAGGAACATTGGTCTTGATGTCGATTATTCTTGCCTTCTTCTTTGCTGGTGTGACGATGCTATCATATTGGTATGGTATTCGGCCAGGTGGGCACACAACCGTCTTAGCCCAAATTGGGACGGCTGTTTTTGGTCATGGTGTATTGTTCTATCTTTTGCAAATTGCAACCGCAATGATTTTAGCTGTGGCAGCGAATACAGGCTTTTCTGCCTTCCCACAATTGGCCTTTAATTTAGCTAAAGATAAATTTATGCCACATATCTATTTGGATAAGGGTGATCGACTTGGATACTCAAATGGTATTGTATCCTTGGCGATTGGGTCAATTATCTTAATCTTTATTTTCCACGGTTCAACGGAAGCGTTGATTCCATTATATGCGGTGGGTGTGTTCGTGCCGTTCACTTTATCGCAATCGGGAATGATTATTCACTGGTGGCGCGAACGAGAAGGATTTTGGATTGGAAAGGCCATCATTAACTTCGTTGGTGCTGCAATTTCAGCAGTGCTAGTTGTGACCTTGTTTATGTTGCATTTTACAGGTGTTTGGCCATATTTGATTATTATGCCAGTGCTACTGCGCATTTTCTTAAAAGTGAACAAGCATTATCGGATTGTTGCTAAACAGTTGAAGGTGATTTCAAATGAACCAATTAAAAGACATCATTACGAGGGTTCTGAGGTTATTATTTTAGTTTCAAATTTGACGCGTGTGACAGCCGAAGCGGTTGATTATGCGAAATCAATTGGAGATAAGGTTTTGGCTTTGCATGTGTCCTTTGATTCTAATCCTGAGCGTGAATATCGTTTAGGCGTTGAATTTAAGCGCGAGTTCCCCGATGTTCGTTATGTCGATGTTCATACATCATATCGGTCAATCACGGTACCGGCCTTACGTTTTGTTGATGAAATTGCTAAGGGTGCCAAGGAACGCAACCGGTCATTAACGGTATTGATTCCACAATTTATTCCGCACGCATCATGGCAGAATGCTTTGCATAATCAAAATAGTCTGCGTTTGCGTTCAGCATTAGCAACACGAGACGTAACCGTCGCGACCTATTATTTCCATTTATCTGAGTAAATTAACAAAACTATCGATTAATTTGACAGTGACGTCGTTATTGGACGAGTGACTGTTTAAATTGAAGATAGTTTTTTATTAACGAGATTTTTGATTGATAGGCTGTGTATCGGCTATAATAAGTAAGAAAACAAATAGGAGGGTAGACGATGGATTATACGATTGAAGATGTCCGCCATGAACTGCAATTGCTCCGAGAACGTGTCCATCAGGGAGAGTTATTGGATTCATTAGGGAGTGAAATTGGTCGGTTGTTGGATGAATTAGATTTTGATGCGCCAACGTCAGTGCATCAACTGTCAGAGGGCGAAGTAGCCGCTTTAATGCTCAAGGTGAGTGCGATTCAAGAAAAATTAAATGCGAATGAAACAATTGTCTTATCAGATCAAGAAGTGATTAACTTATTAAATGGTTTACGACAAAGTGATTTAGAAATTCGCGATCACGGTGTCTTTTTAACAGTCATGCAGGGATTGCAACAGGGCATGTTTTCTGATGATCAGATTGTGCTGATGACGCGGTATTTACTTCAAAATCGCGTGATTTTATCACATATCGACACGTCTGAATCGGATGGTGTATTTTTGCGGTCCTTTGCGGTGTTTACTTTAGCGCTATTATTTTATGCTAATCGCCGCCAAGCATTGGATTTGTTTGGGGATGATTTACGGTCGACAGCAGTTGATCAGATTGCGACATATATTGCTTTAGAACGTGATACCCGTGGCTTTGTAGATCAAAAAGGTTGGGCGCATGCCTTTACACATATTGGTAATTTACTCGATGAATTAACAATGGATCCTAATTTATCACGTGCGGATAAGATATTTTTGGAAACGATATTAATTGAACGAATGAAACGATTAGATACGCCATTAATGATGGGAGAAATTGGGCGTATTTCAGCCTATTTGACGGCCTGGGTTAATACCAACGATATTTACGCGACGTATTTTTTAAAACAGTTAAAACAATGGCGACAAGAGATGACACGTCAGTTGCAACAAGAGTCAGAAGCTGGGTGGCATCGCTATTACAATCAAACCCATTTACAAGCATCGCTCCTCATGCAGCCAAAATTACCTCAGGCGATCCATGAGTATCTTGATGATGCCCGCCAATTTTTAATTTAGTCTAAAAAAGCAAATGAAACAGTAATTCATGAGCATGGATTTGGTACAATGAGAGATACTAAACGATGTATCAAGAGATAAATAAGAGGGACCATAAATGACTGACAAGTTACACATTGCAATGCTGTTCGGTGGTAATTCATCCGAACATGACGTATCAAAACGTTCTGCACATAATATTTATGATGCAATGGATAAAAGTAAGTATGATGTTACAATCTTTTTGATCTCAAAAGCAGGCTATATTTTAACGCCTGAGGATTCTTGGCGAGTCTTTGAAGGTGAAGATGAAGATGCTATTGTTGAAGCAGCAATGGCTAAGTTGGATTTGGATGCGCCATTGGCACCAATTGTAAATTTGGGTGAAATTTCAAAAATTGATTTATTCTATCCAGTCGTGCATGGCAATCTTGGCGAAGATGGCACATTACAATCGCTCTTCCGCTTGTTGCAAAAGCCATATATCGGGCCAGGAACAGCAGCATCAGCATTATCATTTGATAAGGATTTGACGAAACGAATTTTAAATCAAGCGGGTATTCGAAATACCGATTATGTGCTGATCACAGATCAAAATAAGCAAGATTATTCATATGACCAATTGGTATCAAAACTTGGTACAGAGGTCTTGTTCGTTAAAGCTGCTAAGCAAGGGTCATCGGTTGGCATCTCGCGGGTTACAAATGAGGCCGAATACCAAGCCGGTTTAACCGATGCTTTCCAATATGATTATAAAGTTTTAGTTGAGGCTGCACTTAATCGTCCGCGCGAAGTTTTCATTTCTGTTTTAGGGAATGAGACGCCCCGTGTTTCAAAAATTGGCGGTATTGAATTACCAACCACTGATGTTTGGTATGATTACAATAATAAATTTGTTGATGCTTCAGGTATGGTTTTTGAATTACCAGCAACTTTGCCCGAGGCATTAACTAAAGAAATTGAACAAATGGCAATTGATGCCTATCGTGCGCTTGGTCTGGTTGGCTTGACACGGATGGACTTCATGGTCGATGAAGATGGCACACCATATCTAGGGGAACCTAATACGTTACCAGGCTTTACGAATATTTCGTTATATCCACAGATGTGGCAAGTTTCGGGCTTGAGCTATTCAGCTTTGATTGATGAAATCATTGCTTATGGGTTAGCTGAATTTGAACGAAATGCCAAAATTTCTTATGATTTTGTCTCATTGGGAGAAGAGCACGTCGGAGAGAAAAAGTATAACGCACAAATTACTGAATAAAAGCGAACAAAAAAGTTGTGAGATATCACAACTTTTTTTAATTGTCATCGTATGATTATAAATGTCGTTTAAAGTTAAAATGGAATATATTGTTTACATTATAAATTCATATATATAGTATGATTTTAATTTTTGTAGTATAAACTGGAAACTCACGAGTTGGTTGCACGGTGCAACTAACCAGTATATAATGCTAAGTATCAATGAAACCGATTGCAAATGGTTTTAGTTGATATTTGAACATACTTTATATGAGATGATAAGGAGCAATACAATGAAGATTCAAAATCCTGTTTTGCCTGGTTTTAACTCTGATCCGTCAATTATTCGTGTTGCGGATACGTACTATATTGCAACGTCTACATTCGAATGGTTCCCTGGTGTGCGTATTCACGCCTCTAAAGATTTGGTCCATTGGAATTTAGTCAAAAATGTGTTAGATACGACGACTTTACTTGATATGAAGGGTAACCCTTCATCTGGTGGTATTTGGGCTCCTGACTTGTCATATGCTGACGGTAAGTTTTGGCTAATCTTCACCGATGTGAAGATTACAGACGGCGCATTTAAAGATATGAAAAATTATCTAACAACAGCTGACGCAATCGAAGGTCCTTGGTCTGATCCAATTTTGGTGAATGGCGTCGGATTTGATGCATCATTGTTCCACGATGATGATGGACGTAAGTATTTGGTCCAACAAACTTGGGATCATCGTGAATACCATCACCCATTTGACGGGATTACTTTGACTGAATTTGATACGACAACGATGAAGTTAAAGCCCGAAACAGCACGCACTATCTGGGAAGGCACTGAGGTTAAGTTGGTTGAGGGACCTCATTTGTATAAAATTGATGGCTACTATTATTTGTTCGCCGCTGAAGGGGGAACAATTTTCACCCATCAAGAAGTCGTAGCACGCTCAAAGAGCTTAAATGCATTATCGTTTGACCGCGAGCCAGAAGGACCGTTTATCACTAACTTTGACACACCAAATTCTTATCTACAAAAACAAGGGCATGGCGCTTTGGTTTCAACACTTGGTGGTGAATGGTATTATGCATCATTAACTGCACGACCATGGAATCATGCAACGGAATCGGCAACGGATCCACGTGGCTGGTCAACTCTTGGTCGGGAGACTTCAATTCAAAAAGTAGAATGGGATGCAGCCGGTTGGCCACGTGTCGTTGGTGGCCATGGTGGACAAACTTATGTTGATGCACCTAAAGATGCAATTGAAACGATTGCACCAGCCGATCACTCACAACATGATGAGTTTGATGCACCACAATTGGACATTAATTGGAATACCTTACGGGTGCCATTTACTGAAAAAATGGGACAAACTGGAGAGGGCAAGCTTGTTTTACGAGGACAAGGCTCATTGGCTAATCCATTTGATTTGTCGTTGATTGCGCGTCGCTGGCAGGCATTTTATTTTGATGCCGAAACAAAGGTTAAGTTTAATCCGTACTCATATCAAGCTATGGCTGGATTGACGAATTATTATAACCACTCTCACTGGTCATGGATTTTCATTACTAAAAATGATGATGGGCAAAATGTGATTGAAGTTGGTGAGAATAAGGGCGGACTTCGGAATGGTGCTTATACGTCATATTTGAAGGATCAAGCGATTGTCATTCCAGATGGTACTGAATATGTTTGGTTTAAGTCTGAGAACCGTAAGCAAAGCTACACGTATCATTATTCATTTGATGGTCAAAATTGGCACGACACAGGTGTCATCTTAGATGCAGCTGTTCTGTCAGATGATTATGTTGTTCGTGAATACGGTGGCTTCTTCACAGGCGCTTATGTAGGCTTGTCAGCCGTTGATTACTCAGGTTATGATTCAACCGCTACTTTCGATTTCTTTGATTACAAAGAATTAGGTGATCGTGAATTAGCAGATGGTTCATATACATTTGAGGCGAGTGAAACGCGTGATTTTAATTAATAATGGTGATTAAAAGAAGTTAGGAATGAATCTTAGCTTCTTTTTATTGCCAACTGACAGGTAGCAAGACTGTAGTGTGGGAGCGATTAAGAATGAAAGAGACGATGCAAAAACGTTTAAGAGACGAATTGTTTAGCGGTTGGTTAACATTTGAAGTTATGTATGTCACAATTTTGCTTTTGATTCAAGTGATTGCATATGTCGTTGCGCCTGATACGGTAATCGGCATGGTGTCAGGCTTGTTCGGTGTGATTGCATTGGTCTATGGCATGAAAGGTCGGAAAATCACCTTTATTTTTGGCCTGATTCAATGCGTCGCGATGGCTTATGTGGCTTGGGTGAATCATGCGTATGGTTCATTTGCAATGGATATTGTTTATGTCATTTCGCAACCAATTGGTTGGTTGATGTGGGGGCAAGATGAGTCAGTGCGTACATTTACGCGCCAAAAACGTTGGCTAATCGCGATTGGTGCATTTGGTGCTTGGCTCATTGGTTGGTGGGTTTTGGCTAGTGTCCACGGTCAATTACCCTATTTTGATAGTATTAATTTCGTTGTTGCGATGATTGCACAAGTCCTTTATATCTTGAAATATCGCGAGAATTGGTCACTGTGGATTGTAGTGAACATTGCCAATTTGCTCTATTGGATCATTTTGACGTGGCAGCAGATAGTTAATCCTCACTTAATCGGCTCGTTAGGCAGTGGCTTGTCTCAGGTTGCCCTACAATTTGCCTTGTTATTCAATAGTGTTTATGCGATTCGAATTTGGAATCAGCGACAATCACGTGACGTCTAGTAATAATGACTTTAATCATGAAAAAATAAAGGTCGCTTTGTATTTTAACGAAGCGACTTTTTGTTTGATTTCTTTTATCATGTTAAGTGTGGGCATTAGTAAAAATGACTGGTTAGGGTAAGACAGTTTGTCGATTGGTAGGAATCAGTAAGGATAATCAAAGCTAAATCATTTGATAACGCTTACAAAAAATAATTAATCTAAAAAGCTTGACGCCAACTATCAAATAGATAGATAATACAACTAGCAATAGTAGCGTAAGCGAGTTAGGTATTATTCAAAAGCTTTCAACAGCCAAGTTGAATGAAATCCTTTTTGAATTATATTTAACCTAGTTTTCAATAAAGACCGGGTGAGACAACAATGTTATCATTCTGGACAGGTTAGAGACGGAACCGGAAGAACTCGCTTATTTATGCTGGCGCTAAAATATTTTGTAATCGCCGTTGAGTAGGCGGGGAATTACACCGAAAAAGGAGAATTAGAATGGTCGATTCTAATGAAAAGCACCACTTGATTGAGAGTGCTGAAGGTGATTTGAGTTTGGGCGAGGTAAACGGCTCAGTTGAAACACCGATGTCAGGTTCATTTTGGCGTAAGTTAGCCGCCTTTTCAGGTCCAGGGGCGCTGGTTGCAGTTGGTTACATGGACCCAGGAAATTGGGTGACTTCAGTTGGTGGTGGTGCACAATATCACTACTTATTGTTATCAATCGTTTTAATTTCATCATTAATTGCAATGATGTTGCAATATATGGCCGGAAAGCTTGGTATGGTTAAGCAAGAAGATCTGGCACAAGCCACACGTGATCGGACCAATAAAGCTGGTGGTGTGATGTTGTGGCTGATTACTGAATTGGCATTGATGGCGACTGATATTGCGGAAGTCATTGGTGGGGCGATTGCGCTTCATTTGTTATTTGGTTGGTCAATGATTGCTTCCGTTTTAACAACTGCGTTTGACGTTGTACTGTTACTCTTGTTGATGAAGTTTGGTTTCCGTAAAATCGAAGCCATCGTGATGACATTAATCATTACAATTTTGGTTATCTTTGCCTATTTGGTGATTTTGTCAAAGCCAGATATTGTGGCGATGTTTGGTGGCTATCTGCCATCATTGCAGAGTGTCAATGGGGCATCACCAATTGGTGGTGGAGATTCACGGTTGACCTTAACCTTGGGTATTATTGGTGCAACGGTCATGCCACACAATCTGTATTTACATTCATCAATTTCACAAACACGTAAAATTAATCGTGAAGACAAACGCGAATTAAAAGAAGCTGTGCGCTTCATGACCTGGGATTCAAATATTCAACTCACATTAGCATTTATTATTAATTCTTTGTTGTTAATTTTGGGCGCATCGCTATTCTTCGGTCACGCTGACCAAGTTGGAACGTTTGGGTCAATGTATAAGGCGCTCTCTGATAGCACAATTGCTGGAGCGGTGGCTTCACCTGTGTTATCAACACTTTTCGCGGTGGCTTTGTTAGCATCGGGTCAAAATTCGACGATTACAGGTACTCTGACTGGTGAAATCATTATGCAAGGTTTCTTGCATATGAAGATTCCAATGTGGCTACGGCGAGTTGTGACGCGTGGTTTAGCGTTGGCACCGGTAATTGCTTTTACTATTATCTATGGTGGTAATGAGTCTAAACTGGATCAATTACTTGTCTATTCACAAGTGTTCTTGTCAGTTGCATTACCATTTGCCATGGCCCCCTTGATTTTATTTACATCATCTAAAAAGATTATGGGTGAAGACTTTGTCAATCCTAAATGGATGACCATTCTCGCTTGGATAATCTTTGTTATCTTGACAGGCTTAAATATTCAATTAGTAATTGGAATCATGCAACAATTATTTGTTGCGCTTTAATCGATAAGGAGAGATGCAATGGGTGAATTAAACTTTAATGTTGAACCAAATCAGTTTAAAACGATTTTAGTAGGGGTCGATGAATCAGAACAAGGATACTTTGCTTTAGCTAATGCCATTCACCAAGCTGGTGAAGATGGGTCAAAGTTAGTCATTGCAACAATTCTAGAAATGGGTGATTTATCAACGATTGAGGCCCTTTCGTTGACGGCCGTTAAAGCTAAACGTGAAATTTTTGAAAAAAACCTCGCACGCTATAAAGAATATGCTTTATCACAAGGTGTTGCTGATGTTGAAACAATTTTCGAAGACGGTGCAAAGGCGGGGGATGTCCTAGTACATGAAATTGCGCCAAAGGTCGGCGCAGATTTGATTGTGGTGGGTGCCCATTCTAAAGAAGGCTTCTGGGATTCTTTGGGGTCACAAGCAGCCTATGTTGCTAGACATGCTCGTGTGTCATCTATGGTTGCTCGACAACTTTATAAGCATTAATCAGATTAACCAAAGGCTGGCATCAAGTCAGCCTTTTTATTATGGCAAATTATCTGACGATTATTCCGATTAAGGCTAGAGTGGCACGTGGTATAATTTATAAAGATTAGTTATAAAGGTGGTGCAAAATGAATAAACCAGAATTAGTGATTATTACTGGGATGTCTGGTGCCGGTAAAACAGTTGCTATGCGGTCATTTGAAGATTTGGCCTATTTTACAACTGATAATCTACCAGCTAAAATGTTGCCTGAATATTGGCAAATGTTACTGACAACAAAAAACGTTGCGAAAGCTGCAGTTGTGATTGACTTACGAGCTGAAGAGTTCTTTTCTGATCTTGTGCAAGTTGTTAAAGCAATGATGGATGAAAATCGCCAGCAACAATACAATCTTCGTGTGATTTTTTTGGATGCCACGGATGAAGAACTAGTTGCACGCTA
Source organism: Weissella diestrammenae (assembly GCF_014397255.1). NCBI lineage: Bacteria > Bacillati > Bacillota > Bacilli > Lactobacillales > Lactobacillaceae > Weissella > Weissella diestrammenae. The sequence continues at coordinate 945,119 of NZ_CP060724.1, forward strand.
TAAGGAAACCCGTCGCCATCATCCACTAACACAGGGTGCAGGGACTTTAATTGATATTGATAATGAACGTCGTTTGTTGGCAGAAATTAAAACCCTTGCGACAGAAGTGATACAAACATCAACTTTTGGGCCGCGTGAATTGCGGCAATATATTGTCAAACATTATGGTGATTCTATCGCACATTCTAATTTGTTTCAGGTGCAGATTCTAAGTTTTGGCTTTAAATATGGTGCACCAATGGACGCTGATTTGGTGATTGATGTGCGATTTTTGAGTAATCCTTACTATGATCCAACGTTACGCGATTTAACTGGTATTGACGCGCCGGTTGCGGATTATATCTGGCAGTCAGAAGGTGCAGAGCTATTCTATCAAAAAGAATTGGATATTTTACAGTGGGCCTTACCACGCTATCGAGATGAAGGGCGTTCGACTTTAACGATTGCGTTTGGATGTACTGGTGGTCAACATCGCTCAGTTGCTTTTGCTCATCGTTTGACACAAGATTTATCTACGTTTGGACCGGTTTCTGAATATCACCGTGATATGAATCGACGTAAGGATAATGGAGTTCGCGTATGAGTGAAGCAATTAAAGCACAACCGATTTCTGATAAAATCGTTGTTATCGGTGGCGGGACTGGTCAATCGGTTATTCTTGGTGGGTTACGAAAATACGATACGGATTTAACTGCTATTATTACAGTGGCAGATGATGGTGGTTCGTCGGGCACTTTACGTGATTATTTGAAAATGGTACCACCTGGTGATATTCGAAATGTGATGGCTACCCTTTCGGATGCCCCACAGGACTTCTTAGATTTGTTTCAGTATCGGTTTACTGATGAAGCTAGTTTTTTAGCAAATCATACCATTGGCAATTTGATGATTGCAGCGATGGCGGAGCAGTATAAAGATATTTTTGAGGCGGTGCAGTATCTATCAAAAATTATGCAGGTTAAAGGTCACATTTATCCAGTCGTCAATGAACCGTTGACGCTGCATGCGCGCTTCACTGACGGGACGTGTCTCAGCGGGGAAGCTGAAATTACGCAAGCACACAAGAAGATTACAAATATTTGGGTTGAAAATGCAGCGGGTGAAGCACCAGAAGCTACGGCTGAAGTGGTCAATTCAATTTTAGCGGCTGATATGGTAGTACTCGGTCCTGGTTCACTCTATACAAGTATCTTGCCAAATATTAGTGTGCCTAACATTGCTGCTGCGCTTCGGGCAACGACTGCCAAAATCGTCTATATTTCAAATATTATGACGCAAAAAGGTGAAACGGACGATTTTTCAGATGGAGATCATTTGCGAGTGATTAATCAGCAAATTGGACGTGAAGTTGTCGATGCGATGATCATGAATTCTGGTGTGGTGCCTGAAGGGTATATTGATTGGCAGCGATGGAATGAAATTTCCCATCAGGTGAAATCAGACCCCGAAGAAGTTAAAAAACAAGGTGCAACGCCAGTTTTGGCTGATTTAGTTGAACTACGAGACGACGGCGCTTTTCATAATGCAACCAAAGTTGCTGAACTATTACAAATGATTGCTAGTGACAATACGATTAAAAATCTGAAAGACTAATTGCTAAAGGAGAGATGACCAATGTCGTTTGCAAGTGACGTCAAAAAAGAGTTAACGATGTTAGAAATCACCAAGCCTTCGAATGCAAAAGCTGAACTATCGGCACTATTGCGAATGAATGGTGCCCTCGGATTAAATAATATGCAGTGGACACTTAATGTTCAAACTGAAAACGCGGCGACTGCAAGGCGTATATTATCTTTATTACAACAATTTTATGACGTACAAGCTGAAATTTCGGTGCGACGACAAATGAAACTGAAAAAAAATAATTTGTATGTCGTGCGTATCAAACAAGATGTGAATGAGTTGTTGAATGATTTGCATATTTTCGAGTCTGGAACGATTACGTCGACTGTCTCTGAAACATGGCTGGCCGACGAAGGTATGATTCGCTCGTACTTGCGTGGTGCATTTTTGGCTGCCGGCTCAGTTAATAATCCTGAAACGTCGCGGTATCATCTAGAGATTTATTCTTTGTATATTGAACAGGCTGAGCAATTGGCCGCTTTAATCAATCAGTTTGGCCTAAAACCCAAGGTGCTTGAACGACGTTCCGGATATATCGTGTATCTGAAAGAAGCTGAAAAGATAGTCGATTTGTTAAATCTAATTGGTGCGACAGTTGCAATGTTAAAATTTGAAGATATCCGCGTGATGCGCGATATGCGTAATTCAGTTAATCGATTAGTTAATGCTGAAAATGCCAATATCGAGAAGACAGTCAGTGCCAGCCAAAAACAAATTGATGATATAGAATTTTTGGATGCTGAGATTGGGTTGCATCGTCTACCAATCAAGTTACGAGAAATTGCAGAAGTTCGATTGGCGCATCGCGACGATCCGTTGTCAGAATTAGGACAATATGTTCATTCGGGTGAAATTACAAAATCGGGCGTTAACCATCGACTGCGTAAAATATCTAGTTTAGCTGATACTTTACGAGAAGGCGGGCAGCTGCCAAAAAACATGTAAAATCCGCTGACAGAATGTATTGACCAATGCTGACTAAAAATATAAAATATACTTTACAACCTTTAGGAGGTAATTTTACAATGAATCCAATTCCATACGTGATTGAACAATCTGCCCGTGGCGAACGTTCATATGATATTTATTCACGGCTTTTAATTGACCGAATTATTATGTTGACAGGACCAATCGATTCAGCGATGGCAGCAACAGTTAAGGCGCAATTACTTTTCCTTGATGCACAAGATCCTGATAAGGATATTTATATGTACATTGATTCACCCGGTGGGGAAGTAATCGCAGGTATGTCGATTTATGATACAATGAACTTTGTTCATGCCGATGTCCAAACCATTGTTGTCGGGTTAGCAGCATCAATGGCCTCAATTCTGGCGTCTTCAGGTGCAAAAGGTAAGCGTTTCATGTTGCCAAATTCAGAATTTTTGATTCACCAGCCAATGGGTGGTACACAAGGGCAAGAAACTGAAATGAAAATTGCCTATGAACAAATTTTTAAGACCCGTGAGCGCTTGGCTAAAGTATTAGCTGATAATTCAGGTCAACCACTTGAAAAAGTCAATGCTGATATTGAGCGTGATTACTGGCTAGACGCTGAGGAATCATTAGCTTATGGATTAATTGATAAAGTAATGATTAAGAGCAGCGATAAATAATTAAATATGATATTGAATAGAGTCTTGCGATATGTAAGGCTCTTTTTGTTGCAATAAAATATATAAACACTTAAATGATATTTTGTCTTAAATGATTACATCTATTTTTTGAATAGATAATATCCTCATTTTACATAAACTGTCAATAAACAGTTTCGAGCAAATAAATGAGATTGTTTCTAATTTTAGTGGACTTATTATGAGAAAACAATTAAAATGAATTTTATTATGAATTGAACCAAATTTTAGGACATGTGAATTCATGACATTAGTATATTCGATCGATAGAGGGAAACGAACTATGGCAGAGCATCAAACATCATTACTACGTGCAAAAAACGTCAGTGTTGCATTTAAAATTCGTGGTGAGTACATCACGGCTGTTTCAAATGTTGACTTAACCGTTAAGCCGGGTGAAGTCTATGCGTTAGTTGGCGAGTCAGGGTCGGGTAAATCAACCTTAGCAACAGCGATGATTGGATTGCATGACCCAGCTTATACCAAAGTGACGGGCGATATCCAATTTGAAACGCAGGATTTATTGAAATTAACTAATGAGGAATGGCCAGCTTTACGAGGCAATGTCATGAGCATGATTTTTCAAGATCCATTATCGGCATTGAATCCATTACAAAAAATCGGTGATCAAATCAAAGAGGCTTTGATGATGCACGATGTCTATCCTGAAACAGCATATGATGACCGTGTCCTTGATCTATTAAATAGTGTCGGAATCAACCATCCCAAATGGGTCGCAAATGAATTCCCCCATCAATTATCTGGTGGTATGCGCCAACGCGTAGTGATAGCGATAGCCGTTGCGAACAAACCACGCTTGATTATTGCCGATGAGCCAACTACTGCATTGGACGTTACCATTCAAGCCCAAATTTTGGATTTATTAAAGACAATTCAAAAAGAAAATTCAGCGGGTATTTTGTTGATAACACATGATTTGGGCGTTGTTGCTGAAGTGGCGGATACGGTTGGTGTGATGTATGCCGGCCAAATCGTCGAACAGGCCCCAGTGGCAAAGCTATTTGAGGCGCCCAAGCATCCTTATACGCGTTCGCTCTTACGATCAATTCCAACACTTGATCAACAAAATGATGATTTGTATGTGATTGCTGGTTCGGTACCATCATTGAAGAAAATGGATCATCGTCGAGATATGTTCCTTGACCGGATACCATGGATCGATGATGATTTGCGCCAGGCAACTAATGTGTCATTGAACGAGGTGAGCCCTGAACATTTTGTCCGAGGGACTGCGTGGCAAACGTTTAGGTTTGCAGAAGAAAAATAGAGGGCGAAGCTATGAGTACGTTGATTAAAATATCAAATTTAAAAATTCATTATCCTATTCGAGGTGGTTTTTTCAATCGTGTGCTGGACTATGTTCGGGCAGTCGACGATGTCACTTTTGAGATTGAAGCAGGGAAAACATACGGTTTGATTGGTGAGTCGGGTTCGGGTAAGTCAACGATTGGCAAGGCTATCGTAGGATTAGAAACAATTACAGCTGGTGAAATCCAGTATGAAGGCGTTTCAGTGACGAATCCACGTATCCGTCGATCATTGAATTACAACAAAGATGTTCAAATGATTTTTCAAGACTCAATGTCGTCGTTGAATCCTAGGAAAACAATTTACGATATTATTGCTGAACCACTGCGCAATTTTACAACTCTAAAAGGTGAATCATTAACAAAACGTGTTGAAGAACTGCTTGCTATTGTGGGATTGCCAGCACAAACGATGTATCAGTACCCATTTCAATTTTCGGGGGGCAACGGCAACGCATTGTCATTGCACGTGCTGTCGCCACTAATCCTAAATTAATAGTCGCTGATGAACCAGTATCAGCTCTGGATTTATCTGTGCAAGCACAGGTATTAAATTTCATGAAAAAAATTCAAAAAGAATATGGGATTGCTTTTTTGTTTATATCGCATGATTTAGGTGTTGTTCGGCATATGACAGAAAAAATTGCAATTATTCATGCTGGTCGTTTTGTTGAAATTGGCACGCGCGATGATATTTTTAATCGACCACAGCATATCTATACACAACGATTATTAGCGGCAATTCCAGAAATTGATATTGCCCATCGAGAGGAAAATCGAGTGAAACGACAAGCAATCGAAACAGCCTTTAATGAGCAATGGTCAGATTATTATGATAAGAATGGTCGCGCATTTGATTTACAGGCAGTGTCAAAAACACACGCGGTGGCGTTAAAAACTCAGTCAGTGAAACGGGAGGATTAGCACATGTGGAAAACAATTTTACGTCGTGTTTTGATTATGATTCCCCAATTGTTAATTGTTTCGATTTTGACGTTTATGTTAGCTAAGTTAATGCCAGGTGATCCATTTAGTGGTCGTATCGGCCCGCATACAGATATTCATCAGTTAAATGCCCTTCGTCATGCAGCTGGTTTAGATCAGCCATGGTATCAGCAATATATTCATTGGATGGGTAATGTATTTCATGGCGATTTTGGACAATCGTTTCAATTGAAGGCACCGGTGAGAACCATTATTGGTGATCGTTTGGGCAACACAGTTTACTTATCATTAATTGCAATGTTTCTCACGTATTTAATAGCGATTGGGATGGCCTTAATTGCAGCTCGTAAGGAAAATTCGCGTTTGGACCGCGGCTTGGTTTTGTGGAATTCATTTGTTTATACGATGCCATCATACCTGTTTTATTTATTTGGCATTTTCATTTTTGGGTATGTACTGGGAATCTTTCCGACTTCTGGTACCGTTGATGCAACTGCAAATGGCTTCTTTGAAATTCTGATTAGTCGCTTGTACCACATGATTTTGCCGGCTTTAACGGTGGCTATTATTGGCACAACCGCCACTTTTACTTACCTGAGAACTGGTATTTTAGACGAAGCCAAGCAAGAGTATGTGAAGTTGGCTCGTGCTAAGGGCGTACCTGAAAAAAAGATTATGACCAAACATATTTTGCGTAATGCATTTTTACCAATTGCGTCAACTATGGGTTACTCAATTACGGCTATTTTTGGCGGAATGATTATCGCAGAAACAATTTTTTCATTCCCAGGGGTTGGTAAATTATTTATCGATTCAGTATTGACGCGTGATTATCCAATCGTAACGACGTTGGTCTTATTCAATGGTGCATTGGCCGTGGTTGGTGGCCTATTGTCAGATATTATTATGTCAATTGTTGATCCGCGTATTCGGATTCAATAGAGGGAGGTTATGATGAATTCAGATCAATTGAATGATACGCCCATCGTTAGTCAAACGCATTCCGATGAAGTGATCGAAGAGATTAAATTAATTGATGCCGATGATGCGCTCCAACCATCATTGTATCAAGCTTTAAAACGTGAATTAATTCATGATCAAGGTGCTCAATTTGCTGCGATTCTGCTTGTCGTTTTAACGTTAGTTATTTTTGTGGCCGCGATTTTTATTAAACCAGCTGATTTTATTGATGTGCATATCTTAGAACAATACAAAGCACCATTTGTTGACGGTCACTTTTTAGGAACGGATAATGGCGGGCACGATATCTTGAAAATGGTAATTGTTGCTGCTCGTAATTCTTTGACAATCGGTTTTTTGGTCACGGTGGCAATTTTAGTTTTAGGCACTGCTGGCGGATTAATCACTGGCTACTTTGGTGGTAAATTTGATGGTATTTTTATGCGAGTGATTGACTTCATGACTATTTTGCCGGTGATGATGATTATCATTGTGTTGGTGACTTTGATTCCGCACTATAACATGTGGCCGCTGATTATTATTATCTCTGCGTTAGGATGGTTTAATACGGTACGGCTTGTTCGAGCACGCACGTTGGTTGAAGCCAATCGTGACTATGTGAGTGCATCAAAAACTTCTGGGACAAGTGATATCAAGATTATTTTCCGAGAAATTTTTCCTAATTTGTCGTCGCTGATTATTGCCGAATCGACGCTGATGTTTGCCGGCAACGTAGGGTTGGAAACGTCACTATCATTTTTAGGGTTTGGATTGCCAGCTGGCACGCCATCACTAGGGACATTGTTGAATTATGCAACTGATCCTGAAACGATGACGGATAAACCGTGGGTTTGGGTGCCAGCAGCCGTTATTATTATCGTTTATACAATTTTGATTATGATTATTGGGCAAGCGCTTCGGCGTGTTGCTGACCAACGACAGGCATTGGGCTGAATTATATTAAAAATAAATGAGATATATTGGTTGATTTTCTAATTTTAATCTGATAAATTTAAAACATTCTAGAAGAAGTAAGGGGTAATCATTATGAGTAAAGCAGTCAAATGGTTGATTGGAATTGTTCTAGTTGCGATAGTAGCAGTTGGTTCGTTCTTCGTATTTGGTAATCAAGGCGCTAAGAAGGATAACGCCAAAATTGGTAAATTTAGTGTTGCTTATAATAATCCAAAAGGTGCCATTAAAGGTGGCGATTTGAAAGTTGCCGAAGTGAGTGCAACACCATTTCAAGGATCATTCTTAGCGCCTTTGCAAGACGATAATTTAACGCAAGAAATTTTTAAGCCAACGGGTAATTCAGCCCTTTTCTATACTGATAAGAACTTTAAAATTATTGATGGTGGACCAGCAAATATTAAGTTCGATCGGACGAATAAAACGGCTACCATTAAACTGCAAGATAAATTGACTTGGTCTGATGGTCAACCTGTGACCGCAAAGGATGTCGAATTGACTTACGAGCTTATTGCAAATAACGCATATGGTTCTGATCGTTGGAGTTCAAGTTTGGCCAATATCAAAGGCCTATCGGAGTACCATGCTGGTAAGACTGATACAATTTCTGGTATTACCTATCCAGATGGTGAAAATGGTAAGACTTTGAAAATTGCATTTAAAGCGCTCACACCTGGGATGACCAATTCAGGGAATGGTTATTTCTTAGAGACGGCCACGCCGTACCATCAAATCAAAAATATTAAGCCAAAAGATTTGGCAGCTTCAGCGGCTAATACGACTAAGCCATTGTCATTTGGTCCTTGGACCGTTAAAAAGGTTGTAGCTGGGCAATCAGTTTTGTTTGCACCAAATCCACATTATTATGGTAAAGCACCACAACTCAAGTCGATTTCAACTGAAATTTTAGCACCAACGAAAGCTGTTGCCGCTGCCAAGGCACACAAATTTGATGTGATTGATCAAGCTACGGCTGACTTATATCCAACATTAAAGAATGTTTCTGGCTATGCATTAACAGGTAATCAAGATTTGTATATCTCATTGAAGTATTTTAATTTGGGTCACTATGATGAAGCAAATTCAGTCAATGTCCAAGATCGAGACACACCATTGCAGGATAAAAAGGTCCGTCAAGCACTCGCTTATGCACTGAATATTGATGAAATTGATAATACAGTGTTAAATGGGGTTAAATCACGGGCAACGACGCTGATTCCAGCCTTATTCTCAACATGGCACGATAAGACAGCTAAGGGCTTCCCTAATGATATTAAGAAAGCTAAGGCGTTACTTGATGAAGCTGGTTGGCAAGTTGATAAGAAAACGGGATATCGGACTAAGGACGGTAAGGAATTAAGTCTTGTTTACCTATCACGGTCTGGTCAATCAACGTCAGAGGCGATTGCTCAAAACAATATCCAACAATGGAAAAAGGTTGGGGTAAAGGTGACTTTGTATCATGACCGTCTTCAAGACTTTAATACTTGGGCTAAGCTTGTTCAATCCAATGACAAAGAGTGGGATATCACTGACGCGGCTTGGGGACTATCATCAGAACCATCGCAACAAGACTTGTTCTCAAAAGAAGCGGCCTTCAATTATGGTCACTTTACGTCAGATGAATTAACCGCTGCCTTGAATGCAATTGATTCACAAAAGGCATTGGATACTGCTTATCGCAAAAAAGCGTTTAATCAATATCAAGAATTGATGAATCAAGAAGCTTATGTGATTCCGGATAGCTACGCTTATAAGTACACGCCAGTTAACAAACGGGTTGTTGGTTGGAGTGATGCTAATGGTGATAATGAACTTTGGAATAAATTGGGTGTTTCGTCAGATACTCTGGCTACAAAATAAAAGCGTAAAAAACAGTTACCACATAATTGTGGTAACTGTTTTTTTGCTTATTCGAAGTCATTGAATTGGTTAAAGTAAAATCAGGAGAATGGTAATTATGGCTAAACCAGCTTGTTTCAAAACAATCAACTTATCTGAACTTGAGTAACTACCATACAGACCAACCAAAACGATATAAATCATAATTGGTAAAATAATCATCTGGGGTGTTTGTGTGAAAAATAAACCATATAAAATTCCAACCGCCAGCAAACCATTATAAATGCCTTGATTTTTGAACAGCATTTGCACATTTTGATTGGCCAACGCTTCAGGTTTCATACTAAAGACGCGACCGGTGTTCTTTGAGGTGGTTGCAAACGTTTCTAAATACATGATGTAAAAAAATTCAATCGCGACTAAAAAGCTTGTAATATAAGATAATGTTGTCATTGTTAATCCTTTATATATTCTATAAGATGTTAATATTAGTATAACACAATGGATTTCAACACTTTTAGTGCTTTTCGTGTTTAAAGGGGGAGTTATGTTGCAAATGAAACGTGTTTATGAAGCAGCACATCAAAGTGATGGCTATCGGGTGTTGGTTGACCGTTTGTGGCCTCGTGGGCAGTCGAAAGCAAAGGCACAAATTGATTGTTGGCTGAAAGATGTCGCCCCCAGTTCGGATTTACGTCGTTGGTTTAATCATGAACCTGAAAAATTTGAACGGTTTACCACGTTGTATAAAAGAGAATTGAAGCATGAACCGACCTGTACGTCAGTTGAAGCATTACTAACTATTTTGCGCACACATGACAATGTTACCTTGGTCTATGCTGCTAAGAATCCAGTCGAAAATCATGTGGTTGTCCTGATGACATGGTTAAATCAATTCAATGATGAAAATCAGAAGCGATAAAATTGTTGATGGGAGGGTTGAGTTGATAAGAAAAATACAAGTGGGTTAATTTGATGGACAAACAATAAACTAATAAACATAGAGTGATGAATGAAAATGAGTAACGTTTTCGTAACATTGTTCCTATGTTTATTTTTTTATCATAAACAAGGTTCGTGTCTAATTTCAAAGCTCTATAAACTAGAACTTTGAAAATAGAATACGAATTGATTTAATCATTTAAATCAGCGCAGTGTTAGTCAGAGAGAAATGTCTGCAACTGTGATTACAAATATCGGGGATCATATGCTTTACAATTCTAGCGAGATTGTGACGCTGACAGGGTGGCCGTTGATAGTAGAATTTTTTGTGCAAGTTTAGTGAATTTCAGAGAGCTAAACAATTAGAAGTTCTGCTAAAGAGCAAAGCTAAATAAATTACTATTAAGCATCTATATTATGTAGATGTTTATTTTATTGGAAAAACAACTATAAATTAGGAGAAAAAATCATGATTAACAAATTTGAAAATTTACCATTACTAGGTAAGTCAATGGGGAAGATGTCTTATGTCGGTCCTGAAAAAGTTGGTAAAGCTGGTGACGTTCGTGTTGCACAAATGAATATTAATGGTTCACTTGATACGGTCAAAATTACGCCACAAGGCGGGTTCGATTTTAACCAACCGATGATGACTGAAATGAAATTGATTAATGCGTATATTGCAGCAGGTGATGCACGTAGCAATTCTCGTAGCGGTTCTCGTGTTGCAACCTTTGGTGGTTTCTTGTTCCCAATGAATTCACCAGAGAATGACATGTATCCTGATGCAGAATATGATGCACTCTACGTTACAGGAAAGGACAAACGTGTCGTAGGTAAGGTTCGTTCTGCAAGTGCGTTTGATAAGAAGAACTTAGTACTGTTTAGTGTTGAAACGAATTACAAGACTAATCAACGTGGCGAAGTGACACGTGATGCTGATACAGATGAGCCAATCGTATCAAACATTCAATTCAATTTTGTACCAAAAGATAAGGCATTTGCTGGTGGTGTGACAGAAGATGATTACATTCGTATTTTGAGCGCTGAAAGTGTGTTCCTGCAAATGAAGAACACATTGAAGTTAGAAATGCAATTAATTCCTAATGGTCTCAAGTTTGCCTTTGTTGGAAATGATACGACTGACTGGACTGTATATGCTGACTCATTTGAAATTCCAGCAGGTGATGCTAAGCCAGTTAATGAAGCGCCAAAGGTTGAAGAAAAGCCAAATGCGCCAAAGGCTGACGACAAGCAAAATAATAAGTAAACATGATGCATAGAACTAATATAGATTAGTTCTTTTTTTATTTATAGGAGAGAAAAATGCAAGTATTGATGAAAAACACTAAGAAAACATTGATTGGTGCAGCTGCACTAGCGGGCGTGGCTGTTGGTATTGGCCAAGCATCAGATGCCAGTGCAGATGTTAAAACAACTGATACAGAGCAAACTGTAAAAAGCACTCAACCTGATACTTCAAAGGATAAGCAAGTTGTACTTTCGCCAGGTGCACATACAAAAGATGTGCCAACTACTAAGGACATTGACGACGGTATGGTAGTTGATCCAATCGATCCAACAGATCCAACAGATCCGACTGATCCTACTGACCCAACTGACCCAACAGATCCGACTGATCCAACAGACCCAGGCGACAACGGCAATGGTGGTTCAACCACTGATCCGGGAGATATTGGAAACGGTGATAATGGTTCAAATGCTGGTAGTGGAAATTCGGATAATGGTGGTTCATCTAATGTGTCAACCGATCCTGATGTAAGTGAAGCACAAGATAACTACCAAAAAGTATTAACTGCAAATGGTAATAACACATCATCATTCGCTGTTCGTCAGGCACAAGCAAAACTTGATGATGCAATTGCTTCTGCATTGCCAACTACAGGTGTTAAAACATCTAAATCAGATGCGGGTGTATTTGGTGTTATGGCCGCTTTGTTGACAACGGTATTCGGTGGCACTGGTCTATTAGTAAAGCAACGTAAGGCAAAATAAGAAAGGGGGTGTTGTTAAGAAATGAGACTCCCTAAATTAAAGCTAGACTTTGAGTATGAAAGAAAAGCTAAGGATAAGCCTAAGAAAATACCAAAAGCACATGTATTTGATTTAGGGCGTGCTCGTAAGCTAGTAATTGCAGTATTGGTAATGCTATTTCTGTACTTTGGATATGTGCTATTCGTTGCAAACGCAACTGCTCAAAAAAATCACAATTTAGATCATAAAGTGACAACGTTGAGTAACAAGTTAAAACTAGCAAGCGCTGGTACTACGAGTTATAACCCATTAGTCGGTCAATATTTAGGTGATTTTTTAACTGCTTTCTACACGGTTGATACAAATAATCAACAGCAAAGAAGTGATGAAATTGCAAAATATTTTGCTAAAAACATGACAATGCCTAGTGACGCACAGGCTACTAATCAAAGACTAAAAACTGCCAAGTTAAAAGGCTTGTTTATGGTAGATGATGTTAAAACGGCTCAATTTGATTTAACGGTGACTTCTAATAATCAAGATGTGTCATTCACTGTCAATGTGCCATATGCGCAAAACAATGCACAGGTTACAGTTGTAGGTATGCCCTATGTGGCTAATCCTATTGATAGCAAAGCACAAATTGCCGATGCACGATTGGCTAAAACAGGTCGTTCTATATCTGATACAAAGGCGTCTGCGAAAATTCAAACATTTACAAAGCAATTCTTAAGCAAGTATGTTTCATCTACTACTAAAGAGATGTCAATGATGATGAATGATCCAGTCGGTTTAGACGGTGCAGTTGAATTAGTTGACGTTGGTAGCATGATTGTGACTGGTAGTGCCAAAAAGGCGGTTGTAACAACTAGTATCATAGTAAAAGTTAAGGGCAGTGAATTACAACAAGTTCAAAATATTAGATTAGAATTGCAAAAACAATCATCAACATATTTTGTGACCAAGTTAATTCAAGCCTAAGAAAGGAGATATTATGGCGTTATATGATGGGCTTAAACCAGGTTTAATATGGATAGTTTGTTTAGTAGCAGCAGGTTTCATGATTTGGGCAATGGGAAAAAAGCATATGGGTGAAATGTTGACATATTTTCTAGTTGCTGCTTTTGTTCTGTTTTTCATTAATGGACCTGAAAATGCATTGGGATCAATGAATGGTGTTATTCAACTTATTATGAATTTCTTTTCTAGTCTTGGTGGTTAATCTATATGTATAATTACCGAACAGTTTTTACATCGAGTGCAAAGCGCAAACAGATTTATGGTGATTTTTATTCACCGTTTTGGTTTAATACTAGAAAAGTCGTTGTTGTTGTGGGTGCATTCGCTTTTTCATTGTTATTGATCGCTATTTTTCATTGGTTTACAGTAGAGATGTCAAGCTATGCATTATTATTGTGCACTGCTCTGATTATTGGTGCGTATCAAATGGATAAGCGATTGAAACTGAATAATTTACCATTTGAAATCACAATTGTTTATTTTTTAAAGTATTTCTGGCACTATCATGTTAAGAGAGAGCAGCTTTATCAAGATGAACGGTTAAATTCCAACAGTAAAACTTACCAAATTATATAAAAAACCACTTTTATAAAAAAGTGGCTATCAGGTGTGATACATGCCGTGTAAAGTAACGGGGAATGACAATTAACGAAACCCAAGGAGTGAGTCTATTTCACCTGACACGGCAAGTGTAACACACTTAGTTGAATAGAAGTAAAAGGAGCACATTAAATTGTGTTCCTGATTATGTCTAGGTCGGCCTATAAGGTAGGACAAATTAGGGGCAGTTCCTAATCATAGGCAAAATTAATAGACAACTTGAGATATGTTATCAATAATGTACAATGGAGAAAAAGGGGTTAAGAAAGGAGTTAGTCATGATTGAAATTGATTTACCAGCAAACAAGATGCCATTAGATGAAATGAAGCAGAAGTTGGCAACTGTTTTTCCAAAATATGATATTCAAAAAGCTTATATTTACGGCTCGTATGTGAATGGTGGTTTTGATTTTTCAAGTGACTATGACTTTTTAATCGACGGCAAAATTGGTGATCAAGAACCGTTTATTGGCAATCAAAATGTTGTGCGTCAGTTAAAACGTGAACTATCAGAAGCCTTAGATCGTACCATAGATATTACTGAAATGAGCATTATTGAACAACCTAGTCACACAGAGTCTAGTAGAAAATTCAAGGCAAATGTTATGAAAGATAAGGTATTGGTATATGAGCAACAATAAGGACATTCGTTATTTGGAAAGTATGTTGATATATTTGGATCAAGTGAACGATATTGCTAGTAGTAAGCCTATGGACTTGATTATTACTGAATATGGACTTGAATTGAGTAGTATTCTGATGAAATTGACACAAGTTGGTGAGTTGGTGGGTAGATTGTCATTCAATACGATTGAAGAATACCCTGATGTGCCCTGGCGTGAATTAAAAGGTTTAAGAAATGTAATTGTGCATGAATATGAAGATATTCGATTACAGGAAATTAAAAATATTATCTTGAATAATATTCCAGATACTGAAGAACAATTGCGTAACGTATTACAGAATGAAATACGTAAATCATATTAAGGGCTGCTAGAAGTGATCAAATCAATTGATCACTTTTTGTTTTGTATAAAAATCTAATGAAAGTGAGAATATGATAAAATGGACGTAATACATGATAGGAAAAGGTTTTACGTAATGAATGAAAAAAAGTCATCAAAATGGCAAAATATGAGTAAAGAAAATCAGATTGGCGTGTATGCGGCCGTTGTTATCGTAATCGTACTTGTGTTAGGTATAGCAATTATGGCGGTAAATATGGGCAATAAGGGAAGTGTTGATACGTCGCAAACCAGCAGTGCATCGACTACTTCAAGTCAAGCAGTTGAAGGTAAGGACTACACGGTTGAGTATCACAAAGGTATCGTATCAAAGAATGACCTAAATTCTGCGTTGACGGCTTTTTATGAAAATCCAAATAACGCAAATAATTTGAAGGCAATGATTAAGTATGATCATGATGACATTTACATCTATTATAAGGCTGATGAAAAACAGTTAATTAAGTACGTACCAAATGGGTCTGGTTTAATGAGCGCTTATAATATAGAGACCAAGGAAGTAAAACATGGTGATTTGAATGTCGAAAAACCAGTTGAGGGCTTTCAGGAAACAATTGACAAAAGCGTGACTAAATTGCCACTTGTTTGGCATTTTCATAATAATACTGAAGAAGAAACAGAATAATTTTGATTGGCATCTATCATTTGACAGATGCTTTTTTGTTTGAATAAGGAGTTCTAATGTGTAAATTTAAATATGTGATGTCGGCAGTCGTAGTAATAATGACTGCCTTTTTATTTGCGACAAACACTGTATCTGCTGATGAACGATTACCAAATAACGATACACATTTATCAGGTAGTGATATTGCATCAAATGGTGAGAGTTCAAAAGACAATACTAATCAAGTGCACGACAACAATACATCAGGCCTTAATAATTTAAAAGAAGAAGACAATGGTGTTAATCGAGAAAATATACGTCGTTGGATAGATGAAGGTGATATTGATGAAATCAATAAAAACATTATAGATAATTACAAAATCTATACTGAAATATCTAACTGGAACGATTTTTCAACCATGGGTGCACATTTTTTGTCTGATCTATTTATGGGTATCAATAAAGATATTGTGTATGCGTTGTTTGATAAAATTATTGCTGTTGTTTTTGATTTGACATCTGTTGACAAGTCTACCAACAAAGTTATGACACATGCGACAAAATTTACAGTTAATATTTGGCAAAATCAAAGCTTTAAGCCGATTGTTTATTCTGTGTTCGCCTTTGCCTTAGTTTGGGCATTTGTAAGTCAATTCGTTGGTAAGAATGGTGTTCGGGGTATTTTAAGTATTATTCTTATTTTTGTTATCGGGAGTACCTGGATAGCTGGCGGTGGATCTGTTCTAACTAAAATAAACACAATGACGTCAACGATCCAAAAAGAAGTATTTATTGCATCAAAAGATACTGGAACAGACAAAATGTCTGACTCAACAACGTTTCAACAAGCAATTAGATATCAATTTTTCAAACGTGCGATTGAACGACCATTCTATTTAGGTAATTTTGGCACGGCTGATCCGAACAAGATTGATAAGAAAAAAATGGGTGATCCAGAAGATTTCTATGGTGGTTACGTTAATTCAAATAATGTGAGTGATTATTCTGATAATCCATACGTAAGCAAAGACGGTAAGAAAGCTTGGAAACAATTTGCTACGTCATTTGTTGCACCATTTATGTCAATTGCGTATGGGATACCGGTTGTTATGATTGGCCTATTGAATTTGTTCTTAGAAATTGCGTCAGTTATTTTGTACTATGTCACACCATTTGTACTGCTATTGTCGCTGATACCAAGGTATTCAAAGTCGCTGTTTGATTTGATATTGATGACATTTGTAGTGTTGTTTGGAAAAGTATTTTTGATTTTTGGTATTCTGATTGTTAATTGGGTGCAAGAATTTGCTGACAGTTTAGTACCTGTGAATGATATGGGTTCTGCATTAGCCAATGGTGCTGTTTACGTAGGCGTAATGGTAATCATATGGAAAAAGAAAGGCGGGTTCTTCTCTGCTATCACTGGTTCTAGAGCAATGCAGGCAGGCCTGGATAAAGTAAGTTTATCCAAGCCATTGAATGCTGCAACAAATAGGGGAAAGCAACTCATTAATAAATATCAAACTGTGTCTCAACCACGGTCAGGTAATAATGCAGGTGATAATAAGAATAATGATAAAAAAAGTAGCCAACAAGCGACTGGCAAACCAAGTTCAAGCGGTAGAAATACTAATGTAGATGAAAATGATGTCAAAAAAGCAGATGAGACACGTGCAACGGCTAGAAATACAACGTTGGATAAGTCGTCAAGCAAATCAGACGCTACCATTGGCGCAAAGACAACAAATACTTCTGCATCACAGGTCAATGTTGATGAAGTGATTGATCGTGATAGAAAAAGACGTGAAGCACGTTCTGAACGTCTAAAACATGATTTAAATTAGAAAGGGATAGTGATGAAAATATTCCGTAATTTAAAAATATCGTTAATCACATTCATATCGTTATTGCTTGTTGTTATTGTTGCACTAATGGGTATCTCGTCCAACTCGTCGTGTGACACTGACACAAGCGTATCTGTTGTAAATTCTGCTGATCAAAAACAAACAGCGTTATCTCTTGCATCGAGTTTAAAAAAAGTCGATAGTGCTACTGATGCAGGTATATCAGCTTACTTAGGAAATACAGAAGCTGAAAGTGGCATCAGCTCAACTCGAATTGAAAGTGATGCTACCTATGATGAAGCAAAGGCGCTAAACCTGTCCTTAAGTGGTTATGCGTTTGGTTTTAATCAGTGGGACAAGTCGAGACGTGTAGACTTAATTAATTATGCTAAATCACAAAACAAGTCGTGGACTGATGCAAGTTTACAATTAGATTTTGCGTTAAATCATGACGGTGCCAATTCGGACTTATTGAAACAAGGTCTGCAAATGGGCGACGTATCAGAAGCTACCGAGTTTTTACGTGCAAAGTGGGAACGTGGTGGTGTTGGTACTACTGATAAGCGTATATCGCTTGCGAAGAAGTGGTACACATTAATTGCAAGTGGTGCTAGTGATAACGTTGCTGTAGATGTTGCTAGTGATAATAATGCTGAGAGTAAGAATGAACAATCTGAAACTGAAAATGACGTTGGTTGTTCAACTAACACAGTATCTGGTATGGGTTCATCTGGGGCATCAGTCTTAGAAATACCTGCTAATTACAAGAATAAAGTTACTGACACTAACTTCACGGCCACATCATCAACAAATACCTATCCGATTAATCAGTGTACCTGGTATGCGTATAACCGTATGCAAGCCTTAGGGACGCCAGTTGATAATGCTATGGGTAATGGTGGTGATTGGGGTGCTAGTGCTAAGACAAAAGGGTATCAAACAAGCAATAAGCCGCAAAAAGGTTGGGCTGTCAGTTTTGGTCGTGGTGTCGCTGGTGCTGATCCAACATATGGTCACGTGGCGGTTGTTGAAGCGGTTAGTGACGACGGTTCAAAATTTCTGATTAGTGAATGTAATGCTGTAAAACCTGGTACTGGTACGATTAGTTTTCGTGAGATAACTTTGGGTTCTGGTATGACATTTATTCAAGGAAAAAAGTAGGAAAGGAGTAGAAAAATATGAATGGGTGGGTAAAAGGGTTAATCATCTTCGATATTGTGTTAGCCGGTTGTTTAACGTTCTATATTCATCAACATAGTAATTTAATGATTGATAATGTCAGGACGCACCAAACGGCTAAGAAACAAGCTAAAAATCGGTTGTCAACACCGGCTACTCAATTTAAGGCAGAAGATTTGAAAGATACAAAATTGAAATCATTTCAAACTGCAAATGATCGTGTAAAAGAGACAATGGATCTAATTGTTAATTCTGATCCAAGACAGTTTGACTCAAGTCTTAAGGGACAAGTACAACCTAGTGTTATTCAACAACTAAAAAATGAATTGACACCGACTGTTGATACTGCAGTTAGAACGCATCAAGATGTCTATGTATCAGTTATTAATGAGTATAATTCACCGTTAGAGTTTTATGTTATCTCTCAAAATTCCGAACAATTAAATGCTTATGAAGTCACATATGATACAGGTTCAAAGTTGATCTCAAAATTCAAACATTATTCAACTGCTGATGCAGCCTTTGATTTGAAAGGAGTTAATCAATGAATTTCATGAAATCAAAAATGAGTATAGGGTTATTGATAATTGCTATCGGTTTGAGTGTGGCGGTGGTTGAATTTAGGCATCTAAATTTTGGACTAAGACATGATACTAAACAAGTTAAACAAACTATGGATAAACAAAGAGCTAAACAAGATGTTAGTTTAACTAGTCAGTCACAAAAAATGCTCGTTCAAGATACAAATATTATTCGTGCTAAATCAACACTTCAAGCATTTGCTAAAGTGTTTTTTTCTTATAATAATCAAGCAGTATATGATGCCAGGTTAAATGATTTGAGTAATATGATGCAATTAACAGATGAACAGAAATCATCATTGTTTTCATCGGGACTAGATAGAAATGGTAACTCAAAAATAAATAATCTTAAATTAGTCAGTAAATATGATGCAGGGACGTTTTACACGACATCAATATCAACAGATGATCATGTGATACATGTATTTGGTAATGTCGTCGTCAAGGCTGGTAGTCAAGATTTAGGCACAAAATCGAGTACGGTTATTATGTTTGCCGATTATGATACGTCGATTAATAAATTAACAAGTGTTCAGATTAAAAAGGGTATGGAGTAGATAAATATTATGAAAGTAAGATTGGCAAAAAGAGATCAAAAAGGCACTAAAAATAATAGAAACAAGGGCAATATATTTTCATCTGGTATTGGTTACTGGATCATATCGGGTTTGGTGGTTATAGGGCTATTGGCTGGTCTAACATGGTTTGTGCCATACACAGTGATGCACCTAGGTAATAATGCGACAGTCGATTTAAATACTAAAGGACAAAAAGTTATGTTCTATAGTTCAAAATGTTCAGACTGTGAGAAAGTGTTCCCGACAGTTTTTTGGCATAATATGTGGCATCTAAATGAAGAAAGCGAACAGGTGCAAACGATTAATGTGGCTATACAAGGCAACAAGCATTTCATTCAAGAACAAGGTATTGAATATACACCTACATTCGTACAAGGTGACAAGAAATTTGTGACAACTGATAATGATGCAGTTGCGCAATTTGTTGATAAGGGGGTGAAGTAGTGTGGCATTTGGTGTAAATATTAAATATGAAAATCCAGTTGTTCAATATTTTGGAAATTTAGCACTAACAACCGTTGGTGATGTATGGGCATATTACAGAATTAGACCGTTTCAAATTAATGTGGCAAACGATAGTGATAAAGATGACTATAAATCAATCTTGATCAATATTATGGAAAGACTACAAAGTTTTGGTGAGCTTGATTTACAACTTGTACCAAGTGATATGGATCTAAAAGGTCGTATTAGTGGGACACGTGATGATTGGGCAAAGGATATTCCTGAAGTACCAGACTATTATATGGGTCAAGAAGAGACTAATATTTTGCAGTCAGAGTTCGACCCGGCTGTCATTGATGAATTTTATATTGGCGTTAAGTTAAAGGCACATGCTGTTGGTACTGGTGTTCGAGATAGAATTAAGTTCGCAAGTAATTTGTTGTTGAAATCGGCTGCAGAAATGTTTAAATTTTCAGTCAAGTTCGATGATAAGTTCTTTGATCGATACCAAATCATGAATGATGAAGTTTATTCAATTTTGAGAGCAATGAATGTATCAAAAGTTAGTGAAGAAACGTTGATTAAGCTATTAGGTACACCGTATCATCACGCAGATAAACGGTTATTTTCTGAGATGAGAAATACAGTGTTTGATTTATCAAAACAAGGCATTGTGAAACGTGATAATGGTACAGAAACTGATTACGTTAGTCATTTGGTGATTAATTTGCCAACTAATTTAGAAAATTTTGATATTATGCCTAAAATTCAATCATTCAATTTTCCGATTGAAACGCATTTTAAAATACGTTTTCCGCCACGTGACGGACTACTTGGTATCAAAGAGAGTGCAGATTGGGCAAAAGAAAAGTATAAGGGTGAATATGAAGATGCTGAAGCAACACGTGATACTGCATCAGCCAAAAGTGAAATGAATTTTAGTATGGCAACTGATTTAGTTGAGTTGTTAGATACTGATAATGCATTTATGGCGTGGACGATGATTTTGGTAATCAGAGATAGTGATGTTAATAAACTTAAATATAAAATTAGTAAAGTATCAACGGCACTGCAGGGTATGAATAAGGACTTGTCTGTCTATCAACCAAGCTTTCATCAAGAGATGTTGTTATATCAAATACTAGTTGGTGCACCATTGGGTGGGTTCAAGTATTGGCAAAATTATACATCGGCAATAACGTTTGCGGAGTTACTGTTTGGTACGACAACACAACTTGGTACTAATACAGGGTTCTACCTTGGCCGTGTTTTAACAAATGATTATTACGATAGCGTTGAGACTGCAGCAGCATCTTCACGTGTGCTAGTTCTATTTAATTTAATCATTGCAAACAAAGGTATTAAAGGTACGCAAACCGATAGTCCCCATATCAATATATCTGGTGTGACTGGATCAGGTAAATCATTCTTGTTCAAAACGTTATTACTGCACGCTGGTATGTTTGATATGGATATTTTGGCATTTGACCCAAAACAGGAAATGAGACGTTGGTTCTCACGGGCTTTAGAGACAGTTGATAATCAATATTTTAAAACGTTAATTAGTGCATTCCACTTTATCACGTTAGATTATACGGACTTGAAAAATAATGGGGTCATTGATCCATTGAATACATTGAGTGCAAATAGTACTGCAGATGAAATCGCCGACGTTTCGACACTTATTCGTGAAATGCTGGTTCAAATTCGCTCGGTATCTCATAGTATCTCATTAGAGACGGCTTTGACTGATTCGATACGTGAATTATGTAAGCAACGATTACGTGGCGAAAAAGTGGGTACATTAGGTATTGTTGACTTGTTGCGGGCACGTGGTGGAGAAGCAGAAGAATTGGGTAACTACTATCAATCAATTATTCCAGACTCAATGTTGAGATTGGCATTTGGCGACGGGCAAGGTGATCATCTGTCATTAGAACATCAACGTACCATTCTTGAAGTTTCTGGCCTTGATTTACCAAAGGTTACTGATCATGCGGATACGTACACTGACTCAAATAAATATTCAATATCAATTATGTTGGCATTAGGACGTTTCATGGAACGATTTGGACGACGTAATACTGATCGTTTTTCAGCCGAGTTCATGGACGAAGCTTGGGTGTTTGAAACAAGTTCTGCAGGTAAGAAAGTGTTGGACTCAATTAAACGATTGGGACGTTCGGAAAACAATGAGTTAATCACATCTTCTCAATTGGTTAGTGACGGTCATGGAAAAGAGAGTACCGGTCAGTATGGACAAATATTTGCGTTTGATGATCGTGATGATAGGCCAAACATTCTCAAACAATTTGGACAGCCTGTTAATAAAGAAAATATTGACATGTTAGCTAATCTACGTAAAGGTCAGTGTCTGTATCGTGATTTATACGGCCGTGTTGGAAAAATGGTAGTGCATTCGTTATTCGATGAGTGGACTGAAGCGTTTAAGACTGTTAATGCAAATTCAAGTTCTGATTTGGAAAGTAAATATTCATAGAAATTAAGCATATTTATGTTTAAAATGTATATTATAAATATTAGGAGTGATGCATTAACATGACAGCTGAAAAACATGAATTGATAGTTTTGGGAAATGGGTTTGACTTACGTGCTGACTTAAAGTCGACATATAGGGACTTTATAAATAGTTTGTTAATAGATGAAAATGACTTATCTCATGTATCTAAGCAATTTACTGAAATCGTCAGATTATATCGCACAAGGGAGCATTCGCAACAACAATTTAATTCAGCACAAACTGCAAGAGCTGAGCAAGAACGAAAAGTGAATTCGTATATGAAAAATGGGCAAGATGTTCAGTATAACTATCGTCTTGCTCTTGATCATTTTATTAAATCTGAAGATTCGGCTGAAGCAAAGCTTCAATCTGATGCTGATATTTTGACAGAGACAATAGAATCTTTTTTCAAATTGGTAAATGATATTATTTGGAATTCAGAAACAATAACACCATTAAAAAATATATGGATATTGTTTATGATTCTTCAAAATGAAAATTTGTCATGGTTTGATTTTGAGAACAAAATGGGTGATTTGCTCATTAGAAATCTTTCTGAGGTTCAAATTGATAAGTTAAAAAAGGGAGACCCTAATTTACTTAGGGCTAATAAAGGACTAGCTTTTGCAATCAGTTTAATAATTAATCGTTCACCTAGTATTGGAGATTATCCAGACTTTCTAATTGGGTTAATAGCCATTCTTGAACAAAGAGATGACTTTTCAGTGTCTTCAGGTGAAGTTGACAAGATAAATGAGTTTCTTATTTCTGAGTTATTGGTGTTTGAAAAGATGTTTTCAAGGTATATAGCTAAAATTTCTGAAGAAAGTGATTACTTAGAAAAATCAGAAGGGTTATTACTGCAACTAATTACTGATTTTTGTATTGATGATCAGGTGACTATACGTACAAATATCTTGAATTTTAATTACACTCTAGATGAATCGATTAAGACTAAGTTTAATTTGGATCAAATTGATGCTGTTAGAAATATTCACGGTAGTGTTTCAAAAGATGAAAATAAATCTAAAATTGGTAGAGTTATCTTTGGAATTGGTAATGATGAAATTCAATCAGATAGTTTAGAGGTTGCCTTTACAAAATCATTTAGAATAATGAATTCGGCATCGATTGAAAAATCGCTACATTCTAACATTTTGACCGATGATATTTCTGTGGTTAAGTTTTATGGTCATTCTTTGGGTGATACCGATTTTGGATATTTCTATCAAATTTTCGATAAGATTGATATTTGGAATTCGGATGTTAAGCTTATTTTTTATTATTCAACTTATGGTGATAAAACAAAAGAAGTGCGAGAAATTGAAGAAAATCATAGAATAACACATCTGTTGCAGAGTTATGTTTCTGCAAAACAAGATGAAAGATTCAGTAAACGTATTATTGAACGATTAATTTTAGATAATCGTTTGTTAATTAGAGAAATTAAGTAGAAAGGTATCTAATGTATAGAAAAATTAAATATGGTGATCAGTATTTTGCAAGGACATTGTTTATTCGATCCTTGCTTTTTATTTCGTTTAGTTTGTTGCTGATTAATACGTTTATGTTGTTTTTGTTGTTAAGTATGCGCATTAATCTAAGTATTGTTATGGTGTCAATTGTGATGTTGATTGAGTTTGCGGTTGTTTTATCGTTTGCATCTCACTTTCTGCAAAGGTTATATACTGAATATCCTAAAACGCACGATAATTGGTTGTCTCATTATATTGCAACGGTTGAAGTACAGCAGATTTTATCGAAGTTAGTGTCATCGAAAGGTGCATATGAGACTAATAGTGATGACAAGGGAGAATACATTACGTATTATCCAAAGATTAAATTCAAATTGCTACACGCAACTGGTCAATTGGTGGTAGAAGAACCAATCGATGCTGAGAAATCAATGGACTTTTTTGCTAGTGGGCAGTATGACAAGTTGATTGAGACGTCGTTATTAGCCGATTTACAAAATACGGCATCATCAAAAGGGAAAATCGTGAGTACGTTTGCATTCGATCCAATAAAATTTAGACTGCAGTTAGCTGACCTGGCACCGAAAAAAGGGACGTTAAATGTGATGCGTGGTATCGATTGGAAATACGATAAATTCTACAATATGTTGATTGCTGGAAATGTTGGTACTGGTAAGTCTTATACGTTATTCTCAATTTTAGGGCAGTTGCTAGTGGTTACGAAGTTTGTGACTGTGTTTGACCCGAAAAAGTCAGACTTAGCCAGTTTGAAGTATACGAAAGCACTTGAGGGTAAAGTATTTAGTGATAATACAGAAATTAATGAGCAAGTGCATGTTTTTTATGAAGAGATGATGCAACGTGCGGAGAAAATGGAAAACATCAAAAAGAGTGGAAAATTAGGTGCTTATATGGACTTTAATTTTGCACCACATTTTATGTTTTTTGATGAATTTGGTGCATGGCGTGAACGTAACGATGCATTGAAGTTTGGTAGTCCGGAGTATGACGGTTATCAGACAGCAATGTCTAACTTATTAGAGATTGCGATGCTTGGTCGTGAACTTGGTTTCTATATTATCGTGGGCATGCAACGTCCTTCTGCTGATAGTTTGCCTATGGCAATACGTAACCAGTTAAACTTTAAAATGGTTATGGGTGTACCAACACCAGAAATTAGTAAGATGTTGTTTCCTGATAATCAAAAAGATTTGCGGGCATTGTCTCAAGATTTGAAAGGTTGGGGCTTTCTGCAGTCAGGTAATGACCAGGTACGATCATTTTTTGCACCAGAGATGCCGAAAGGCTTTAATTTGCATGAGTGGATAGAAATGATGAACAGTCAAAGAAAGGATAAGAAATAGGGTTATGTTAGAAAATTCAGTATCATTGAATAGTTTCTTAAGAAGTGTGTGTGATAATAAAGTGCCCAAACGATGGAATGTGCGTTATTCGGGAACAAAAGGCGTTGTTAGTTTTTATTTTAATCGTCAATATTTTGAGTATAGTTTTACTATTGTCGATGATTTTGAATTTGTAGACTTTAAGTTGTTATCTGAAGAAGAGCGAGACGTTGTTAGTGACGATGTATTGAATAAAATTTTGTCAGGAAAGAAGTGATAAATTATGGAACTAGAAGTGCGTGTATTTGTAGCACCTGCTATTTTCCCGGCCAATGGTCTTTGGTTTGATTTACCGTTGAATGAAAATACGATACGTACGAGATTGCAGAATACTGGTAAGTTATTTGGGCTGTCCTGGAACGAACCAATAATTATCAGTGACTATGAAGCACCGTTTGCAGTTGATGCTTATGCATCGATTAGAGAATTGAATATATTAATTGACACGTTGAGAGCAATAAAAAGTTCTGACGTGTTTTTTGATGCCATGGTATCTGGTGACTTGAAAGCTGCAGGTGTTGATTTAAGTGTTTTTGATTATAAACAGTACTTTCGTACGTTAAATTAAGGAGAAAAGATATGACAGTAGAAGTAAAAATTTTTGTTGGTGCAATGTTGCAGCCTGCTAATGGTAAGTGGTTTACACTACCAACGCCAGTGAGAACAATTGAAGCTGAATTAGAGCGCATCGGGGCGATTGGTGGTACAAGTCACAATGAAGAGTACATGATTACAGATTATGAAGCACCGTTTAAAATCGATGCACATACGTCGATTAATCTTTTAAATCAAGTAGCTGATGAATTATCTCGGACTGAAGTAGCTGATGATGTGATCAAACTTCTTTTTTCTAGCCATTTTTCAGATATTCAAAAGTTTAATAATGATGAAGTATCTGGTTTGGAAATAATTCAAGCGGATAACCAGTCAGATTTGGCTTATGAAGTATTAGAAAGTATTGGCGGTGTTGGTGAATTGCCTGCTGACAAGATAGAAAGTTATTTTGATTATGACGCTTATGGTCGTGATTTGTTGATGTCTGGTGATTATTCTGATCTAGGTAAAGGTGTTTATATTGGGAATAATTAGAAAGGTGGGAAAATAATGTTTTTAGGAATTAATGAAGAAAATTTAGAGGTTCGTTTATCGCGAGAAGGCATTTCTAAACTTAAACATAGTATGGAACTATTGAAAGATGCTTCTAATGAATTAAAGAATGTTAGAGATGAGTTAGAAGGCCCGGCCGGTATTGAAACAGTAGATATCGTCAGTTTTGACATGCTTCAAGATTATTATAAAATGCAAAATTTATTAAGTTCTTTGAAGGAAACTGATTAGTCTTAATTAAGAAAGGTTAATTGAAAATGTTTTTAGGCGTTAGAACTGATGAAGAGAATATTCGTTTGTCAGCTGAAGGTAAAACCAAACTAAAAAATGTAATGGAGCTCTTAAAGGCCGCATCACTTGAGTTTGTATACGTTACAGAAAAAATTCAGGGAGTTGCTGGTATAAATGCAGCAGAAAATATTGATTTTGAGATTTTTCAAGATTACTATAAATTGGAATTTTTGTTGGATCCGAAAAAAAGGACAATGAATCGTTGGATGATTAATTGTCTTTTTATTTTATCTATTGCGATATGGAAGTTTAAATCGTCGTTTGCAATATCGATTGCTACAAGTTACCCAATTATTTTGCGTGACGTACATTGCGCCACCACAATTATAGCAATAGCAGTATATGTTATATGACATGTGAGATGTTCTCCTTTCTTGCTTTATTATACTTTGTTTACTTTTGAGCAAGAATATTTCTGAACATTAATTTAGTCGATTAGGCATCTAGCCTAGTCTTGATTGGTGAAAGATTATCTTATATAAAAAAGAAAATAAGAGGTCTATATCATGGTTGATAAGCAAGTTATATCGTTAATTGAAAATTCATTAGTAGAATTAGATACATTAAAAAAGTTGGGTGAGTTACCAGCTACGCAACAATTGTCGATTGAATTAAAAAAGCTTAATGCTAGTGGGGAATTGGAAGCTATGAACCCACTTTTGACAACGTATGTCGCAAGTATTGTTAAGAACGTTGGTTTCTTATTGGGTACTTATAATAGTGTGCATACACATGCTGAAAATCGTACTGGAGAATTGCAAGAGTTAATGGCGCAATTGTCTAAAGCAGCTAAGTAATTTAGTCTGATCAAAATAATTAAATAATCAATGATAATCTTTCATCAATCAAGGCTAGGCTATTGTCTGGTCTTTTCTCATACACTGAACGTAAAAATTGCTTAACCTGGGTTTGGTTAAGCGATTTTTACGTTCAGTGTCCACCAACCGGAACATCGTGTAGGGCGGTAGTGTCTTTTTCACATGCTTAGTTCGCATCGATGTATTTGGCTAACCAACCACTTGAATTATGGTGGGTTTTATATGTTGCACCATTGAACGTGTCAGTGACCAAAGGGAACGGCAGTGGCAATATCCGTGGCTCTAGCGGAGCGTTGAGAGCCATGGGTGTCTTGGTTACGGAAAGTGAACGCAAAGCGTGAGCCCGTAACTGACACCTTGCGTGATAATGGGGCAACTAAATGATGTATAACCCCCGTACACTAACAGGGGGTTAGATTGCAAGAAGCGCTATCGGCGCACAAGCCAAAACGGGTGCTGAATTGCTGATATATCGGCATTTGTATGGCTCTTGCAAAAATTGGTACTCAAAAAGCAAAAATGCTAATTTTTGAAAGAATTTCGACTAAAATTGGCATCTTATATGTCTTGAATTAAAGGGGGTGTTTGATTTTTCAATATTTATCAGGTTAAAACACCTGCAAATTATGGTTTTATCCGGCTTTTTAGATTAAGTCGGTTTTTTTATTGCAAATGTTGTGAATAATATCAAAAAAGGGAGTTCTTAAAATGACTACAATTTCAAATAAACAAATGCGTAAGCTAAAGCGGTATATGACGGTTGCTACAATGGCGGTATCATTATCGGGTGGTTTTGTTATGCCGATTGTTGCAAGTGCTAATTCTGTGGCACCGACTACAGTATCTGCCTTGTTGGCAAGTCGTGCCTTAAACAATGATCACAATGGATTAGGACAAATTTACTATCCAAATGGTAGTTCTATTGGTGTGTACGCTGCCACTGGCGATGATCAGGCAAATATTTCTAATGGTGTAACAACACCAAATACAGTAATCAGTTACGGTAACGTAAGTAAAAGTGCTGTGATGTTTGGTAATGGACAATTTGTATATTGTTTGCAGAATCACAAAGGAAACCCTGCAGGAACACCTGGAACGTCGTGGGACTCTAATTTATCAGATTATGCTAATGAGACAATGACGGTAGTCATGGCATTAGGATATCCAAATACGTCATTATCGAGTGGCAATAACTCGGCTATTCGTGATTATATGTCGACGCAATATGCGATTTGGGCTGCTGAACAAGATGGGCAAATCAAAACTGACAATGGTTCTATGGCAAGTTTGAACTCATTGTCTGATGGAGCGGGTGTAATTCAACGTGCAAACGATTTATATAATCGAGCACTAGATATTATGTCAAAGGGTGGAATTTCATATTTAACTCGTGATACTCATGATGAAGAAAAAGCAAAGGCAGAAAGTCAATTAACTGCTGATTTAACGGCAGCTGCATCAGCTAAAACAGATGAATTAAATAAGACAGTCGATTCAGATTTGGATAATCAAACCCAAACAGAAACAAAGAGTATGACAAAATACATGCAAGATGTATCAGATAAAGCGCTGAACACTGTGCAATCAACTTACACTAAACTAGGTCAGGACGTGTTGGCTGATAAGGTGAACATGCTTTTGGGTGCTAATCATAAGCCGATTGCAACACTAAACAGTTCTCAATACATGTTCATGGACAAAAGCGACAATTCACGTGCGTTTACATTTAAGCCGATTGCGACTATGCCGTCACTTAATTTGGGAAATGATGATGCAAGTACGTTGATTCCAAATAAGACAACGAAGTTGGATACAAAGAAAAATTATGCTGGTGAGATGAACACTAGTGCAACTGGAAAGGTAATCTCATCAACTGCTGGAGCTGGTTTGAATGAATTAGGCGACAAGGTCAATACGATAGCTATTAAATTGGATCATCAGTTACCAACGGGATCATATGTGATGCAAGGAGACCAGAAGATTAATGAACAAAATAACGGGACGTTCATTATCAAAAATGATGCAGAATTTGAGATTCATATTCCAGGCAATGCGTCATCAGATACGGAAAAGTTAAGTTACACGATTGTGGGTAATACGGCATTAACTTTGGCTGATTTTAAGGCGTCAGCAAAGACTGACTTGTCTGGTACTGAAGAGATTAAGGCATCTGCAAAGGATACTGTTGATTCGACAATTAGTTTCCCATACCACACCGATGCTGAAGTTGGTGTTGTCAGTGTGGGAAAGTCACCAAATCCCGCTAATCAGGATACGGGAGTGTTTGTCATGAATATGAATGCGGTTGATAAGACTGATGAAGTATCAGGCAATGTGCCAGTTGAAGTGAATAAGACTAAGAATGTTGATGCAGATTATTCAGACAAGAAAGACTTGAATATTCAGGTCGACGCTACTGCTGTACGTAAAGCAGATGCTCAAAGTAAGTTTTCATGGGGGCTGAATTAGCGGAGACTGCTGCAAAACACCCAGTATCATTCGTAACAGCTGGATTAGCTGGTATTGCTGGATTAGCTGGTATTGCTGGATTAGCCGGTATGACAGTTTATCTTTATAAGAGGCGTCGGGCATAAAGAAGAAAAGGTTAACATTATGGCGTATATCAATTATTTAGATTACAAGAAACGTATTAAATTTATAGAAACACAATTAGGTTCAGTTGATTCTGCTATTCAAACGTTGCCTATTTTGTTGTCTGGCGTTGAGAATCAACAGGCGTTGGATCAATGTACTGACATAATTAATAGATTTAATACTGATTTGCGTAAGTTATATGATGATTTGGCAATGTTTAATGATATTAAATTTTAAAAATTATAAAGCATAGGGTAAACAATATTTATCTTTCCCACTGATTGATAATAATTAGTTCTCAATAAGTTAAAGACTTCGCAAGGTTCGTGACCTTGATTGAGAATTGCCAGTAATGGCAAAGAAAAAGGCATCAGACTGATAGCTGGTGCCTTTTATCGAGAGAGTAACAATTTAGATCATATGGCTAATGAAGTTTTGCAACATAATCATTGCAACAATAAACAATGTTGTTTTTGGAAATGTTACAACTAAATTGAATATGACTTTGACTAACGCAAAGATAATACGGAAAAATATTTCAATAGTATCGGTTAACTTTTCAAGCATATTATCACCTCCTTTTCACAATTCTCTATAACTAATTGTTGTGAAATTGTGTAGGGGGCGCCTACCTCTCGACTGTTTCATTATATCAAACTTATTTGGTTTGGTTTGTTCTCAATAAGTTCTAGACTTCGCAAGGTTCGTGACCTTGGTTGAGAATTGTCAATAATGGCAAAAAAAAGGCACTAGTAAACTTTGGGAGCGACTAGTGCCTTTCTGCATCAAGGGAGGTGTGAAACATTAATGGACATTATTATATTAGTTAAAACAAATGATTACTGAAATATTTATTCAAAAGAATCGATATTCTCCCCCTTGATAGGAATATCATATCAGAATTTATTGAAATTGTATATTTATTAGGGGTTTATTCTCAATAAGCAAAAGACTTTGCAAGGTTCGTGACCTTGGTTGAGAGTCGCCAGTAATTGCAAAGAAAAAGACACTAGTAAACTATGGGAGCGACTAGTGTCTTTCTGTATCAAAGGGGGAACGAAACATTAATGAACATTATTAAAATTGACATAAAAAATGATGAAATATTTATTTGAAAAACTGATATTTTCCCCTTTGATAGAAATATTATATCAGAATTTATTTAAATTGCATATTTATTATGTATTTGTTCTCAATGAGCAAAAGACTTTGCAAGGTTCGTGACCTTGATTGAGGGTGATCAATGATAATATTCAGTATTTTGAAGGATAAAAAAATGAAAAAAGGAGTGTGTAATTATGTTGACTGTCTATATTGATAGTTTTTTACTAATATCATTTTTTCTTATAATAATTGCAATTTATAATCTAGTATTTATTTATATTTCAGATGATTATTTTGCTTTCATTATTATGGAGGTGGTTGGTATTATTGCTTTGCTCGTATATCGCTGGTTGATTGGGGGTCAGAAAGTGATTGATGTTAATGGTGAGTTTAAATTAGCTGATGCAGTATTCTTGGGAACAGTGCAGCATAGTTTGAGATTTAGTTTGCAACCAACGATCAGAGTTGGTTTGATGCAAAATGATGAAATGGTCGAGACGTATGAGATTGAAATTGATATATCAAAAATCGAAGCACTACCAAATATAGGTTCAAAGATTGATATTGTCTCAATTAAAGGTAATGAATTGATTGGTTATACTGGTGAATTCCTTGATAGTGATGCTCATTATCCTGTGAGTGATTTTATTGCACAATTTGAAGCGCTATCAAAGATGAAAGATGTTGGTTTATACCAAATAATGAAAAGGAGTGATGATATGGACGATATTGCATATGCTGAATTTACAGGAGATAGCTTAAAGTTATTGCGGGAAAAGTATAAATTGACACAGAAAGATGTTGCTGCAGCAATTGATATGTCTGTGGGTAATATTCGTGCGATTGAGCAAGAAAATAAAGTGATCAAGCAGAAAAATATTGATAAGTTGATTGCCGCATATCCAAAGTTTAAGGACTTAATTACTCTGCAGTTTGACTGGGTAGCATTTAATTTCCCTGATATGAATGGAGAAGATGTGATAAAAAACGTGTTGAATTTGAAGCGTGACTTGTTCATCAATCGTGCCACGTCACAAAACTTCTATACACGTGAATACGCCTACGGTGGTGAGAAAAGCATATATGTACAAGACTTCGCACCTGATTTAGATAATGATAACTTCCAGAAGCCAGGTGCAACGTTGTTCCTAACTGGTATGGGTTGTCGTCTGTTTGAAAAAGCTATGATTGAGCAAGGCATCGATTGGCGTGGGTTCTTTAATCGTATGTATGCTTATAAAGGACATGCTACACGTGTCGATTTGGCTATTAATGATATGGACGAACTTGTCGATGCGGTACAAGAAAAGAAATTCTGGTCAAAAAAGAAAGTCTACAATATTCATGGATCAAGTGACGGTGGTTGGACTATTGATTTTGGCAAGTCACCATTTGTCGTGCGCATATATGATAAACAAAAAGAACAGGCAGCCAAAGGAAATTTTACTAATATATCAACACGTGTTGAACTTGAATTACATGGGGATAAGGCGACACAAATAATTGAAGAATGGCTTGGAAGTGACAATTTAGTTGGTTCTGCATTCGATATTTTGTATACTTATGTGGTGTTTTTGAATGAAAATGTAGATGAGAGTCAAATGAAAGGCTTTCGTGTTCGAGAAGAGTATATTGATACATTAAAACCCAATGCATCATGGGCACTGTTTACAGCCCTTGGTCAGAAGATGAAATTTATTACGCAACCACGTGCACAAAGCATTGAGCGTATTGAGAATTGGCTTAGAAATTATGTATGTCCGTCTCTGAAAATTGTTCAACAGACGGGCGGTTGGAACTCGTTGCTGGAGTCCATTAATGAAGCTGAACTATCACTTGAACAACAAGAGTTGGTGCAAGCAACAAATACTAAACAAATGTCAGAGTCTGCAGTAGATATTCGTACTATTCAAATTCCAGGTATGAAAGAGCTGCTGAATATGTAAGCAGAGTTAATTTAGCAATAATTTTACGTTCAGATTAACTAACATTATAAAGGAGAAATGCATATATGAAAAGTGATGATGAACGTAAAATTATTAAAACAAGACGACCTAAACTTAATCAAAGTGAACGTTTGTTGATTGAACACATGTGGAATGTTGATCAGTTTTCTCAATCAGAGATAGCACGACGTATGAACCGTGACCAGGGTATTATCTCTCGAGAGCTACAGAAAGGAAATACTGTAGATTTTGGTCAATTTAGTCGAAAAGAACTATTAAACCTACCAATACATGCACGTATTAAGTATTCTGCATTTAGAGCTGAATATATTAGTAAGAAACGATCATTCAGATATGGACAGAATACAAAATTGACACCAGAATTGCAGGAGTTAATCGAGCATTGGATAAACGTTGAAAAATGGACGCCTGAGCAAATCGCTGGAAACGTACCAGATGTTGAAGTATCCGCATCTACCATTAGACAATGGGCACGACGTGGGCAGATACATATTAATGTAGGTACACGGAGAAATGGTAGTAAGGTAGATAAGGAACGTGATAAAACGTTAAGAGAAAAACAGCAAGAGTTGGCCCGATTAAGGCAGAAATTGGTTGAATCAGGTGATTTGGTAAAGCATTCGATATTCGATAGACCAAAAACGATTGAGAAACGCACACAATTTGGTCACTGGGAAATCGATTTGGTATTGCCAGCTAAGACAAAAGATGAAGTTCAGTTCGATAATACGGCAATTATGACGTTTGTTGAGAGAAAATCACGATTTTATACACTTATTAAAATTGAAAATAAACGTGCAGATAGTGTCATCAAAGGCTTTGACTTGTTCTACAAAAGATACGGTAGCATGTGTCGATCGATCACTGCAGATAATGGTATTGAATTTGTGTCCTGGACTTTCCTGGAACATGTGCAACGTGAGTTAGGTGTCAAAATCTATTATGCAACGCCCAGTTCACCGCATGAGCGGGGGAGTAATGAACGAAAAAATCGTGAATTGCGTAAGTACCTGCCTAAAGGTAATACGTTTAGAAATATTAACCAGCCAAAATTAGATGCGTTATCAGATAAGATTAATATGAAGCCGATGCTACAAGCATTAAACGGTAAAGTACCTGCAGATGTATTTGAAATAGAATACACTAAACTCGCACGTAATCGACGTGCATATGCGAAAAGAAAACAGAAAAAGTCATCAGAATAAATATGTTAAGTATTTCACTAAACAATTATTTCTGATAATATGTACGTATTAAAGGACAAAGGTATGTATTATGAATTTTAATAGGATTAAAAATAAAAGAATGGTCATTGGGTCTCTCATGGTCATTGCTTTATTAGGCGTTGCTACTGGTACTAGCGTTGCCGTTGCTCAACATAGTCATGCAACTCACGTTGCTAAGCAAACACACAAGACACATAAAGTGACCAAGAAATTCGCTAAAAAAGAAAGCTCTTCAAGTTCTAGTTCATCAGAAAGTTCAATCTCTAGTGAAGTTCAATCATCTGTAGTCGCAAGTTCGGCAACTGTACAACCAAAAACACAAGCTTCTGCAGCAGCTGCACCAGCTACACAACAAACAGTCGCAAGTGGTACACAATTAGTGACACCGAACGTTTATGTTTATGGTGCACCTGGGCTTTGTTTAGGCTATGTTGATTCAGCATTCGGTGTGGCTGGTCGTGGTGGTTCACTTAGTTATTCAGCAAGGTCAGCGGTTGATAAAGCATCAGCAATAGGCGCTATGCACAACGATGCTAATTTTCCAGCAGGTAAAATGGTGCCAGTATTCTGGAATTTAACAGGAAATGATGACGGTGTGAACTATGGTCATATTGCCATTTGGGACGGTAACGGTGGCTTCTATTGGGAGGGCAACCATACATCAACGCCTAATCACCTATCATATGCAGAAGTACAAGCTGTTCTTAATGGACAAATGGAACTAAACGGTGCTCACATTACCGATACTTTCCACGGAGCAAGCCTAATCGGTTGGTCAGATAACTTGGAAGGTGTACAAATTCTATCAAAATAGACAAAAATAACGACTCAATGAGCAATCATGGGTCGTTTTTGTATGCAAAGGTGTTGATTTATATGTAAAACACGAACTAAACGTCGTTCCTGGAACACTACATTGGCTGATAAATACGAACTATATTTCAGCTACAGTTAGCCACGTACTGGTAAAAACACGAACTATACGACTAAGTCGTAAAAAGGTATTGACTAAGGCAAATGACCATGTGTTATAATGTTGCCAATAAGTGGCTATGTTTAAATCAGTTGATTTAACGTATCTATCTTTGACAGATTGCTTTGAAAACACAAAGCTAAATAGAAAATGACTATGCTTATGAAACAACAATGTCATAATGAGAGTTTTGGTAACGAGAACATTACAGGAACTTTAACAGTATGTTAAACATATGCTTAGGGGGTTGCAATCTTCTTTCGATTAAGTGTTCAATTATTGATATGTTATGTATAATTAACATAGTTTATTTGTATTAAAACACCATAAAAATTTAGTGTTTGATTATTGGACGAATATGGCTTAATTGGAAAGGGTAGTGATGAGAAACGACAGTTTTTGGATCTATATGTTAATCAGTAGCCTTTGTATTTTAGGTGGTATTGTGTATTTGTTGATTCAAAGTTATCGATGGGATAGTTGGTGGGACGAAATTATTTTTAACGTCCTCGCTGTGAGTTGGGTTGCAATTGCGGGTATTTCATTTGCGCAGTTAATTCGGCGCAAATAATTTTTTGTCAATATTGTTGCATTTGCAACAAAGTATTATTCCAGCTTGAAAGGAGATGGTGCAATGAGTCAAATTTTGCGTGAGATTGGTGACATCGCGCGTGGTTTAGATTCAATTAGTAATTTAGAATTTTTACAATTGGATTTGACGAGGGGACAATATTTATATCTGGTACGAATAGCTGTACATCCAGGTATTATCCAAGAAGAGTTAGCCGAAATGTTATTGATTGATCGGACGACAACGGCTCGCGCAGTTCAGCGATTAGCTGAGCGGGGAATGATTGAAAAACGTAAGCGGGCAGATAATCAAAAAATTAATTGCCTCTATCTCACTCAGCGTGGTAAAGAACGCTACCAGGTTGTTTTCAATGAACACGTCTATTCAGAGCAATCAAGTACCTCTGGTTTAACAGCGACAGAAATTAGACAGTTAGAACGATTGTTAAAACGTGTTACTGCAAATGTACAATCGGATTGGCGAGATGTAAAAAATGGTCGGATTCGGCCGTATTAAATGAAGCTAGGAGTGGAATATGTTTGAGATTAGAATAGTCACTGAAAATGATGTTGAACAATTACAGGCTATCAGTGTTGAAACCTTTAGTGACACATTTGGTGCACAAAATCAGCCGGATGATTTGGCAGAATATTTAGCTAATGCTTACAGTCAACAACAATTGCGTTTGGAACTTGCTCAGGTAGATTCGTGGTTTTATTTTTTATGGGTCGATGCTGAATTAGCAGGCTATTTGAAACTAAATATTAATCAGGCACAATCAGAGCAAGCAACTAAAAACAGCTTAGAGATTGAGCGTATTTATCTGCGCAAAGCATATCAAAAACGGGGCTTAGGCAAAGTGCTATTAGAATATGCACAGCAAGAAGCAAAAAATCAATCAAAGTCCGTGATTTGGTTGGGGGTTTGGGAGCATAATGATAATGCACGAGCCTTCTATCAAAAAATGGGATTTGTCGCTTTTGATCAACATGAATTTGTTTTGGGTCAA
Organism: Weissella diestrammenae; assembly: GCF_014397255.1. Lineage (NCBI taxonomy): Bacteria > Bacillati > Bacillota > Bacilli > Lactobacillales > Lactobacillaceae > Weissella > Weissella diestrammenae. The sequence goes on from NZ_CP060724.1 coordinate 982,295, forward strand.
GACGTGCAACGTGACATTTTGATGCAAAGGCAATTGTAGAGATAAGGTAACGTGATGGGTATGATGAATAATAAAACCTATACTTTTCTGGCCACGATTCAAAGCGCAACGGTGGGAAAAGGTGGGGCATATATGGCTTTTCCGTATGATATTAGGGAAAAATTTGGTAAGGGAAGGCTCAAAGTCCAAGTAATGTTTGATGGTATCAGTTATCAAGGTAGTATCGTTAACATGGGCGTTAAAAATCCTGATGGGTCAATTTGCTATATTATTGGTATATTAAAGTCGATTCGACAGGCATTAAACAAAAAAGTGGGCGATCAAGTATGCGTAACGGTTGTGCCAATTACTTAAGCGGTGCACAGTCGAAATGAAAAAGCTCAGACTGATGTCTGAGCTGACAATGACGATTAGTGCGCAACCAATAATATGAAAAGCCCCCAAAATAAGAAGCCGACGATTGAAATGAGTAGCGTGCAAATAAATACACCGAGGGTAAAACCGAAACCAGCGTTGAAGGCATCACTAATATTAATGATGTGTTCAACCAACACATGTTGCGGTGTATTATTTTCTTCCATAATGCGATACCACCTTAATTGTATATGTCATTATTATACATAAAAGCATTCAATATTAATATTTTTTATATATTAAACGAGGTATTTATAAATGAAACAAAACGTTATCTGGGCTGGGGTCATTGCGGCATTTCTCGTTTTGATGATTCGAATTATTCAAACGCTATGCTTGCCAATGAAAGATGGGAATCTATTAGTTTTAGTAATAGGGCCTTGGGTCATTTTGACAGGTGCTATTTATGGGCTGCATGTTTTATGGCAACATTGGCACCATTGAAACAGTATGCTTTCGTTGAATTGTTGCTCAGTTCGCGACGGGTGTGATGACACGGTGGCGTTTATCTGATAAAGAATAAAAAAGGTCATGTTGATGGTTAATAAACACATCTGACATGGCCTCTTTTTGATTACTGGGTATGCTGGATTCGAACCAGCGCATGATAGTACCAGAAACTATTGCCTTACCGCTTGGCTAATACCCAATCAATAAACAATAGTATACAACAATTAGTTCAATCATTTCAAGTATTGCACGATGATTTTTTGTTTAACGAGGATTTGCGCTGCAATTTTGGGCAAAGCAATGGGAAAATTTTTATTTTTGATAAAATTAGATTACCTGATTGTGATGTAGTGGCGTTGTGGATGAATCAATGCGTTACAGCAAAAAGATTGCCCAATTTTTGTTATTTCTGGAAAGCTTGCTTGTTTGTGGTAGGTGTTTGTGTTTATTTTGTGTTTTTATCAATATGGGGGTGATTGGCATGAGGCATAAAAACATGACAATAACGGTTGAAGTTGAGATTGGTAACAGTATTAATGATGCGTTCAATCAACTTAGAATTACGGGGCTGGGTTGAGATAAAGTTGGTTCTAATGAGTAACTTGGTCAAAAATTGTTGTCATCAAAGACAAAACGGTTAAGCATTAGTTATGCGTGTCAAGAACTAGGCTAAGCGGTTGCCGCGCCTATTTTTAAATGGCTGACGATAGCATATAGGACACATTAAAGGTGGGTTTTCGAGTGAGTGCCTTGACAATTATTCAAAAATCATGTAAATTAGAACAGTTGAAAAAATAATCGATTATTAATTTAATGCTGCCTCCTCGTTTTAGGCTTGGTAGCGTAAAAGGAGGAAAAAAATTATGGCAGTTCCTACACATAAGACTTCTAAAGCTAAGAAGCGTTCACGTCGTGGTGGTCGTGGTGGTATTCAAACACCTGCAATCCACATGAACGAAAATGGTGTTTATGTTCGTAATCATCATGTTGCGGCTGACGGTACTTACAATGGTAAGCAAGTCGTAGAAGCAAAGTAATAAAATTAAAGCGGTTTGGACAATTTGTCCAAACCGCTTTTTTTAATTAATATGTGATTGTTAATTTACCAATCAGTTGATTTGAAGTCAGTAACTGATGTGCCTCGTGGATCGTATCAAGGGATAACCCAGCTAACGTCTGTGTCACAGGCGTTTTATAAGTGTGTGTCGTCAGTAATTCACCAGCGAGCGCTAATATGGTACCTTGGCTTGCCATGTGATAATGGTAAAGCGATTTAGCGAACATAAATTCCCAGTCAAATGAGGCTGCCTTACTTTTCAAACGTTCAATTGGCAGGGGTGTCGCATTTTCAACGATGCTGCCAATGTGACCAAAAGGACTAATTAATTCTGCTGCCGCTGTAAAATGTTGATTTGGATTGTGTAAGATTGCAATATATGGGATTGTATCGATACCCATGGCTTTAATCTCAGCTAAATAATCTAAACGATGATTAACAACGTGGTCGGCACCAAGTGACTGTACCCAGTCAATCGTCTTGGGGCGGGATGCTGATGCGATGACAGTCAATCCGAGCCATTTTGCCAGTTGAATCATTGATGAGCCGACCCCACCAGCCCCATTAATAATGAAGATACTTTGACCCTGATTGGCATTGGCGCTGGGAATCAAACGAAATTTATCAATGAGTAATTCATAAGCTGTTAAGAAACTAAGTGGTACGCCAGCCAATTGTGCGTCGGCAATATTAGAAGGTGCGAGTGCCACTAAATCCTCATGCACAGCTTCAAATTCGGCATATGAGCCTTGACGGTTCACGGCGCCAGCAAACATGACGCGATCGCCGATTTTAAATTTTGAGGCTTGTGCCCCGGTGTCGACAACAGTGCCAACAGCATCATAGCCTAAGATCTTTGGGGTTTGATTTGTGACCGCAACTTGTGCCTGCTTTAAATCAACCGGGTTGACCGAGACTGCTGAAATTTTGACCAAAAGATCAAATGGTTCAGGTTGTGGTAATGGCGTTTGAATGAGCGTAAGGGGCACTTGGCTGTCACTGGTTGTCATGATAGTAGTCATAGTTGTTGGTGTCTGCATTAATATACCTCCAAAAGTTATCATGTGATAAGACATCTGCGTTAATACAGATGTCTTATTTAGTTAGCGTTTTTCATTACAATTATTATAACCTTTTCTAAAATAACATGGGTGGGGAAGAATAAAATCGTAAGTTGATGTGATACAAGTTGCTTTTAAAATGTTGTTTTAAAGCATGTCGTGCCTGTACATTAATGGGGTTTATTGAAAAATTAAAAAAATCTCACCAAAACATTTGCACTCTCGTTGTTAGAGTGCTAAAATATAAATACAAGGTCAAGGAAGGTCAGGATTGATATGACATCTTTAATCTGAGTAGATAAACAGGTAATAAATGAGGAGGATACAGAATATGGCAAATTATGATCCATTTGGTTTCTCAAATTTTGATGATATTTTTAATGCAATGAATGGCGATTTAGATCGTCAACGGCAACGGCAAGCCCAAATGCAACGGGCAGCGGCTGAACAGCAACGGCAACGACAAGCCCAAATGCAAAACAACGGGAATGGTAACGACGGTGATAGTTTACTTGAACAATTTGGAATGAATATGACTGAAATGGCAAGGAAGGGTAAGTTTGACCCAGTCATTGGTCGTGACCCTGAAATTGCACGGGTGATTGAAATTTTGAATCGTCGTACTAAGAATAATCCCGTTTTGATTGGTGAAGCTGGTGTCGGTAAGACGGCAGTGGTCGAGGGATTAGCACAAGCCATTGTTGATGGTCAGGTGCCTTCAAAGTTACAAGGTAAAGAAGTCATTCGCTTGGACGTGGTGTCATTAGTCCAAGGTACCGGCGTACGAGGACAGTTTGAAGAACGTATGCAAAAATTGATGGCAGAAGTGTCAAAGCGTGAAGACGTGATTTTGTTCATTGATGAGATCCATGAGATTATGGGTGCAGGTACAGCTGGCGAAGGTTCTATGGACGCTGGTAATATTTTGAAGCCGGCTTTGGCACGTGGTGAGTTCCAATTAGTTGGAGCGACAACGCTCAATGAGTATCGACAAATTGAAAAGGATGCTGCGATTGCACGTCGTTTCCAAACGGTTCAAGTTGATGAACCAACGACTGAAGAAGCCTTACAAATTTTGCAAGGCATCCGTGGCCGCTATGAAGATTATCATAAGGTCAAGTATAGTGATGCAGCACTGGAAGCTGCGGTTGATTTGTCAAACCGCTATATTCCAGAACGTTTCTTACCTGATAAGGCCATTGATTTAATGGACGAGGCAGGGTCACGTAAGAACTTGGCAATTAAAGTGGAGGATCCACAAAAGTTAGAGAAACAAATTGCATACGCTGAAAAAATGAAACAGCAATCAATTGATGATGAAGATTATGAAAAGGCTGGTTACTGGCGTGACCAAGTTGAACAGTTAAATCGACAAAAGAAAGCTGCACAAGAATCACAGCCAGTGAAGGATGGACAACAGGTTATTGATGTCGCAGATATTCAAACGATCGTTGAAGAAAAGACTGGTATTCCGGTCGGTGACTTACAAGATGCTGAGCAACAACAATTAAAGCATCTTGCGCAAAATTTGGCGGATCACGTTATCGGGCAAACGGAAGCCACCCAAAAGATTGCACGGGCTATTCGTCGTAATCGGGTTGGATTCAATAAGGCTAATCGGCCAATTGGTAGTTTCTTATTTGTCGGTCCGACCGGTGTTGGAAAGACTGAAACGGCTAAACAGCTTGCAAAAGAGTTATTTGGTACAACTGATAGTATGATTCGTTTTGACATGTCAGAATATATGGAAAAGCATAGTGTTTCGAAGTTGATTGGAGCACCGGCTGGTTATATCGGTTATGAGGAGTCGGGTCAGTTAACAGAAGCAGTCCGCAGACACCCATACTCATTAATTTTGTTAGATGAGGTGGAAAAGGCACATCCAGATGTAATGAATATGTTTTTGCAAATTCTAGATGATGGTCGGTTGACTGACGCACAAGGACATACCGTCTCATTCAAGGATACCATCATTATTATGACATCAAATGCAGGAACGGGTGTTAATGTTGGTAAAGTTGGCTTTGATGCTAAGGATGATCAAAATGAACAAGCATCAGTTGCAAGTGAGTTAATGGATCGGCTAGCACCGTACTTCAAGCCAGAATTTTTGAACCGGTTTGATGGCATTGTTGAGTTCAACGCTTTGTCGAAAGACGACTTGCTGAAGATTGTTCGTTTGATGTTAAATGACATGAATGAAACGATTGCGCCTACTGGTTTAACGATCGAAGTGACTAAGCCCGCTGTGGAGCGCCTTGTGACATTGGGTTACAATCCGGCTATGGGTGCACGACCATTGCGGCGTGTGATTCAAGAACAATTAGAAGATCAGATTGCAGACTTTTATCTGGATAATCCAGAAATTAAAAAGTTGAAGGCTGAACTTCGTGACGACGAGATTAAAATTGTGGCTGCTGATGAAACTGTCACGGTCTAAATGAAATCTGTGGCGAAGCGGTATAAACATTAAAAAAGATAGCATGACCTCATTCAAAAAACGGGTGGCACGTTTGATGAAGGTTAAGTCGGCTATCTTTTTGTTTGAAAGCGCATTCATAAATGTTGAATGTGGTAAAATATGTGTAAAGGAGGGCATTCTATGGATTTTGAATATGAACCAGGTCGATTGTTTCATCGAAATGAAACGGGACAAGTTGATGCAGAAATTTTATTTCCGGCCATTGAAAACGGTCGTGTTTGGTCGATTGATTCAACGATTGTCGCACCCGAACTTCGCGGACAAGGCGTTGCTAGTCAGTTGTTAGCAGCAGTGATTGAACGCGCACAAGCAGCAGATGTTAAGTTACGGCCGATTTGCTCGTATGCAAAGAAAAAATTCATGACGACACCGGCCTATCAAAAGTTGGAATGGCACAATCCAGATTAATCGTATTGTTTAAGCATTCTTTTAGAAGAATGCTTTATTATTTATGAGGAAAGTCCGGTATAATAGTAACCATCAGATAAAAGGAGTGGATTTATGACACGTCGATTTGCAATTGTGACCAAATATCAAGATGCGGGTTTGCACTTACCCAAAAGAGCAACTAAACAAGCGGCAGGCTATGATTTTGAAGCTGCTGAAGATTTCATTTTACCAACGATTTGGAAATTGAATTTTATTAAACTATTATTTGGACTTTTCAAAGGCGAAACAATGACTGAGACAGATTACTTGACGGCAGATCAAGCTTTAAAGCCGTTGCTGGTGCCAACTGGGATTAAAGCGTACATGAATCATGATGAATATTTGATGCTGGCAAATCGCTCGTCTGGCCCACTCAAACGACGCTTGATTTTACCAAATGGGGTTGGTGTCATCGATGCTGATTATGCCGATAATGAAAGCAATGAAGGCGAAATTTTTATTCAGTTGCTTAATTTTGGTGTCAAAGATGTTCAGATAAAAAAGGGTGAACGTATCGGACAAGGTATTTTCATGCCATTTTTGGTAACTGATGATGATGCGCAAGATAGTAAGCAGGACCGTGTCAGTGGATTTGGTTCAACGGGGGATAAAAAATAATGGCAAAGGCAAAAACGCAATTTGTTTGTACGAATTGTGGGTATGTCTCGCAACGTTACCTTGGTCGTTGTGCAAACTGTGGTGCCTGGGGAACACTCGTTGAAGAAGTCATACCAACTGAAAAAGTCGATCGTAAAAATCGTGTGAATTTAGCAGGACAAGTGGCAAAGGTTGAACGTCTTAATCAAGTGTCATTAGCTGAAGTGCCGCGTGTGAAAACGGCGTTAACTGAATTCAATCGGGTGCTAGGGGCGGTGTAGTACCTGGATCGATGGTGCTTATCGGTGGTGATCCTGGGATTGGTAAGTCAACGTTACTTTTACAAGTTTCTGGACAATTAGCAGACCAGGGGACGGTTTTGTATGTATCAGGTGAAGAAAGTGCTGCGCAAATCAAATTACGTGCTGAACGTTTAGGTGTGCAAGATAATGAACAATTTTTACTGTATCCAGAGACTGATATGGCACAAATTCGGAAAGCCATTGATGAATATCAACCGGAATTTGTGATTATTGACTCGATTCAGACGATGCAACAACCAGATATTGCTTCAGCGGTTGGTTCGGTCGCTCAAATTCGGGAAACGACGGCAGAACTATTACAAATTGCCAAAACAAATGGCATCACAATTTTTATTGTTGGCCATGTGACCAAAGAAGGCGCGATTGCTGGACCTAAAATTTTAGAGCATATGGTTGATACTGTTTTATATTTTGAAGGGGATAACCAAAGAAGTTTTCGACTTTTGCGGGCTGTTAAAAATCGTTTTGGTTCGACCAATGAACTCGGTATTTTCGAGATGCAACAAGAAGGGCTTTCTGAAGTGTTAAATCCTTCAGAAATGTTTTTGGAAGAACGGTTGCAAGATGCGACTGGGTCAGCGGTTGTTGTGACATTAGAAGGCTCGAGGCCGGTGTTAGTCGAAGTGCAAGCGCTTGTCACGCCAACCGCATTTGGTAATGCCCAGCGGACGAGTTCAGGCATTGACCGAAATCGTGTGACGTTATTAATGGCTGTGCTTGAAAAACGAGCGAATTTACTGTTACAAAATCAAGATGCTTATGTGCGTGCAGCTGGTGGCGTCAGGCTGAACGAACCGGCGGTCGACTTAGCGATTGCGGTCGCGATTGCATCGAGTTATCAGAATGTTGGTACGCGTGCGACCGATGCCTTCATCGGTGAAATTGGTTTGACCGGTGAATTGCGACGCATTCCGCGTGTAAAAGACCGCATTGCTGAGGCAAAAAAGTTAGGGTTTAAACGGATTTTTGTGCCGAAGAACAGTATGACCAAGCAAGATAAAATCACGGATATTCAAGTGATTGCGGTAGGAACACTTGAAGAAGCGTTGCAAGTGGCTTTGAAAATTGACTAGAGTATGAAAACAGGAGAGAAGCAAATGCGAAAACGAATTATTCAATTAGCGTTTATGCTAGGTGGTGCCGCTTTTGGAATCACTTTTTTGCCAATCTTGTGGGACGTAATAGGGTATTCAAATTTATTGTGGGTTAACAATCCAATTACGGATTTTATCCTCGGTGCACTTATTTTTTTCCTATTAAGTCTTACTGCATGGCGATTAGTTGACCGAGCGCTGAAGCAAGTTGAAACAATTTTGAGTGAGGAATCACCCCTTAAATTGTTACTTGGTAGTTTGAGTATGATGATCGGTTTGGTTTTAGCAGTGCTAATTACCTCACCATTGCGTAGTATTCAGGGAAATGTATTTTTAAATGCCGGCGTGCCGATTTTAGTTATGTTAGCGATGGGCTACTTGGGTTATCGGATTGGTACTGGCAGGATGGAGGATGTTTATCATTTTGTCGGGACAATTACTTCGCGACTTCGAATTCGTTCGACGCGCGGGTCTGACAAAGAAAGCGATGTATTAACCACTGAAGAAAACAACTATCATCATTATAAAATTCTAGATACGAATATTTTGATTGATGGTCGCATTTTAGAATTAGTGAAGACTGGTTGGATTGAGGGGACGTTATTGGTGCCTAATTTCGTCTTGTACGAATTGCAGTATATTGCGGATGCTGGTGAGCCTCTCAAACGAGTGCGTGGCCGTCGTGGATTGGATATCTTAAATGAATTGCGTCGGTACGAAACGATGCCACTAGAGATGTGGGACGGTGATTATGAGGATATCAAGGAAGTTGACGAAAAATTGATTCGGTTAGCACAAGAGTTAAACGGCATCTTAGTCACAAATGATTTTAACTTGAATAAAGTGACCCGCTTTCAAAATGTTGAGGTACTCAATTTAAATGCATTAGCCGGTGCGCTACGAACGAGTGTTGCAGTCGGAGAACATTTGGAAATCACATTGGTTAAAAATGGTCGCGAACGGCAACAGGCCATTGGTTATCTCGATGATGGCACGATGGTGGTGGTGGAGGATGGACAAACCCATCTTCAAGAAACGGTTGCCGTTGAGGTGACTTCGAGCCTTCAAACCGATGCTGGGCGTATGATTTTTGGTAATTATTTAGCAACGGTATAGTTGAAAACAGCAACAAAATGGCGTAAATTAGACAATGGTTTTATTTTATCAAGTACCAAACATCATAGTGTTTGGTTAAATTAGTTTTAGGGAAGAGGACAACATTCATGACGGATAGTAGTGAGAAAAAAGTACGCGTAAGGTATGCCCCATCACCAACGGGCTATTTGCATATTGGAAATACACGGACGGCCTTGTTTAATTGGCTTTTTGCGCGCCATTATAATGGTGAGTTTATTATCCGGATTGAAGATACCGACACGTCACGTAATGTGGCTGATGGGGAAGAATCGCAATTTGATAATCTGGCGTGGTTGGGATTGGATTGGGATGAGTCACCTCGTAATCCTGGTAAGTATGGTCCTTATCGGCAGTCAGAACGATTAGATATCTATAAAAAGTATATTGATGAGTTGTTGGCCCGTGGATTGGCATATAAATCATATAAAACGTCAGAAGAGCTAGAAGCTGAGCGAGAAGCCCAAATTGCTGCCAAGCAAGCACCACATTATGTCTATGAGTATGCAGGTATGAGTGATGAAGAAATCACCGCGGCTCAAGCAGCAGCGGAAGCTAAAGGCTTGCCAGCGGTTGTCCGCTTCCGAGTACCAGTTGAAAAGACGTATGTTTGGGATGACTTGGTTAAGGGTCACGTGTCCATCGGGGCAGAACAAGTTGGTGGTGACTGGGTGATTCAAAAAGCTGATGGGATGCCAACATATAATTTCGCGGTCGTAATTGATGATCATTTGATGGAAATTTCACACGTACTTCGTGGTGACGAGCATGTCTCGAACACACCTAAACAACTAATGATTTATGATGCGTTTGATTGGGAAGCACCGGTATATGGGCACATGACTTTGATTTTGAATGCCGAAACAGGTAAGAAATTATCAAAGCGTGACAACAACGTGATTGCCTTCATTTCTCAATACCGGGAAATGGGTTATTTGCCAGAAGCCATGCTTAATTTTATCGTTTTGTTAGGTTGGTCACCAGTTGGTGAAGCTGAGATATTTACAACGAAACAATTGGTTAAGATGTTTGATCCTGACCGCCTATCAAAATCACCAGCTAAATTTGATAATAAGAAATTAGCTTGGGTGAATAATCAATGGATAAAAAAGATTGATAGTGCCGTCTTATTTGATAAGCTCCTGCATGAATTAATTACTGCTGGTTATATTCAAGCTGAAGATTTGACCGCTGAAAAGTTGCAATGGGTGCGTCAAGTTTTGAGTTTGCATCAAGATGGTATTTCATATACGTCACAGATTGTACCACTAGTAAAGCCTGTTTTCTTTGATTTAACAGCAAAAGCTGATTTGAGTGAAGAATCTCTGGCATGGCTTGCTAAAGATTACGTGCCTGAATTGTTAACCAATTGGGTTGCTAAGCTTGAAGCTTTGCCAATTTTTGATTCAGCAGCGATTGTCGAGACTATTCGTGCCGTTCAAAACGAAATGGGGATCAAGGGCCGTGATTTGTGGATGCCAATTCGTATTACATCATCTCGTGTGAACGAAGGGCCTAATTTAGGGGATGTATTGGAATTGCTTGGCCGAGAAGCGACAATTAAGAATATTAAAGAATTTTTGTAAACAATAGAAATAGTAGGCGTTCGCTTGCTATTTTTTTGTGCACCGTGGGCGATGAGTCATTTGCTAATCGTGGATTAAATCGCACAATCTATTTGGTTAATGATGATTAGCGGTGTTGTCAATGTCAGCTAGGTAAAGCCTTGAATTAGTGTTAATTAGGCTAATCGCTTGAAATTTATTGAAATACTTGTATACTTAAGGCATAAACTTTGAACGACCTAGTAAAGGGAAGATATTAGTCCAGAGAGCGATAAATAGTGGGAAGTCGCCTAATCATCTAGCTTGAATTTCAGTCGGGAGTTTGTCAGTTGATAAGGCTGGCACGGTTCATCATCGTTATGAGATGCCTAAGTATTATGAGATGGTTCATAATAAAAATTGGGTGGTACCACGTTAAATTAACGTCCCTTTGGCATGTTTATCATGCCAAAGGGATTTTTTAATTAAATTGATAGATAAAAGAGGAGAATAGCATGAGTTTGGCTGATGAATTAGCGCAATTACGCGAACGGGCAATGCATGATATTTCAGTGGTGGCCACTGACTTAAAGACATTGCATCAAACCCGCGTTGATTGGCTTGGAAAAAAGGGACCTTTGACAGAAGTATTGCGGGGCATGAAAGATTTAACGCCTGAGGAACGACCAGCAATTGGCGCCTTAGCCAATGAGGTGCGTGATGCATTAACACAAGCGATTACTGATCGACAATCAGCATTAGAAGCTGAGGCGCTGACCAAGCAACTTGCTCAAGAAACGATTGACGTAACTTTGCCAGGTAAACCAGTTCATCAAGGTCAGCCACATGTTTTGCAACAAATCATTGAATCACTCGAAGATCAATTTATGGGGATGGGTTATCAAATTGTTGAGGGTCCAGAAGTCGAACAAGATCAATACAATTTCGAAATGATGAATTTGCCAAAAGACCACCCAGCACGTGATATGCAGGACACATTTTACATCACACCTGATATTTTAATGCGGACACAAACCTCACCAGTGCAAGCACGGACATTAGAAACGCATGATTTTAATGCTGGGCCATTGAAAATGATTTCACCCGGTCGAGTTTATCGTCGCGATACTGATGACGCTACTCATTCACATCAATTCCATCAAGTTGAAGGCCTAGTGATTGATAAGCACATTACAATGGGTGATTTGAAAGGGACGTTATTGGCGGTAGCACATCAGTTGTTTGGTGCTGATCATGAGATTCGTTTACGCCCATCATACTTCCCTTTTACTGAACCTTCAGTTGAAGTTGATGTCTCATGGGGGGCAGTGACTGCAGATACAAAACCAGAGGATATTGAGTGGATTGAAGTGCTGGGGGCTGGAATGGTGCACCCAAATGTATTGCGTATGGCAGGAGTTGATCCTGATGTTTATGGCGGCTTTGCCTTTGGCCTTGGACCAGACCGCTTTGCAATGTTGAAGTATGGTGTTGAGGATATACGTAATTTCTATCTCAACGATGTTCGTTTCCTAACGCAATTTGATCAGAAGGGATAAGAAGAATAATGAAAGTATCAGTCAATTGGTTACGAGACTATTTGGATATTAATTTGCCAGTCAATGAATTGGCAGAAAAAATTTCACGGACCGCGGTGGAAATTGAAGGACAATATCAACCCCAAGGTGATATGAAAAACATTGTCATCGCGCGGGTGTTATCAGTTGAACCCCATCCTGATTCAGATCATATGGTGATTACGCAGGTTGACGCCGGTGAAGATGAGCCAATCCAAATCGTTACCGGCGCACCAAACGTTGCAGCTGGACAAACGGTTATTTTGGCCAAACATGGATCTGTTGTTGGTGATGGTCAAAAAATTCGTAAGGGTAAGTTACGTGGTGTTGTATCTTATGGTATGTTAGTCGCACTGCAAGAAATTGGATTTGATGATAAAGTCGCCCCCAAAGACTTTGAAGAGGGTATTTGGGTGTTCAATCCAGAGGATGCGAAAGATTTAATCCCAGGGACCGATGCATTAGAAGTCCTAGGAATGACAGATGACGTCTTAGAAACTGGTATTACACCAAATCGTGCAGACATGTTGTCAATGAATGGGACGGCGTATGAAATTGCAGCGATATTAGATGAAACTTTAACGCGTCCAACATTTGACTTGAAAGAAACATCAGAAAAAACGAGTGATTTAATTTCGGCTGAAGCACCAAGTGCTTTGGCACCTTATTATGGGTTACGTATTGTAAAAAACGTTAAAATTGGCGATTCACCACTATGGTTGCAAAAACGTCTTTGGACCATGGGTATTCGGCCGATTAATAACGTGGTCGATGTGACAAATTATATGCTTTTGATGTACGGTCAACCGTTACATGCTTTTGATTTTGATACCTTGCCAAGCCATGATTTACATGTTCGAACAGCTCATGTTGATGAACAAATTAAAACTCTCGATGGTGTGGAACGGACAGCTGGCGAAGAGGATTTGATTATTGCTGCTGGTGAACAAGGCTTAATGTTTGCTGGTGTGATGGGTGGTGAGTCCACCGAAGTCACGGCGCAGACGACTAATATTGTTCTAGAAGCAGCTGTTTTCGAACCCAAATCCATTCGACATGCCGCACGTGATCAAAATCTACATTCTGAGGCCTCACAACGTTTTGAACGCGGTGTCAATGTTGCTGAGACATTCAAAGCTCTTGATCATGCCGCAGCGTTAATCGCTGAATTG